>NZ_JBEXSX010000071.1:0-47749 GCF_040613835.1 Streptomyces sp. NPDC006207 | reverse complement strand
TACGCTCCTCTAGTTCTTTCTGTTTTTTTCGTACGTGGGGTTGGCCGCCGCCCTGTCCGGGCGTCCCGGCCCTCTCAGCGGGGCCGCCGCCCTGGGACGGGGCGGCGGCCCGTGATCGTGGCGGCTCCGGATGCCGCCGTCGTGGGCAGGAGCGGCTGCGGGCCGCTCGCCGTCAGGCCGGCGGAGGGACGTCCCGTTCGCGCCGCGGCCGCAGTATCACCAGCGCGAGCACGAACGCCGCGGCCAGCAGGGCCGCGCCGGTGCCGAAGGCGAGGCGGAAGCCCGCGGTGAGGGCGGACGCGGTGTCGTGCCCGTCGGCGACGAGGGCGTGCGTCCGGGAGCCGGCGAGGGTGGACAGGACGGCGACGCCGAGGGCACCGCCCACCTGCTGGGTGGTGTTGAACAGGCCCGAGGCGACCCCCGCGTCCGCCGGCCCCGCGCCGGACATGCCGAGCACCGTCAGCGCGGAGACGGCGAGGCCGAAGCCGGCCGCCAGCAGCATCGTGGGCAGCAGGTCGGCGGCGTAACCGGCGTGGACCGGCAGCCGGGTGAGCAGACCGAGTGCCACCACGAGCAGGGCGAGCCCGGTGAGCAGGACGCGGCGCTCGCCGAAGCGTGCGCTCAGCCGGGCGGAGAGCAGCAGCGAGACGGTGCCGATGGACAGCGCGGCGGGCAGCATGGCAAGCCCCGTGGCGGCGGCACCGTACCCCTTGACGTTCTGCAGGTAGAGCGCCATGAGGATCTGGAAGCCGAAGAGGGCGGAGATCATCAGCACTTGGACGAGGTTGGCCCCCGAGACCTCGCGCGAGCGGAACATGCGCAGCGGCAGCAGCGGGGACGCGGCCGTCGCCTGGCGGACCACGAAGGTTCCCAGGAGCGCCACGGCCAAGGCGGCGAGGCCGAGGGTGCGTGCGGAGGCCCAGCCGTGACCGCCGGTCTGGACGATCGTGTAGACGCCGGTCATCAGTCCCGTCGTGACCAGGAGTGCGCCGAGGGCGTCGGCGCCCCGGGCGGGGGGACGTGCCGGGTCGGGCTCCAGTACGCGCACCGCCAACAGCGCGGCCGCCAGCCCGATGGGCAGGTTGATGAAGAAGATCCAGTGCCAGCCGGCGGCCTGGGTGAGCACACCGCCGAGCACCTGGCCGATCGACGCCCCGGCGGCGCCGACGAAGCTGAACGCGCCGATGGCCCGGCCGCGTTCACGGGGTTCGGGGAAGAGTGTGACGAGCAGGCCGAGGCTGACGGCTGAGGTCATCGCGCCGCCGACGCCCTGGAGGAAGCGGGCGCCGATGAGCACGGCCTGCCCGGTGGCGAGGCCGCACAGGAGGGAGGCCCCGGTGAAGACGGCCAGCCCGGCGATGAACATCCGCTTGCGTCCGAGGAGGTCGCCGAGCCGGCCGGACAGCAGGAGCAGCCCGCCGAAGGCGATCATGTAGCCGTTGACGGTCCAGGTCAGGTCGGCGGAGGAGAAGTGCAGGTCACGCTGGATGGCGGGCAGTGCCACGGTGACGATGCTGCCGTCCAGGATGATCATCAGCATCCCGGCGCACAGGACCGCGAGGGCCAGTCCGCGGGATCGGTGGTCGGGGGTGGCTCCCGTGGTCGCCGCCGCGGGCGAGAGCTGTGCGCGTAAGGGCATGGCGTCGTCTCCTGGTTGTCGGGGACCCAGGTAAGACGCTAGCAGATGGTTTTGTTGAAGACTATTTGTTTCGGGCCTTCTGAGGCCCGGTCAGTACGACTGGAGCTCCACGAGGCTGCCGTCCGGTGTGCGCAGATGCGCGGTCCGCAGCCCCGGGCCCCACTCGGGCCGGTCCCGGGGTCCGGTGACGACGCTCGCACCGTGCGCGGTCAGCTTCCCCGCGGCCGCCTCGACGTCGTCCACCCGCAGGACGAGCATGGCCGCGTCCTGTGCGGGGGCGTGCGCGGGCAGCGCCTCGGTGCCGATCGTGCGGGCGAGCGCGGCGCGGGAGAAGAGGGTGAGGGCGGCCTCGCCGCCCAGGTCCCAGTTGGCGTATCCGGCCTGCGGGGTCACCTTGACGGGCTCTATGCCGAGCAGGTCGCGCAGGGCTGCGGTCCAGAAGCGGGCGGCGGTGCCGAAGTCCTCGACGAGGAGGCGCGGGTACAGGGCGTCCATGGCGTGATCGTATTCCTCTCCCGTTCAGGGGAGTTGGTCCTTCGATGGGGCGGAAGGTCCACCGGCGGGCCATAGGATGGCGCGGTGCTGGTGAAGTGGATTCGCTGCGGAATCGTCGATCGCGCCGGATTCGAGCGCGGGCAGCGGAAATGGGCCAACGGGCTCATGGGGGAGCCGGGGTTCCGGGGGCAGGGCGGTGGCTGGAGCCGCAGCCAGCCGGGCGTCGCGCACCTCTTCGCGTTCTGGGAGGACCGCGAGTACTACGACGCCTTCATGGCCGGCGCGCACGACCGCCTCGCGGCCGCCCAGGCCGGCACCTACGAGAGCCTCGGCGTCAAGCTCTTCGAGCACCGTCTGGACGTCAAGGTCGGCTTCCGCCCCCGATTCGCCGACAGCGACCTGCTGCGGCTGGCGCACTGCAAGGTGCGGCCTGACCGCGTCGAGCACTTCGTGCTGATGCAGGAGAAGGTCTGGAACCCGGCCATGGCCGGCTCCCCGGGGATGCTGCGCGGGGTCTTCGCGCAGGGACCCGCGTCCGACTTCCTGGTGCTGTCCATGTGGGACTCGGCGTCCGAGCACGCCAAGTACCGGGACGGATCCATCCTGCGACTGTCCGAACGCGCCGATCTCGACGCCGACGTGCTCACCGTCGCCGGTGACGTCGTCGACCTGGAACAGGCCTGGTCGATATGACGGCACGGCGACCGGGGACCGCCCCGGGAGCCGCCGCGGTCAGCCCTTCCCGCCCTGCGCGGGGCGGGTGATCACCGAGAAGTACGCGCCGTGCGGGTCGTCGAGCACGGCGACCCGCCCGACGTGCTCGAGGTCGAACGGCGGCACGGAGACGCTGCCCCCGAGCTCGGTGGCCCGCGCGGCGGCCGCGTCGGTGTCGGTGACGGAGAAGTAGTGCATCCAGTGCTGGGGTATCTCCTGCGGCCAGGCGTCGTTCATGAGCAGGATGCCGCCGAACTTCCGGTCGGTTCCCTCCACTTCGAGCTCGGTGTACGAGCTGTCCCCGGCGAACGGGTGGGTCTCGCCCGTCCAGCCGAAGACGTTGCGGTAGAAGGCCCGGGAGCCCTCCACGTCCCGGGTGTTGAGCTCGACCCAGCACAGCGCGCCCGGCTCGTCGAGCAGGCCCGCGCCGCTGAACCGGCCCGGCTGCCACGCGGCGAACTCCGCCCCGTGCGGGTCCGTGAACTGCGCGAAGCTGCCCTGGTCGAAGACCGCCATCGGCGGTACGCACACCGAGCCGCCGGCCGCCTCGACCGCCTTGGCCGTGTCGGTCACGTCGCTCGTGGCCATGTAGGTGATCCACCGCGGCCGGTCGCCCTCGGCCATCACGGGACCGACGGCCGCCACGTGCTCGCCGCGCAGGCTGAAGAAGGTGTACCCCCCGGCCTCCGGAGGGCCCGCCTGGGAGTCCCAGCCGAACAGGCCGCCGTAGAACGCACGGGAGGCCTCGATGTCGGGACTGCTCAGATCGGTCCAGCAGGGTGTGCCGGGAACGAACGACGTGGTCTTCATGACGGCCTCCAACCGTGGCGCGCGTACGCGCCCCCCTCTTCATGCTGAGTCTGAGGTACGCCACTGACAATCGGGGGCGGGACGCCCGGCCTGTGGACGGAGCCGGCGACCGTCGCCCGGGGACCGCGGCAGGCCTGCGGCGGGGGCTGCCCACGGCCCGCGCCGGGGACCGCCGCGACCTTGCGCGCGCGTACGAATTACAGTGAGGCCATGGCCCGACCGCGTCGCATAGTGCTCATCAGGCACGGAGAGTCCCAGGGCAATGCCGACGACACGATCTACGAGCGGGTGCCCGACCACGCGCTGACCCTCACCACGAGAGGCGAGGAGCAGGCCCGCGCGGCGGGCCGGGAGCTTCGGGAGCTGTTCGGCGAGGAGCGGGTGCAGGCCTTCGTCTCGCCATACCGCCGGACGCATCAGACCTTCCACCTGCTCGGCCTCGAGCCGTGCCGTACCCGCGCCAAGGAGGAGCCCCGGCTGCGCGAGCAGGACTGGGGGAACTACCAGGACGCCGAGGACGTGCAGCGGCAGCGCAAGGCCAGGGACGCCTACGGCCACTTCTTCTACCGCTTCGCCCAGGGCGAGTCCGGGGCGGACGTCTACGACCGGGTCGGGTCCTTCCTGGAGACGCTCTACCGCGCCTTCGACAAGCCGGAGTTCCCGCCGAACGTCCTGCTCGTCACGCACGGGCTCACCATGCGGCTGTTCTGCATGCGGTGGTTCCACTGGACCGTCGACGAGTTCGAGTGCCTGTCGAACCCCGACAACGGCGAGACGCGGATGCTGCTGGCCGAGCCCGACGGCCGGTACCGGCTCGACCGGCCCTTCGCCCGCTGGCGGACCACCGACTCCGACCTGGCGCGATATCACGGGTGAGATTGCGCACAGGACGATTGACCCGGGTGGCACCGGATGTCAGAGTTCTCCCGCCATGACCGCTGACCCCCGTGACCTCCCACGCCGCCGCGCGCTGTCCAGCCTGCGCGGTCTCGCCCTGGGCGACGCCCTCGGCTCCCAGTTCTTCGTGCCGGCGCACTACCCGGCGCTGCAGGGCCGCAGGCTGCCGCCGGGAACCTGGCAGTGGACGGACGACACCGAGATGGCGTGCTCGGTCGTCGCGGTCCTGGACTCGCACGGCGCCGTCGACCAGGACACCCTGGCCGCCTCCTTCGCGGCGCACCACGACTTCGACCGCGGCTACGGCCCCGGCGTGAACCGGATGCTGCGGCTGATCCGGCAGGAAGGCGCCGACTGGCGCACGCTCGCCGCCGAGATGTTCAACGGCCAGGGTTCCTGGGGCAACGGCGCCGCCATGCGCGTGGCGCCCCTGGGCGCCTGGTACGCGGGCGAGCCGGAGAAGGCCGCCGAGCAGGCCGAACTGTCGGCGTACACCACCCACCAGCACCGCGAGGCCGTCGTCGGCGCGATGGCCGTCGCGGCCGCCGCCTCGCTCGCCGCGGACCCGGCCGGCCCCGGCGACCCCGTGGACCTCATCACCCGCGTCGTGGCGCTGCTGCCGCGCAGCGCCGTGCACGCCGGGCTGCGCCGCGCCGTCGACATGCTCGACTACGACGACGTGGCCACCGTCGCGGCCGTGCTCGGCAACGGCCGCCGCACCAGTGCGCACGACACCGTCCCCTTCGCCCTGTGGTCCGCCGCCCGGGGCCTGGGCGACTACGAGGGCGCCTTCTGGACCACCGCCCGCGCGGGCGGCGACGTGGACACCACCTGCGCCATCGTCGGCGGGATCATCGCCGCCGGCGCCGGTGGCGAGCCCCCGCGGGAGTGGCAGGAGCGGTGCGAGCCCCTGCCGGAATGGCTGCCCGCCGGCTGAGCCGCGCCCCGGCCGCCTGCGGGCCTCCCAACCCTCTGCATTGTCACGGCCCTGTCACAGACTGCGCCCCCGGGCCCGTACCGCGCTTGCGCAGCTCGTCGGCGCGCCTAGCCTGTCGGCCACGCCGTCCGGCCGATCTTCGCCGGACGCGCAGTCGAGCACCGGTCCCGCGCGCAGCCCCCGGGCGCCGTGCGACCGGCGGGGAGGGGTTCTCATGTCCGACACGCCGTCCGACGCCGCGCCGACGGCGCAGGCACCCGCGCAGGCACCGCTGCAGAAGCAAGGTCCACCCGTCCATCCGGCGCCGCCGTACCCGCGTCCCTGGACGCCCCCGCCACCGCCCCCGCCGCCCGCGTGGGTGATCGCGAGCCGGTCGCGGACCCCACGCGCCGCACGTCCCGCCGTGCTGTGGACGGCGCTGCTCACCGGTGTGCTGGCCGCGACCCTGCTGCGCGGCGGCCTGGGGATCAACCTGTTGCTGGTCAGCGTGCCCGCCGCGGCCGCGGCCGCGGTCGCCGCCCTCGACCACGGACGGCGGCTGCGGCCCTGGTCGGCCCTGTGGGCGGTGGCAGGCCTGATGCTTCTGCTCATTCCGGCACTGCGGGACGCCTGGTGGCCGTCGTTCCTGGCCGTCGTCGCCGCCGCCTTCCTGGGCTCGCTGGCCCTGCACGGCGGCCGCCGCTGGCCGGGCGTCCTGCTCGGCGGCGCCGGGCTGTGGTTCGCTCCGGCGCCCGCGATCGGCTGGGCGCTGCGCGGGCTGCGCGAGCGGTCCGCCCACGACCGGAGCCGGCTGCTGCCGATGCTGAAGACCGTCGGCGTGACCGTCGTGCTCCTCGTCGTATTCGGCGCGCTCTTCGCGGGGGCCGACGCGGCGTTCGCCGACCTGCTGGGCGACCTCATGCCCGATGTGACCGTCACCGACCTCCCCCTGCGCGTCCTGCTCCTCCTCGTCGGGACGCTGTTCGCCCTCAGCGCGGCATGGACCGCCGCGGCGCCGCGCCGCTGGGACCGGATCGAGGTGAACCCGGGACGCGCGCGCCGGCGCGCCGAGTGGGCACTGCCCTTGGTCGTCCTCGCCGCACTGTTCGCGGCCTTCAACGCCGTCCAGCTGGCGGTGCTGTTCGGCGGCTACGAGAAGGTGTTGGCCAAGACCGGCCTGACCTACGCGCAGTACGCCCGGCAGGGCTTTTGGCAACTGCTCGTCGTCACCCTGCTCACCGTGGTCGTCATCGCCCTCGCGCAGCGCTGGGCGCCGCGCGGCACCGACCGCGACCGCGTGCTCGTGCGCTCCGTCCTCGGCACGATCTGCGTGCTGACCCTGGTCGTGGTCGCCTCCGCGCTGCGTCGCATGGACCTGTACGTCGACGCGTACGGGCTGACCCGGCTGCGGATCTCGGTGGCGGGGGTGGAGCTGTGGCTCGGGCTGCTGATCGTCCTGGTCATGGCGGCCGGGGTGTTCGGCGCGCGCTGGCTGCCGCGCGCCGTGGCGGTGAGCGCCGCAGCGTCCGTCCTCGCCTTCGGGCTGGTGTCGCCCGACGCCCTCATCGCCGACCAGCAGGTGAGCCGCTACGAGAGCACCGGCAAGATCGACCTGGAGTACCTGCGGCACCTCTCCGCGGACGCCGTCCCGGAGCTGGACCGGCTGCCGGAGCCGCAGCGCTCCTGCGCCCTGGAGAAGATCGTCGAGCACCTCTACGAGGACGGCACCGAGGCCTGGTTCACCACCAGTCTGGGTGAGGTCCGGGCGCGGTCGCTGCTCGACGGGCGGCCGGCGCAGACCGGCGGCCGGCCGTGCGACGCGGCGGGGCTGCCGGGCTTCTACGACGAGTGGGGCGACCCGGTCTTCCCGTGAGGTGGAACGCCGTGTGCCGCCGCCCCGGCCTCCCCTCGGGCCGGGCGGCGGCGCCGGCGTCAGGCCGCGGGCATGCCCGCGCTGCCGCTGAGCGCCTCCAGGTCGCTCTTGCGGACCCGGATCACGAACAACGCCGTGACCAGGGCGAGCGCGACGAGCCCCACGGCCGCGTAGAACGCGGTCGAGATGCCGTGCGCGAGGACCTCGTGGCCCCACGGCGGCGGCAGTTCGTGCGTCCGCTGGAAGGCGGCCTGCTGCTCCCGGGTGGCGTGCGCCAGGAAGTCCGGGACGAGAACGGTGGCCTTGTCGCGGCTCGCGGTGCCGAACACCGTCACCAGGATGGACAGCCCGAGCGAACCGCCCACCTGCTGCATGGCGTTCAGGAGCCCGGAGGCGGCCCCCGCCTCGTGCTGGGCGACGCCGGAGACGGCCGTCAGGGTCAGCGTGACGAAGTTCAGGCCCATGCCGAAGCCGAAGAGCAGCATGGGGCCGAGCACCCCGCCCACGTAGCTGCTGCCGGGGTCGATCAGGGTCAGCCACGCCATCCCGGAACCGGTCAGCGCCGAGCCGGCCACGAGGAACGGCTTCGGCCCGAGCACCGGCAGGAAGCGGGTGGACAGCCCTGCCCCGGTGACGATCGCCGCGGTGACCGGGAGGAAGGCGAAGCCCGCCGCGATGGGGCTGTAGCCGAGCACGTTCTGCACGAAGATGACGATGAAGAAGAACATCCCGAACATGGCCGCGGCCAGGCTCAGCATCATCAGGTAGGTGCCGGAGCGGTTGCGGTCGGCGAACATCCGCAGCGGGGTGATCGGTTCCCGGGCCCGCCGTTCGATGACCACGAAGGCGCCGAGCAGCACGACGGCGGCCGCGAACGAGGACACGGTCAGGGTGTCCCGCCAGCCCGAGTGGGCGGCGCGGATGAAGCCGTAGACCAGCGAGGCCATGCCGAGCGTCGAGGTAACGGCTCCGGCGACGTCGAACCGCCCGGGGTGCCGCTGCGACTCGCTGATGAAGCGCGGTGCCAGGAAGGCGATCAGCAGGCCGATCGGCACGTTGACGAAGAACACCCAGCGCCAGTCGAGCCAGTCGGTGAGCATGCCGCCGGCCAGCAGGCCCACGGCGCCGCCGCCCGCGGAGACCGCGGCGAACACGCCGAAGGCCCGGTTGCGCTCCGGGCCCTCGGGGAAGTTGGTGGTGATGAGGGCGAGCGAGGTCGGCGAGGCTATCGCGCCGCCGACGCCTTGAAGGGAGCGTGCGGCGAGCAGCTGCCACGGCTCCTGGGCGAAGCCTCCGAGGAGGGAGGCGAGGGAGAACAGCAGGATGCCGAAGACGAACACCCTGCGCCGTCCGAGGATGTCGCCCGCGCGCCCGCCGAGGAGCAGCAGGCCGCCGAAGGTGAGCGTGTAGGCGTTGAGCACCCAGGACAGGTCGGTGGTGGAGAAGGAGAGCGCGTCCTGGATGTGCGGGAGCGCGATGTTCACAATGGTGGCGTCCAGCACGACCATGAGCTGGCAGGCCGCGATCACCGCGAGTGCGATGCCCGGCCTGCCGTCGCGTCGCGCGGCTCCGGGCTTTCGTGGTGAGGTGAGTTGCCCAGTCGTCACGAGGTCCCCCAGTCGGTGACTTAGTGAACGGTCGCGTTCACTGTGTACGACACTAGGGTGATGGTGGTAGTGAACGCAAGCGTTCACTAGAGAGTGAATGAGAAGGTGGCATGACCATGTCGCAGGGAGCGGGGACCCGCCGTCGCGGGCCCGTTCTGGAGCGGGCGATCCTCGGAGCCGCTCTGGAGCAGCTCAGCACGGTGGGCTGGCGAGGGCTGACCATGGAGGGCGTCGCAGCCGGCGCCCAGACCGGCAAGGCGGCCGTCTACCGCCGCTGGCCGTCCAAGCAGGCCCTCGTCGCCGACGCCCTGCAGACGGCCTTCCCCGAGGTCCCCGACGTCCCGGACCTGGGCGGCCTGCGGGAGGACCTGGTCTTCCTCGTGCTGCGGATGCGCGAGGCGATGTACTCGCGCGGCGGGCTCGCCCTGCGCTCGGTGATCGACGAGTGCGACCAGGAAGCCGCCCACTGCTTCGTACGGCTGATCATGGAAGGGGTCGTCGAACCCACCAAGCACCGCATCCTGGACGTGGTCCGGCGCGGCATCGAGCGCGGGGAGGTGAGGCCCGACGCCACCGGTGACATCGTCGCCGACGTGGTGCCCGCGCTGATGATGTACCGATCGAAGATCGGCGGCCGGGAGATCACCGAGGAGGACCTGATCGAGGTCGTCGACCAGGTGATGCTGCCCCTGCTGCGCCCCTGACGCGGTCGCCGGGCCGGACGCTCGCGGCCTGCGGCCGTGCTCCCGAGACCTGCTCCCGGCCGGTCCAACGCGGGAGCGTAGGCTAAGCCTTGCCATGGTCCACGAACCCCCCACCCACACCGTCGAGCGCTCGCTGCGCGCGACCCTCGGCGCCAAGGTCATCGCGGGCGTCGACGAGGTCGGACGGGGCGCCTGGGCCGGTCCCGTCACCGTGTGCGCGGCCGTCACCGGGCTGCGACGGCCCCCCGACGGCCTCACCGACTCCAAGCTGCTCACCGTCAAGCGCCGTACCGCGCTCGCCGGTGCGCTCACCGGATGGGTGAACTCCTTCGCGCTCGGCGACGCCTCCCCGGAGGAGATCGACGCACTGGGGATGACCGCCGCGCTGCGGCTCGCCGCCACGCGCGCCCTGGACGCCCTGCCCGTGCGTCCGGACGCGGTGATACTCGACGGCAAGCACGACTACCTCGGGGGTCCCTGGCGGGTGCGCACGGTCATCAAGGGCGACCGCTCGTGCGTGGCCGTGGCGGCCGCGTCCGTGATCGCCAAGGTGCGGCGGGACGCGATGATGGCGGAACTGGGCGTGGACTATGCTCCGTTCGGCTTCGAGGACAATGCCGGGTACCCTTCGCCGGTGCACCGGGCGGCACTGGAGGAGCTGGGGCCCACCCCCCTCCATCGGCTGTCCTGGGCATATCTGGATACGCTGCCGCGTTGGCAGCACTTGAAGAAGGTCCGGGAGACCGTGGAGGCGGGGGAGACGGGTGAGCAACTCGGGTTCGACTTCTGAGCCGAGTTGTGACCTACCCGCCGCTGCGTTGTTCCGGTGCATTTGATAGACATCACCACATGCCTCTCACCCCCGAGGAGCCTCAGATTCACGAGAGTGTCCCGGGTCCCCGCGTAGCCCCGGCCGCCGGCCGGCCCGCGCCGACCCCCCGCCCCGTACCGGGCCCCGGCCCCCGCCCCGCGCCGCCGCGTGGCGCCCCGGCGGCCAACGCCCGGCCCGGCCGTCCCGGTCCGGCCCGCGGACCCGTCGTACCCCCGCAGCAGCGTTCGCCGCGGGACGCCGAGGTCGTGACCTCCGTCCCGTCCGGCCCGTCGGCGCAGATCCAGCTCATCCCCGCTTCGGTGGACGGCGCCCTCGACGCCGCCGACGAGGCCGTCGACCTGCTGCTGGACAGCGGGCGCGCTCCGGGTGAGGTCCTGGTGCTCACCACCGGCGAGCAGCACCCCTGGGCCGCCCACGAGCTGAGCTTCGGCGAGACGTCCTACTGGGCCCAGCACGACGCCGGCGACGACGTGTTCTACGCCGCTCACGACGCCGACCGCGCCAAGGGCCGGCCCGTGGTGGTCGTGGCCGTCAACGGCGGCTCCGACGAGACCGTGGCGCGTGTCCTGCCCTCCGCGATGGCGCGGGCCGGAACCCTGCTGGTCGTCTGCGGCGACCCGCAGCGGATCAACGCGCTGCTCGGCGTCAACGCCTGATCAGCGCGCCGCCGCGCGGCGCAGGGGCGGCGTCCCACTGGGACGCAGGCTCACTGCGCCGCGGCTCGTGGCCGACCAGGAGGTCGCGTTCGGGGAACGACCCGAACGGTCCTCGCCCTGCACCCGCCAGCCGTCTTCGGTCAGGGTGATGTACGAACCGGGGCGCAGCCCGTACAGCGAGCAGGCGTCGCGCAGTCCCCACATCCACGCACCGTCCACCTCGGTCCACCCCGCTCCGCCGTCGCGGCAGACGAGCAGGACCGCGGTGCGCACGGGCCTGCGCCGCCGCAGGTCGTCCGCGGTGATCCGGCGCAGGTGGACGAGGATCGCGTTGCGCCGTTCCCAGCCGTCGGTGACGCCGGGGCGCTGCGCGAAGGACGCGCTGGCCGTCAGCCGTTCGTCCGGGGAGTAGACCGCGACCACAGCGGTTCCCGGGGCCGGGAGGTGGCGTGTGTGGAGGTCCGTGACCACTTCGCGGGGGTTGATCAGCAGGGGGATGCCCGCGGCCGTCCATTCGGCCGGCTCCAGGGTGCGATGGCGTCCGGCACGGCGGGAGGAATTCACGGAAGCGGTTTCCGGAGCGAAGCCGATGGCCACGGTCCTCCCTTCGGGTATGCGTCCGCGACCGGGCGTGCGAGGGCATGCCGGTCGTGGGGCTCCAAGAGCCGATGCGGGGATCCAGACTCAATTGTTCCTGTCGCACACGCAGGCGGCAACGGTCATTTTGTCGACCTGTCTGTTATCTGACCCTCCGCCGCTTAGATCCCGTCTCCGTCTCACATGGTGACTACCGGTCAGCCCTGCAAGGCCAGGACCAGCGGAAACACCGCCGTAACACCGGATCGGCGCAGCAACCGCGCGGCGACGGCCACGGTCCACCCCGTATCGGTGAAGTCGTCGACCAGCAGAACCGGTCCCGCGGCCGCGGCGAGGGCCTCGGAGAGGGCGGGTGGAACGGTGAACGCCCCGTGCAGCGCCCGCAGTCGCTGTGCGCTGTTGCTGCGCGGCACCCGCGAGGGCTCCAGGTCACCACTGTGCGCCACCTCCCCGAGCAGCGGCATGCGGCCGATCTCGGCGATGCGCGCACCGAGCGACGCGATGAGCTGCGGCCGGGTGTGCGAGGCGACGGTGACGACGCCGACCGGCCGCTGAGGGGCGTCGGGCTCACCGCTCGCCCAGCCGCCCGGGCCCTTCGCCCAGTCCGCGAGCACCTGCACCACGGCCTGCGCCACGTCGTCCGGAACGGGGCCGTCCGTCGCGTTCTCGGCGAACAGCGGGCGGAGCCGGTTGCCCCAGCCGATGTCGGAGAGCCGTCCCAGTGCCCGTCCGGGCGCGGCCTGTTCGCCCGGCGGGATCTTCCCCTTGAGGTCGATGCCGATCGCGGGCAGACCTGTCGGCCACATCCGGCGGGGCTCGACCTCGACCCCCGGGCGCCCGAGGGCGGCCCGTGCCGCCTCCAGGGCCTCGCGGGAGACCTCCGCGGTGAACCGGGGCCCGGCGCAGTTGTCGCAGCGGCCGCAGGGGGCGGCCTCCTCGTCGTCGAGCTGACGGCGCAGGTACTCCATGCGGCACACCGAGGTCGTGGCGTACTCACGCATCGCCTGCTGTTCGGTCTTGCGCTGCCGGTCGACCCACGCGTACCGCTCGGTGTCGTACGTCCAGGGCAGGCCCGTGGCCGTCCAGCCGCCGCGCACCCGGTGCACCGCGCCGTCCACGTCGAGGACCTTGAGCATGGTCTCCAGCCGGTTGCGGCGCAGGTCCACCCGGGTCTCGAGCGCGGGCACCGACATCGGGCCCCCGGAGGCGGCCAGCGTCTCCAGGGTGCGCCGCACCTGTTCCTCACGGGGGAAGGCGAGCGAGGCGAAGTAGCGCCAGATCGCCTCGTCCTCCGGCCCGGGGAGCAGCAGCACCTCCGCGTGGTCCACACCGCGTCCGGCGCGTCCCACCTGCTGGTAGTAGGCGATGGGGGAGGAGGGCGAGCCCAGGTGCACCACGAAGCCCAGGTCCGGCTTGTCGAAGCCCATGCCGAGCGCCGAGGTGGCGATCAGCGCCTTGACCTCGTTGTTCAGCAGCGCGGACTCTGCGGCCCGGCGGTCGGCGTCCTCGGTGCGCCCCGAGTAGGCGGCGACCCGGTGACCGCGCTGCCGGAGGAAGGCGGTGACCTCCTCCGCGGCCGCCACGGTCAGGGTGTAGACGATGCCCGAGCCCGGGAGGTCGCCGATGTGGTCGGCGAGCCAGGCGAGCCGGTGGGCGGCGTCGGGCATGCGCAGCACCCCGAGCGACAGGCTCTCGCGGTCCAGCGGCCCGCGCAGCACGAGAGCACCCTCGTGGTCGCCGGTCCCCAACTGCTCGGCGACGTCGGCCGTCACGCGTGCGTTGGCGGTGGCCGTCGTGGCCAGCACCGGAACGCCCGGAGTGAGATCGGCGAGCATCGTCCGCAGCCGGCGGTAGTCGGGCCGGAAGTCATGGCCCCAGTCGGAGATGCAGTGGGCCTCGTCGACCACGAGCAGGCCGGTGGTGGAGGCCAGCTTGGGCAGCACCTGGTCCCGGAAATCGGGGTTGTTGAGCCGCTCCGGGCTCACCAGCAGGACGTCGATCTCCCCCGAGGCGACCTCGGCCTGCACCGTGTCCCATTCCTCGGGGTTGGCCGAGTTGATCGTGCGGGCGCGGATCCCGGCCCGGTCGGCGGCCTCGATCTGGTTCCGCATCAGCGCCAGCAGCGGGGAGACGATCACCGTGGGACCGCTGCCCCGCTCGCGGAGCAGCGCGGTGGCCACGAAGTACACGGCCGACTTGCCCCAGCCCGTGCGCTGGACCACCAGGGCGCGGCGGCCGTGCGCGACCAGCGCCTCGACGGCACGCCACTGGTCCTCGCGCAGGCGGGCGGTGCCCGTCGGGTCCCCGACGAGCCGGCTGAGGATCGTGTCGGCGGCGGTGCGCAGTGCGGTGGTCATGCCCCCATGCAACCTGATGGCACCGACACCGCGCCAACCGTGGGGAGGCGGCCTGTGGACAACCCGCCCCGGATAATCGTGATGATATGCGCGAGTTATCCACAGGTTTTGGAGGGGTCTGGCGGAGATCCACGGCGTACGGGACCTTCGGATCATGACTCAGCACACCGAATCCCCCCGTCCCTCGGACGACCCGAAGGTCACGCTGCGCAGCCCGGCCGAACTCGCCGCCGCGCTCCCCTACCTGTGCGGTTTCCACCCCGACGACAGCATTCTGATGATCGCCCTGCACGGCGAGCACGGCCGTTTCGGCGGCCGGGCCCGGCTCGGCATCCCACGGGACGCCGCCGAGTGGCCCGGCGCCGCCCAGCAGTTGGCCGAGTGCCTCGTGAACGGCAGCGAGCAGCGCGGCGCGCGGCCGGACGCGATCGTGCTCTTCCTCGTCCAGGAGCCCGCTCCCGGCGAGGACCCCCACCAGGTCATGGAACGGCTGCGTCCACTGGCGCAGCGGCTGAGGATCGCCTGCGGCACGCTCGACATCCCCGTCGTCGAGGCGCTGTGCGTCTCCGCCGGCCGCTGGTGGTCGTACTGCTGCCCGGACACGGAGCGGTTCCCGCGTGAGGGCATCGGGATCACGCGGTCCGGCGATTCCGTGATGGCCGCGGCGGCCGCTTACGCGGGCCTGCGGATCAACGGCTCCCTCAAGGAGATGGAGGAGCGCCTCACCCCGCCGCCGCCCGGCGCACCGGCCTCCGCGGCCCGCGGGGACGCCCTGGACGCGGCGGCCGCCGCACTCGTCCCCCGCATGCTGGAGCGCGACGACTCCGAAGAGGTGCGGCGCACCACCCTGCGGCTGCTGCGGGAGGCGCTCGAGCGCTTCCGGGCCGCCACCCCGGTGGGGGACGGACCGGAGGCCGACCGCGGTGACGACGCTCTGCTGGACGACGACGAGGCCGCCACGATGATCCTCGGCCTGCAGGACCGCACCACCCGCGACGAGGCCGCCGAGTGGATGGACCCGCCGCACACCGACCCCGCGGTGCGCCTGTGGCGGGCGCTCGCCCGGCGCTGCGTCGAGCCGTACCACGAGCACGCCGCCGCGCCCCTGACCCTCGCCGGCTGGGTGGCCTGGTCCGCCGGGGACGAGGCGGCGGCGCGCGTGGCCTTCGGCCGCGCCCTGCACCTTGCCCCCGACTACACCTTCGCCCGGCTGCTCCACGCCGCGGTCAACAACGGCCTCTCTCCGGAGCCGCTCCGCCGTTACCTGCGGCGGCAGAGCATCGGACGGGCCCGCCGTGCAGCGCTCCTCACAGCTCGCCGTGGGCCAGGCGGATCAGCCGGTCGAGGACCCGGCCGCCGCTCACCCGGAGCCCGTCGTGCTCGTACTCGTCGGTGACCCAGGTGCGCAGGCCGCGGACCGAGCGTGCGGTGGCGAGCGAGTCGGCCGTGTCCACGTACATGTCGTCGTGGTAGACGGCCGCCGCCACCGGCACCTCGTTCCGCGCCAGCTGATCCGGGTCGTACAGGTCGGGCCACTCCTCGTGCTGCGCCAGGTGGTGCGCCGTCTCGCGCAGCGGCGCCAGTGCCGGGTCCGTGGCGAACATCCAGGGGTAGATCATCTCGCCGGTCAGCAGCACCGGCGCGTCGTCCGCCAGCGGCTTGTCGACGTCGAACTGGGGGAACTCGGCGCGGACCGATTCGGCGGCCCAGCCGGTGGCCCGCGGCGAGACCGAACGCTGGCCGTAGATCGACTCGTGCAGCACCGCGTAGAGCGGATTGCCCGCGAACGACAGATGGCCCTGGACCTCGGCGAGGAAGGAGTCGGAGAGCTGGAGGCCGGACCCTCCGGTCACGAAGGCGTCCTCGAGCAGGTAGTGCAGCGTGTGCGAGCCGGTGCCCGTGCCGAGCAGCATCCCGGTGGTCTGGAAGGCCTCCGCGGTCAGCAGTCCGCCGCCCGGGAGCCTGACCTCGCGCTCGCGCAGGTGCCGCACGATCGCGCGGACCGTCTCGACGTCCTCCGGGTAACGCGCGTAGTGCGCTGCTGCCTTCCGCTCCACACGGGGGTAGGCGGCCCGGTAGACGTCCTCGGCCGTGCTGCGCAGGCCGGCCAGCCCGCCGGTCACGAAGGCCTCGCGGACGCCCTCGGGGGCGAAGGACAGGTAGGTGAGCGTGCAGAAGCCGCCGTAACTCTGGCCGAGCAGGCTCCACTGGCCGTCCTCGCCGAGCAGCTCACGGCGGATCAGCTCGCAGTCGCGGACGATCGAGTCGGCCCGGAAGTGCTCCAGATAACGGGCCTGTGCCGAGGCGTCCCCGCGCAGCGGCAGGGTCTGCCGGTTCGCCGGGGCGGAACGGCCGGTGCCCCGTTGGTCGATCAGCAGCACCCGGTAGTCGTCCAGCGCCCGGGTGAGCCAGCCGTCGCGGCCCAGCGGCCGCGGCGACCGGCCGCCCGGCCCGCCCTGCAGGAACAGCAGCCAGGGCAGCGGATCTCGTTCCTTCCCGGCGGCCACGACCTCCCGTGCGTACACCTCGATCCGTTCACCGCCGGGGTCCGCGTGGTCGAGCGGCACCTGGAAGGTGTGGTCGGTGATGACGGTTCCCGGCTGACGGTAGACGGCCATGGCTCTCTTTCCGGTGATACGGACGGCTTCCCGATCAGGAACGGTAGACGGCGCGTGACCCGAGTGCCCACACGGCCGTTCTCGTGGGTAGTGGCGGCAGCGCCCGAGCGACCGATTCGACGAGGAGGTGGCATGAGCCCGCAGCCGGTCAACCGGCCGCCCCGGCAGGACCGGGGGCCGCAGCCGGTGCACGACGCCGTGATGTGCGTCGCGGCCCCGGCCCTCGCGGTCTCGCCGGAGCACGGACAACTGGACGGAAGCGGCCTCGCCGGCTTCTACCAGGGCGGCCGCCGGGTCCTGGCCCGCTGTGAGCTGCGCATCGCAGGGGCGCCACCGGTCCCCGTACAGGGCGGGCTTGTCACGGCGGGTCGGGCGCGGTTCACCTCCGTCGCCCGCGTTCCCGGCGATACCGCACCCGACCCGGCCCTCACCATCGAGAGGCTCCGCACGGCCGGGGGCACCGAGCGCATCACGGTCCACAACACCGGTTCCCGTGCCCTGCGCATCCCGTTCGAGGTGGCCCTGGCGACCGACCTCGCCGAGCTGGCGGCGATCGCGGCCGGATCCTCCGGGCCCGAGCTGCAGCCCAGCGTCTGCGACGCAGGGCTGCTGTGGTCGGCGGAGGGCCTGCGGGCCCGGGTGACCGCCGTGCCGGCACCCGAGAGCGCCATGGCCTCCGCCGGGCTGCTGTGCTGGGAACTGGCGCTGCCCGCCGGGGCGTCCCGCACGATCGAGCTGCGCGTGACGCTGGAGCCCGCGGCGGCCGGCGTGAACGGCGGATCCGCCCCGGCGGTCCCCGTGCCCTGGTCGGCCCCGGAGATCCGCGGCGCCGGCGGCAGGGCGGAGACACTGCTGCGCGCCGCCCTCGACGACCTGCGGGCGCTGCTGCTGCGCGACCCGGAGCACCCGCTGGACGTCCATGTGGCGGCGGGCGCCCCGTGGCGGCTCGGTCCCGCCCCGGCCGACGCCCTGTGGGCGGCCCGCATGCTGCTGCCGCTCGGCACCCGCCTGGCGGCCGGCACCCTGCGGGCGTTCGCCCGCCGTCAGGACCCGGAGACCGGCGGCGTGCCGGGGCCGTTGCGCCATGCCGGTCCGCATCTGCCGCCCACCTGTTCCGGAGTGGAGGCGGGGCTGCTCTTCGTCACGCTGCTCGCCGAGGCACGACGGTGGGGACTTCCGGAGCGGGACACCGAACAGCTGCTGCCGGCCGCCGAGCGCAGTCTGTGGTGGCTGCGGTCCGTCGCGGGTGAGGGCGGATACGTCCCCGACCCCGCGCCGGGCGGCCCGCTGCGCTGCGACGTGCAGGCGCACGCCCACCGGGCCATGCTGCACGGCGCCGATCTGCTCCAGGCCCACGGACGCCCGGGCGCGGAGGAATGGCGGGAGCGGGCCGAGGCGCTGCGCCGGAGGTTCCGGGAGGACTTCTGGCTTGACGACCTGGCCGGCGGGAGCCCGGCCGCCGCGCTCACCCCTGACGGCAGACCCGTGCCCCACCTGGGCTCGGCAGCCGCCCATCTGCTCGACACCGGTCTGCTGGGAGGCTGCGAGCTCGCCCCCGGTCTGCTGGACAAGGTGCAGACGGAGCAGCTCGCCCGCCTCCTGGCGGCCCCGGAGCTCGACTCGGGATGGGGGCTGCGCACACTGTCCGCCAAGGCCCCCGGCTACAACCCCTTCGGCCACCGCGGCGGAGCGGTACGCGTCCACGAGACGGCCGTCGCGGTCGCGGGGCTGGCGGCCGCGGGCCACGAGCGAGAGGCCTCGGCGCTCCTCCTGGGCGTGCTGGACGCAGCCGGTGACTTCGGCCACCGGCTGCCCGAGATGTACGCGGGGGAGCAGCGTGACGGCTCCCGCCGTCCCGCCCCGCACCCGACGGCCTCGCGGCCCGCCGCGGTGGCCGCGGCCGGGGCCGTCCACATGCTGATGGCCCTCGCCGGGATCCGCCCCGACGCCCCCGAACGCATGGTGGCCGTACGCCCTCTGGTCACCTCCCCGCTCGGCGACCTCGGCCTCGCCGGGTTGCGGGTGGCCGAGGAGCCCTTCGCGCTGCGGATCGGCGCGTCCGGTACGGCCGTGATCGAGGAGGCGGCTCCGGGACTTCAGCTCGGTGCCTGAACCCGTCGGCGGCACCGGACGCCGGACCGGCGCCGTGACGTCGAACAACAGGCCGAAAGCAGCTCGCGTCATCCCGCCAACCTGCTGTTTATCGTCAGGCAGACGACTATGATCGCGGGCATGGCGCCCTACGACCCGTCAGCTTTCCCGCCCTTCGCCGTCACTGTCGATCTCGTCGTGCTCACAGTGCGCAGCCACGCCCTGTGCGCCCTCGCGGTCCGCCGCGGTGAACCGCCCTACCAGGGCCGGTGGGCGCTGCCCGGCGGCTTCGTACGCGGCGACGAGGACCTGTCCGGGGCGGCCGCCCGCGAACTGGAGGAGGAGACCGGACTGCGCGCGGGCAGCGGGGTCCACCTCGAGCAGCTGGCCACCTACGGCGATCCCAAGCGCGACCCGCGCATGCGCGTGGTGAGCGTCGCCCACCTCGTGCTCGCCCCGGACCTGCCCGCGCCACGCGCCGGCGGCGACGCCCGCAGCGCCCGGTGGGCCCCGGTCGAGGAACTGCTGCGCAACGGCGAGGAGGGTGCCCTCGCCTTCGACCACACGCGCATCCTGGCCGACGGCGTGGAGCGCGCCCGCTCCAAGCTGGAGTACTCGGCTCTGGCCACCGCCTTCTGCCCGCCCGAGTTCACCGTCGGCGAGCTGCGCCGGGTCTACGAGGCGGTGTGGGGCGTCGCCCTCGACCCGCGCAACTTCCACCGCAAGGTGACGGGGACGGTCGGCTTCCTGGTCCCCAGCGGCGGCACCACGACCCGTCAGGGCGGCCGCCCCGCGCAGTTGTTCCGCGCGGGTGGTGCAACCATCCTCAATCCGCCTATGTTGCGACCAGAGGTGTAAATTCCGGGCCATTTGCGCGTTATGGTGCAATGGTGATCCAGGCCATCGGATTGACCAGCGCGTCCCGGGGCGAAGAGCCCCCCGCCGTCGACGACCTCAGCTTCGACGCCCGTCCCGGCGAGATCACCGTCCTGCTCGGCGACGGCGGCGCCGGCAAGTCCACCGTCCTGCGGTTGATGCTCGAACTCGAACCGGGCCGCGGCATCACGCTGTTCGGCGGGCGCCCCTTGCACCGCCACACCCATCCGGCCAACGCGGTGGGCGTGCTGCTCGGCGAGGTCCCCGGCCACCCCTCCCGGACCGCGCGCGGCCACCTGCGCATGCTCGCAGCCGCGGCCGGGGCCCCAGCCGAACGCGCCGACCAGGTCCTGGAGATCGTGGGCCTGCGCGAAACGGCCGGACGCCGTCTGTCGACCTTCTCCCTCGGGATGGACCGCCGCCTGGGCGTGGCCGCGGCGCTCCTCGGAGACCCTCCCGCGCTGCTCCTGGACGATCCCGCCCAAGGGCTCTCCCCGCACGACACCGCGTGGTTGTACGGCCTGCTCAAGGCGTACGCGGCGCGCGGCGGCGCCGTCGTGGTCACCTGCGCCGACCCCAAGGCGGCGGGCCGGCTCGGCGACCGCGTCGTCACCCTCGACAAGGGCCGGCTCGTCGCCGACCAGTCCGCCCACGAGTTCGGCCGCCGCCGGCTGCGCCCGTACGTGGCCGTCCACTCGCCCCAGGCCGAACGCCTGGGCCTGCTGCTGACCGACGACGGGACCGAGATCACCCACGAGAGCGGCAGCCGCATCCGCGTGCACGGCGCGACCACCGCCCAGGTCGGCGAAACCGCCTTCCGCAACGGCATCCTGCTGCACCGCCTCGCGGACGAGGTCGCCGACACCGGTGTTCCGGAGGGTCCGCACGACGATCGCGACCGGCCTGCCGTGCCCCTGGCGGCCGCGCGCGCCGCGGTGCCGCCCGCCGGTCCCGCCCGGCCGGTCCGCTACGAACTGCGCCGCCTGACCGGCGTCCGCGGCCCCTGGCTCGTCGCGCTGGTCTCCGTCCTCGCCTCGGGACTGGCCACCCTGGCGCTGCTGCGCACCGGGCACGACGCCTTCTCCCTGCGCCTGCTGACCGGCTGGTCGCACTCCCTGCCCCTGCCGCCCGCCGCATTGGGCGGCGGGCTCCTCGGCGCGCTCGCCTACGGCCAGGAGTTCCGCTATCCCGCGCTGGCGCCCGCGCACGCGCCCGTGCCCCGTCAACTCCGTCTGCTGCTCGCCAAGCTCGTCGTCAACGGTTCCGCGGCGGCGCTGATCGCACTCCTGGGGGCGGGGCTCGGCCTGGTCGTGATGCGCCTGGAGTTCGGGGCGGGCGGACTGCCCGCGCCGTTCGCGCTGGCCTCCACCACGGCGGCCTCGGTCGCCCTCGTGCTCGCCTGCTGCTGGGCCGGGGTGCTGGCGGCCGGGGTGTTCCGCACCACCGCGCTCGGGCTGGCCGGTGTCCTCGCGGTTCCGCTGCTGGTGGCGCCGGTGGTGAAGCGGGCGGCGTCCGCCCCGGCGATCGACGTGATCCGCATGGCGACCCAACCGGTGCGCTATTCCTTCGGTTTGTCGCTCTTCGCTCTCTTGTGTGCCTATGCGGCAATGGTCTTGCGCCGGAGAAACCCCATTTCCTTCCGATAAAGCGTCAATTATCAGGTGATGAGTGCTCACCCTTTCGTGTGCTTTTCAGGAAAGCCCTCAAGGCCTCCCGCGCCATCGCCGACAAATGATGCGTGAGTACCCTTGCGCACACCATGATGACCGCGGCCCGCCCCGCCGACCCGAGTCTCGGCGGCGGGGACATCGACCGCTATCCGTACGCCGACGCCCCCGTCGGCCTCGACCGCCCCGGCCCCGCACCCTCCTGGGACGGCGGTGACACCGACATGGGCCGGGTCGGCCGCCGCGCCGCCGGGAGCCGTGGCCGCGGGCTGCACGGCCAACTCGTCCAGCAACTCGGCCAGATGATCGTCTCCGGCGATCTCGGGGCCGACCGCCCGCTCGTCCCCGAGGAGATCGGCCAGCGCTTCGAGGTCTCCCGTACCGTCGTCCGCGAGTCGCTGCGGGTGCTGGAGGCCAAGGGCCTCGTCAGCGCCCGGCCCAACGTCGGCACCCGGGTCCGCCCGGTCAGCGACTGGAACCTGCTCGACCCCGACATCATCGAGTGGCGGGCCTTCGGCCCGCAGCGCGAAGACCAGCGTCGGGAGCTGTTCGAACTGCGCTGGACGATCGAGCCCCTCGCCGCGCGCCTCGCGGCGGGTCACGGCCGGGAGGACGTCCAGCAGCGCCTCGTCGACATGACCGACATCATGTCCCACGCCGTGGGACAGGGTGACGGCCTCACCTTCTCCCGGGCGGACGCCGAGTTCCACGCCCTGCTGCTGCAGGTCGCGGGCAACCGGATGCTGGAGCACCTCTCCGGCATCGTCTCCTCCGCCCTGCAGGTCTCCGGCGGCCCCGTCACCGGCTGCGAGCGCCCCGGTGAACACTCGGTGGCCCTGCACACGCGGGTCGTCGAGGCGCTGGCCGCCTCCGACGGTGCCGAGGCGGAGACCGCCATGCGCCAGCTGCTCGCCGCCCACCCCGACCCGGGTGCCGGCGGCTCGACGGACCACGTCGTCCCCGCCCCCCGGGAGCACTGACCGCTCCCGCGCAGGACGAGACGGCACCGACTTCCGCCGCCGGCCCACGCCCTCCGGGCCCGGCGGCGGAGCCGTCCGCCATGTTTGACGCCCGCATCCAACCGGGCATGGTCGTGGCGTGCACGGGAGTGTCCCGCTATCGACGGGTTGGTGCCGATCCGGGGTGTGACCCGGCCCACGTACGGCCGGGCGTAACGCTCTCGGCGGCAGCGCGATGAGCTTAGAGGTGGCGGCCGTGCGAGGAATATCCGCGACGAACATGACGCTGAGTTGCTGAGCGGTTCCCACCGTAGTCGTTTTCCATCGTTCCGAGAGGTTGTTCGTGTCGGCCAGCACATCCCGTACGCTCCCGCCGGAGATCGCCGAGTCCGAGTCTCTGATGGCGCTCATCGAGCGGGGTAAGGCTCAGGGTCAGATCGCCGGCGACGACGTGCGCCGAGCCTTCGAAGCGGACCAGATCCCGGCAACCCAGTGGAAGAACGTTCTGCGCAGCCTCAACCAGGTCCTCGACGAGGAGGGTGTGACGCTGATGGTGAGTGCCGCCGAGGCGCCCAAGCGCACCCGTAAGAGCGTCGCAGCCAAGAGCCCGGCGAAGCGTACTGCCACCAAGACCGTCGCCACCAAGGCCGCCCCGGTCAAGAAGACCGTCGCTGCCAAGACCACCGCGGCCCCCGCCCCCACCATGGCGGCGGAGCCCGTGGCGGAGCCGGAGGACGATGCCGTGGCATCCGCGAAGAAGGCCGTCGCCAAGAAGACTGCGGCGAAGAAGACCACCGCGACCGCCAAGAAGACCGCGGCGAAGAAGACCACCGCGACCAAGACCAAGAAGGACGACGAGCTCGTCGAGGGCGAGGAGCTCATCGAGGACGCCGCCCCCGGCAAGGACGAGGACGTCCCGGCCGAGGCCGAGGCGGAGAGCTTCGTGCTGTCCGACGAGGACGAGGACGACGCGCCCGCGCAGCAGGTCGCCGCGGCCGGCGCCACCGCCGACCCGGTGAAGGACTACCTCAAGCAGATCGGCAAGGTCCCGCTGCTCAACGCCGAGCAGGAGGTGGAGCTCGCCAAGCGCATCGAGGCCGGTCTGTTCGCCGAGGACAAGCTGGCCCAGGCCGACAAGCTCGCCCCCAAGCTCAAGCGCGAGCTGGAGATCATCGCCGAGGACGGCCGCTGGGCCAAGAACCACCTCCTGGAGGCCAACCTCCGCCTGGTGGTCTCGCTGGCCAAGCGCTACACCGGCCGCGGCATGCTCTTCCTGGACCTGATCCAGGAGGGCAACCTCGGTCTGATCCGTGCGGTCGAGAAGTTCGACTACACCAAGGGCTTCAAGTTCTCGACGTACGCGACCTGGTGGATCCGCCAGGCGATCACCCGCGCGATGGCCGACCAGGCCCGCACCATCCGCATCCCGGTGCACATGGTCGAGGTCATCAACAAGCTGGCCCGCGTCCAGCGCCAGATGCTCCAGGACCTGGGCCGCGAGCCCACCCCGGAGGAGCTGGCCAAGGAACTCGACATGACCCCGGAGAAGGTCATCGAGGTCCAGAAGTACGGCCGCGAGCCCATCTCGCTGCACACCCCGCTCGGCGAGGACGGCGACAGCGAGTTCGGTGACCTCATCGAGGACTCCGAGGCCGTCGTGCCGGCCGACGCGGTCAGCTTCACGCTGCTGCAGGAGCAGCTGCACTCGGTGCTCGACACGCTCAGTGAGCGCGAGGCGGGCGTGGTCTCCATGCGCTTCGGCCTCACCGACGGCCAGCCGAAGACGCTGGACGAGATCGGCAAGGTGTACGGGGTCACCCGTGAGCGCATCCGCCAGATCGAGTCCAAGACCATGTCCAAGCTGCGTCATCCCTCGCGTTCCCAGGTGCTCCGCGACTACCTGGACTGATCCGGCAGGACGCCCGGAACGGGCCCGCGACCGCCACGGCGGCCGCGGGCCCGTCGGATTTTCCGGACAGTTCTCCGGATGCGGCTCCCGTCCCGTCACGTCACTGTGGGTGTTCTGGGCATTCCGGAGGGTGAGGAGAATGCATGCGTTCCTCGATCAGCACGCTGATCGGCGGGCTCATAGCCGGGTCCGCGCTCGCGCTGTCGCTACCGGCTTCCGCCACCGCCGCGGCGGTGGAGTACGCCCCCGGCGCCCCGGGCGCCGACAACGGTGTCATAGGTGGCACGCCGGTCACCACGGAGCAGCACCCGTGGGCGGTGGTCCTGTCGAGCCGGTCCCGCTACGGTACGGCTCGCTCGGGGCAGTTCTGCGGCGGAGCGCTCGTCGGGCCGAACACCGTGGTCAGCGCGGCGCACTGCTTCAGTCCGACCGCACTGGGCGGGGACTGGGACCAGGTGCCCGACCTGCGCATCATCGCGGGGCGGACGGACCTCGCCGGTTCCGGCGGCCGGGAAGTGGCGGTCCGCAACGTCTGGGTCAACCCCGCGTACGACCCCACGACCAACAGCGGCGACGTGGCGGTCGTCACGACCGCGGAGCCGTTCCCCGTGGGAAGCGCGATACGCATGGCGGCACCGGGGGACGTGAACTCCTACGAGGCGGGCACGCCGGCACAGGTCTTCGGCTGGGGGGACACGGCGGGTCTGGGGACCTACTCGAACGTCCTGATGGCGGCGAACGTCTCGGTGCTCGCCGACTCGGTCTGTGAGCAGGCGTATCCGGGCAGTACGGAAGGCAAGTACCAGAGGAGCGACATGGTCTGCGCCGGCGACCTGGCCGGCGGGCACGACTCGTGCCAGGGGGACAGCGGCGGTCCGCTGGTGGCGGAGGGGCGGCTGATAGGGCTGGTGTCCTGGGGCGCGGGATGCGCCCAGGCGGGGCATCCCGGTGTGTACACCCGGGTCTCGGCGGTGGCGGGACTGGTCGGCCAGCACTCTTCGTGACGTGCGGCGGACAAGCCGACGGGCGGCCTCCCGGAAGGGGGGCCGCCCGTCGTGAGAGCTCGTCGCAGTGCTACGCGTCAGCGTTCGTCTTCGGCCGCGACGGCCGGGGTGGCGGTGAGCCGACCGGTCTCGTCCTGTATCTCCGTAGCGATCTTCTTCAATTCGGGCTCGAACTTACGCCCGTGGTGCGCGCAGAAGAGCAGCTCGCCGCCACTGATGAGTACGACGCGCAGGTAGGCCTGGGCGCCGCAACGGTCGCAGCGGTCCGCCGCCGTCAGCGGGCTCGCGGGGGTCAGAACTGTAGTCACGTCGCCTCTTCTCTAGCTCGACGAGCTGTCGTACCAGGGTCAACATCCAACCAGGCCCAAAGTGTTCCCGCTCAGGTCTTTTCCTTGGAAACGGTCGTTGTAGCGGCCGGATGCTACCGATTGGCGGCGAAAGATCCTCTGGCGTCTTATCTGTCGGCTTCGGGTCGTTCTGGCAGAACTGGTCAGATTGTTCGGTTGTGTCCCCCCGGCCCGGAAGCCGGTTGTTGAGGAGGACGTGCCCCGAGCCTAAATGGTTCATGCCTCCAGGGGAACGTGACATGTGTATCACTCGAACGAGGGATCGAA
Source organism: Streptomyces sp. NPDC006207 (assembly GCF_040613835.1). NCBI lineage: Bacteria > Bacillati > Actinomycetota > Actinomycetes > Kitasatosporales > Streptomycetaceae > Streptomyces > Streptomyces sp. NPDC006207. The sequence continues at coordinate 21,914 of NZ_JBEXSX010000071.1, read as the reverse complement.
CATGTCTTCGAAAAGGGGCTAGCATGATGCCCGTACCGGGTCGCGGCGAAACGGCCGTGCGTGACCTCGGTACCCTCTCACCGATACGGCTGAAGAACTTCATGAGGAGACGTTCGCGTGACCGCCGAAACATCCGTGCCGTCCACCGCGTTGCTGACCGGTGCAGATCGTGACGGCTCCAACTACACCGCGCGACACCTGCTCGTGCTCGAGGGCCTCGAAGCGGTCCGCAAGCGCCCCGGCATGTACATCGGTTCCACCGACAGCCGCGGCCTCATGCACTGCCTGTGGGAGATCATCGACAACTCGGTGGACGAGGCCCTGGGCGGCCACTGCGACCACATCGAGGTCGTCCTCCACGGCGACGCCTCCGTCGAGGTGCGGGACAACGGCCGCGGCATCCCCGTCGACGTCGAGCCCAAGACCGGTCTGTCCGGCGTCGAGGTCGTCATGACCAAGCTGCACGCCGGCGGCAAGTTCGGCGGCGGCTCCTACGCGGCCTCCGGCGGTCTGCACGGTGTCGGCGCCTCCGTCGTCAACGCGCTCTCCGCCCGGCTGGACGTCGAGGTCGACCGCGGCGGCCACACGCACGCGATCAGCTTCCGCCGCGGCGTCCCCGGCAGCTTCGCCAAGGGCGGCCCCGAGGCGGCCTTCGAGCCGGGCAACGGGCTGGACAAGGTCAAGAAGGTGCCGCGGGCCCGCACCGGCACCCGCGTCCGCTACTGGGCGGACCGTCAGATCTTCCTCAAGGACGCCAAGCTCTCCCTGGACACGCTCCACCAGCGCGCCCGCCAGACCGCGTTCCTGGTCCCCGGGCTCACGATCGTCGTCCGCGACGAGCGCCCCGACAACGGCTCGGAGGACGGGAAGCCGGTCGAGGACACCTTCCACTTCGACGGCGGCATCAGCGAGTTCGCCGAGTACCTCACCCCGGACAAGCCGATCTGCGACGTGCTGCGGCTGACCGGCAGCGGCACCTTCAAGGAGACCGTCCCGGTCCTCGACGAGCTCGGCCACATGACCCCGACCGAGGTCACCCGCGAGCTCGGCGTCGACGTCGCCCTGCGCTGGGGCACCGGCTACGACAGCACGCTGCGCTCCTTCGTGAACATCATCGCCACGCCCAAGGGCGGCACCCATGTGCGCGGCTTCGAGGGCGCCGTCACCAGGACGTTCAACGAGGTCCTGCGCGCCACCAAGCTGCTGCGCGTCGCCGAGGACGACATCGTCAAGGACGACGCCCTGGAGGGCATGACGGCGGTCGTCACGGTCCGGCTCGCCGAGCCGCAGTTCGAGGGCCAGACCAAGGAGGTGCTGGGCACCTCGGCGGCCAACCGCATCGTGGCCAACGTCGTGTCCCGCGAGCTCAAGGCGTTCCTCACCTCCACCAAGCGGGACGACAAGCAGCAGGCCCGCGCCGTCCTGGAGAAGGCCGTCGCCGCGGCCCGCACCCGGATCGCCGCCCGGCAGCACAAGGACGCGCAGCGCCGGAAGACCGCGCTGGAGTCCTCGTCGCTGCCGGCCAAGCTGGCCGACTGCCGCAGCGACGACGTGGACCGCAGCGAACTCTTCATCGTCGAGGGTGACTCGGCCCTGGGCACGGCCAAGCTCGCGCGCAACTCCGAGTTCCAGGCGCTGCTCCCGATCCGGGGCAAGATCCTCAACGTCCAGAAGTCCTCGGTCACGGACATGCTGAAGAACGCCGAGTGCGGCGCCATCATCCAGGTCATAGGGGCAGGCTCGGGCCGCACCTTCGACATCGACCAGGCCCGCTACGGCAAGATCATCATGATGACGGACGCCGACGTCGACGGCAGTCACATCCGCTGTCTGCTGCTGACGCTCTTCCAGCGCTACATGCGGCCGATGGTCGAGGCCGGCCGGGTCTTCGCGGCCGTGCCGCCCCTGCACCGGGTCGAGCTGACCAACCCCCGCAAGGGGCAGGACAAGTACGTCTACACCTACTCCGACCGGGAGCTGCGCGAGACGCTGCTGGAGTTCGAGCGCAAGGGCATCCGCTACAAGGACTCCATCCAGCGCTACAAGGGTCTCGGCGAGATGGACGCCGACCAGCTGGCCGAGACCACGATGGACCCGCGCCACCGCACCCTGCGCCGGATCAACATCAGCGACCTGGAGGGCGCGGAGCTCGCCTTCGACCTGCTGATGGGCAACGAGGTCGCGCCGCGCCGCGAGTTCATCGCCAACTCCGCCGCCACGCTCGACCGTTCGCGGATCGACGCCTGACGGACCGGTTCCCCGTGCCGGCGCCCTCCGCGGTCACCCACCCGTGGAGGGCGCCGAAGCCTCCCCACCCCCAGGAGTGGGGGACCATCACCCGATGAGGTGAAGGTTTCTGCTTGGAGGCTCCCGGATCTTCCCGCAATGTCCATGCTTGGGCGCACGGCCGATCGGCCCGTGAGGCGAGGAGAGTTCGTGAAAGAGCACGACCGGGCGGAAACCGGAGGGCTGTGGGTGGACGACCCCTGGTACGACGTCCTGGCCGCGGGGGAGTGGGAGGGCCCCGAGCCACCGCCGGTCTCCCTCCCGACGCAGGCCCGCCCGGCCGACGCGCACGCCCGGGTGTACCGCGAGGTGCAGGCCAGCGGCCCCTTCCAGGAGGTGCGTTCCCGGTACCGGCGGTTCGTCTTCCCGGCGGCCGCCGCCTTCCTCGCCTGGTACCTGCTCTACCTCGTCCTGGCGACGACCGCGCCGCGACTGATGGCCCGGCCGCTGGTCGGCGAGTTCAACGTGGCCATGGTCCTGGGCCTCGCCCAGTTCGCCACGACCTTCCTCCTGACCTGGGCCTACGCCCGGCACGCTCGGCTGCGCCGGGACCGGGCCGCCCTCGACCTGCGCTGGGACACCCAGGAGCGGATGCGGTGACCGGCAACCACCAGGGCCTGGCGCTGGTCCTCTTCACCGTCTTCGTCTCCGTCACCCTGGCGATCACCGCCTGGGCCGGCCGACGGCGCAGCTCGTCCGTGGAGTTCTTCGCCGGAGGCCGTCTCTTCTCCCCGCTGGAGAACGGATTCGCCATCGCCGGCGACTACATGTCCGCCGCCTCCTTCCTCGGCATCTCGGGGCTTATCGCGCTCTTCGGCTACGACGGCATGCTCTACTCCGTCGGCTTCCTCGTCGCCTGGCTGTTCGTGCTGCTGCTCGTCGCCGAACTGGTCCGCAACTGCGGCCGCTACACCCTCGCCGACGTCCTCACCGCCCGTATGCGCCAGCGCCCGGTCCGGATCGCCGCGGGCACCTCCGCGGTCACCGTCTCCGTGCTCTACCTGGTCGCGCAGATGGTCGGCGCCGGGAGCCTGGTCTCCCTCCTGCTCGGCGGTCAGGGATCGGCCGCCCGCACCTGGACCGTCATCGGCGTCGGCGCGCTGATGGTCTTCTACGTCGCCTTCGGCGGCATGCGCGCCACGACCTGGATCCAGATCGTCAAGACCGTGCTCCTCATGGGCGGCACGATCACCCTCACGGTCCTGGTCCTCGTGCGCTTCCACGGCGACCTCGGAGCGCTGCTGCGCTCGGCCGCCGACGGCAGCGGCCAGGGCCGGGAGTTCCTGGCCCCCGGCAGGCTGTACGGGCAGAGCTGGACCGACCGGCTGGACTTCATCAGCCTCGGCCTCGCCCTCGTCCTGGGCACCGCCGGGCTGCCGCACATCCTTTCGCGCTTCTACACCGTGCCCACGGCACGCTCGGCGCGGCGTTCGGTGGTCTGGGCGATCGGTCTCATCGGCGGCTTCTACCTGATGACGATCGTGCTGGGCTTCGGCGCGGCGGCGCTGGTCGGCTCGAACACCGTGCGCGCGTCCAACGCCGCAGGGAACACGGCGGTGCCGCTGCTCGCCCTCGACCTGGGCGGGGGAGCGGGCTCCACCGGTGGAACGGTCCTCTTCGCGGTCGTCGGGGCGGTCGCCTTCGCCACGATCCTGGCCGTCGTCGCCGGTATCACGCTCGCCTCGTCCGCCTCGGTCGCCCACGACCTCCACGCGACGCTGCGCCGTCGAGGGACCGCACCGGACGGCAGGCGGCGGGAGAACCAGGACGTGCGGGTGGCCCGGGTGGCCGCCGTCTGCATCGGCGGGGTGGCCATCGCGCTGAGCCTGTTCGCGCAGGGCCAGAACGTGGCCTTCCTGGTGGGGCTCGCGTTCGCGGTGGCCGCGTCCGCCAACCTGCCCGCGCTGATGTACACGCTGTTCTGGCGGAGGTTCACGACCCGCGGCACGGTGTGGGCGATCTACGGGGGTCTCCTCCCGGCGGTCATGCTGGTGGTGCTGTCCCCGGTGGTGTCGGGCAGCCCGCAGTCGCTCTTCCCCGGCGTGGACTTCCAGTACTTCCCGCTGGAGAACCCGGGCCTGGTGTCCATCCCGCTGGGCTTCGCGGCGGGCTGGCTGGGCACGGTCCTGTCCCGCGAGCGCGCCGACGAGGACAAGTTCGCCGAGGTCGAGGTCCGTTCGCTCACCGGGGCCGGAGCGGTCTGACACCCCTTCCGCCTGGCGGAACGCTCTGATTGCCGCAGGCCCGCGGCGCCTCCACGCTGTGCGGCCATGCCATCGAGCCGTGTGCGTCGGCTGCTGCGCGACGAGACCGGCGTGGCAGCGGTACTGGTCCTGCTGGTGCTCGTCGTGGGCATCGCCGAGCCCGAGTTCCTGACGCGGTCCAACCTGGCCGGGACCGCCCACAACGCCTGCTACGTGGGGCTGATGGCGGCGGGATGGTCTTCACCATCGCCCTGCGCGAGGTCGACCTGCCGGCCGGAGGGGTGTACGCGCTCGGCGTGACCGTCGGCGCGGTCCACATCCGCGACGGCTGGTCCCCCTGGGCGGCGGCCGCAGCGGTGCTGGTGCTGTCGGCGCTGCCCGGGGCGGGCAACGCCCTCGTGGCGACGTACGTGGGGCGGGGCTGCCGACGTTCATCGTCACCCTCGCCTCCGTGATGATCAACTCCAGCGTCGCCGGACTCACCACCGACCCCGGCATCAGCGGCTACGCGGCGGCCAAGCACGCCCAGGCCGGGCTGATGCGCGTCGCGGCAGTGAGTGCGCCGCCCGCGGCATCCGCGTCAACACCATCCACCCGGGCCCCACCGACACCCCGTTCACGCGGCGCATCGAGACCGCCGCCACCGGGCAGCCTTCCGAGCACGCGGCCAGGGCGTTCGACGCGATGATCCCCCGCGGCCGGCACGCGGCACCCGAGGAGATCGCCCGCACCGTGCTCCACCTCGCGGGCGACGACGCGAGCTTCACCACCGGAGCCACCGTCGCGGTCGACGACGGCATGAGCGTATGAGAGGCGTACCCGCCATGACGACCGCCCTGCGGGCCCTGCTGGAGATCCTCGCCGACGAGGGGGTGGACCGGGTCTTCGGCAACCCGGGCACCACCGAACTCCCCTTCCTCGAGGCGCTGTCCGGGCCCGGCCCTTCGCCCGAGTACGTCCTCGGCGTCCAGGAGGGCTCGGTCGTCGCCATGGCCGACGGCTACGCCCGGGCCACCCGCCGTCCCGCCTTCGCCAGCCTGCACATCGCCGCCGGCACCGCCAACGGCCTGATCGGGATGCTCAACGCCCGGCGCTCCCGCACCCCGCTGGTCGTCATGGCGGGCCAGCAGGACCGGCGCCACCTGCTCCAGGACCCCATGCTCGCCGGGGACCTGGTCGCCCTCGCCTCCGGAGCGGCCAAACGGGCCGAGGAGGTGCACCGCCCCGAGGACCTGCCGCTCGTGCTGCGCCGCGCCTTCGCGCTGGCCCGGCAGCCGCCTCAGGGCCCGGTGTTCGTCTCTGTGCCGATGGACGTCCTCGAGGACGCCGCACCCGTGGAGGTCCCCGCACGCTCCCCCCTCGCGCCGCCCGGCCCGGCCGGCGGGCTCGACCGGGCGGCGGCCCTGCTGGCCGCCGCCGGACGGCCCGCGGTCGTCGCCGGTGACGGGGTCGGCAGGGACGGGGCGGTCGGGGCGCTGGTACGGGTCGCCGAGGCGCTCGGCGCGGTCACCTACCACCAGCCGATGAACGACCACCTGGACTTCCCCGGCTCCCACCCGCTCTACGCCGGACCGCTGCCGCCCGTCAACGCCCGCATCCATGAGCGGTTGAAGGGCCACGACGCGCTGCTCATCGCCGGCTGCCGGGCCTTCACCCCGCACCACTACAGTCCCGGCCCGCCCGTCCCCGCGCACCTGACGGTCGTGCAGATCGACGCCGACCCCGCCGAACCGGGCCGCAACTTCCCCGTCGCCCTCGGCCTCACCGGGCCGCTGGACTCCTCACTGGCCGCGCTCGCCGGCCACCTGGCCCGCCTGGTCCCCGAGGACACCGCCCGCGAGCGGATACGGGAGGCGGGCGCCCGCCACGCCGAGGCGCGGGACCGGCTCGACCTGCGGGCCCGGTCCGCGGGGCGCCGTGCCCCGGTCGATCCGCTCGCCGCCGCGCACGCCCTGGCCACCGCACTGCCGGAGGAGGCGGTGCTCGTCGAGGAATCGATCACCGTCGGGGTGCACCTGCGCGGTGTGCTGCGCCGGGACCGGCCGGGCGGCTTCGTCCACACGGTCGGCGGGGGCCTCGGCTGGGGCATCGGCGCGGCCGTCGGCCACCGGCTCGGCGCGCCCGGACGCCCGGTGGTGGCCGTGCTGGGGGACGGCTGCGCGATGTTCGGGCTGCAGGGGCTGTGGAGCGCGGCGCACCACCGGGTGCCGGTCCTGTTCGTCGTGATGGCCAACGGCGAGTACCGCACCCTGAAGGACACCCTCGACACCCGTGGTGGCAGCCCCTCCGTCCCGCACCCCGGCCTCGACCTGGGCGAGCTCGACTGGCGGCTGGCCGCACGCTTCTTCGGCATCCCCGCGGTCCGTGCGGACGGGACGGAGGAACTGGCGCGGACGGTCGCGGCGGTGGGCGGGCTCGACGGCCCGCTGCTGGTCGAGGTGCCCTTGCGGGGGCACTCATGAGAGCCGAGGGTGCGACCGTGACGGAGAGCCGGTCGATGCTGGCCCGCGGGACCGCGCTGCTCGGCGCCTTCGCCGCGGGGGAGGACGGGATCGCGCTCGGCGAACTCGCCGCCCGCACCGGCCTGCCCAAGTCGACCGTGCACCGACTCCTCGCCGAACTGACCGCCGTCGGGCTCGTGGAGCGCGGGACGGACGGCTACCGGCTCGGCCTCGCCCTCTTCGAACTGGGCCAGCGGGTGCCGCACCGGCGGCTGCGCGAGGCGGCGCGGCCGTTCAGGGAGGAGCTCTACGAGGCCACCCACGAGAACGTGCTCCTCGCCGTCGTCGACGGCGCCGACGCCGTCTTCCTGGAGAAGCTCACCGGCCGCCGCTCCCTGCGGATCATCTCCCGGGTCGGCGGCCGCCACCCGGCCTACTGCACCGCCACCGGCAAGGCGCTGCTCGGCTACGGGACCCCGCCCGGCCTGGCCGCGGTGCTCGGCGGCGGGCTGCGCCGTCGCACCCCGCGGACCATCGTCGTGCCGCGGCTGCTCCAGCAGGACCTCGTCCGCACCCGGACCCGCGGCTGCGCCGTGAACCGGGAGGAGGCCGAGGTCGGCGTCTCCGCCGTCGCCGCCCCCGTCCACGGGCCGCGGCTGGGCCCGCGTCCCTTCCCCGTCGCCGCCGTCTCCGTCACCGGCGCCACGCGGGGGCTGCGGCCGGACCGCGTCGCGCCCGTGGTGTGCGCGGCGGCGCGGGCGCTGAGCCGTGAACTCGCCCGCCGGTGAACCGGGTCAGCCGGTGCGCGACCACGCGTACCGGTGCTCGGGGCGGCCGGTGTCGCCGTACTTGAGGGTGAGGCTGATCCGGCCCTCGCGCTCCAGGAACTTCAGGTAGCGCTGCGCGGTGGAGCGGCTGATGCCCGCGCGTGCCGCGACCTCGTGGGCGGACAGCGGCTGCGCGGCCTCGGTGAGGACCTTGCGCACCAGGTCGGCGGTGGGTGCCGAGTGCCCCTTGGGCAGGTCCGCCGGTGCCGCACCGGCCGTGCGCAGCGCGCCGAAGATGCGGTCCACCTGCTCCTGGCCGGCCTCGCCGCGCCCGCCGACTCCGTCGAGCGTGCGGCGCAGCGCCGCGTAGGCGTCCAGCTTGGCCCGCAGCCCGGCGAAGCTGAACGGCTTGACCAGGTACTGCAGCGCGCCGAAGCGCATCGCCGCCTGCACGGTCGCCACGTCACGGGCGGCCGTCACCATGATCACGTCCGCGCTGTGGCCGAGCTGCCGCATGCGCCGCACCAGGGTGAGGCCGGTCTCGTCCGGCAGGTAGTGGTCGAGCAGGACGAGGTCGACGTGCATGCGCTCCAGCGTCGCCAGCGCCTGGGCAGCGGTGTGGGCGCGGGCAGTCACCCGGAAACCGGGGACCCTGGCGACGTAGGCCGCGTTGATCTCGGCGACGCGGAAGTCGTCGTCCACGACCATGACGTCGATCATCGTGCTTCCCCCGCGGACGCCCCGGAGGCCGCGGACGCGGCCGAGGTGAGTTCCGCGCCGGCCAGCGCCTCCGGCAGGACGACGGTGAAGACCGCGCCGCCGCCCGCGCGGGCGGTCACCCGGGCCATGCCGCCGTACCGTTCGGCGAGCCGCCGCACGAGCGCGAGGCCGAGCCCGCGGCCGCGGTGGGCCGGGGACCGCTTCGTCGTCCAGCCCTCGGCGAAGATCTGCTCACGGGCCTCGGGCGGTACGCCGGGGCCGTCGTCGGACACCCGCAGCACGACCGTCGTGCCCTCGGCGCGCAGCTCCACCTCGACCAGCGAACCCGCCGCGTCCAGGGCGTTGTCGATGAGGTTGCCGAGCACGGTGACCAGGTCCCGCGGGTCCACGACCCGGTCCGGGAGCAGGGTGACGGGGGAGACCGACAGGGCCACGCCCCGCTCCGCGGCGATCGCCGACTTGCCGACCAGCAGGGCGGACACCAGCGGGTCCCTGACCCGTTCCGCGACCTGCTCCGCGGAGGCCCGCTGGGCGTCGGCGACCTCGCCGACGAAGTCCACCGCCTCGTCGTACAGGCCGAGTTCGAGCAGCCCGAGCAGGGTGTGCAGGCGGTTGGCGTGCTCGTGGTCCTGGGCGCGCAGCGCGTCCAGCAGGCCGTGCGTGCTGTCCAGCTCCCGCCCCAGCCGCTCCAGTTCGGTGCGGTCCCGCAGGGTGGCCACCGCCCCGCCGTCCCCGGTCGGCATCCGGTTGGCGACCAGCACCCGCGCCCCGCTGACGGTGAGCAGGTCGGTGCCCGCGACCCGGCCGGCCAGCACGTCGGTCGTCCGCCCGGCGGGCAGCACCTCGTCCAGGGCGCGGCCGGCTGCGTCCGGACCGAGGCCGAGCAGCCGTTGCGCCTCGTCGTTGAGCAGCCGCACCCGTCCCCGGGCGTCCAGGGCGATGACGCCCTCACGGATGCCGTGCAGCATCGCCTCGCGCTCGTCGAGCAGCGCGGAGATGTCGGCGAAGGCGAGCCCATGCGTCCTGCGCTGCAGCCGCCGCGACACCAGCAGCGCCGCGAGTACGCCGACCGCGAGCGCCGCTCCCGCGTACAGCAGCAGCACCGGCACCGTGGCCAGCAGCCGCTCCCGCACGCTGTCGTACCCGATGCCCACCGACACGGCGCCCACGATCCTCCCGCCGGCCCCGTGCAGCGGCACCTTGGCGCGCGCGGAACGCCCGAGGGTGCCCCGGTCGATCTGCATGATCTCGCGCCCCGACAGGGCCACGCTGGGGTCGGTGGAGACGTGCCGGCCGATCTGGGCGACGTCCGTGTGCGACCAGCGCACACCGCGGGTGTCCATGACCACGATGTACAGGGCACCGGTGGCACGGCGGATCCGCTCGGCCTCCTCCTGCACCGGACCGGTGACGCTCGGGCGCGTGGTGACCAGGTCGTGGGCGAGCCCCGGGGTCGCGGCGGTGGTCTGGGCGATCGACAGCGCCTGCCGCATCGCCTGCTGGTCCAGCTGGGAGCTGAGCGGGGCGAGGAACAGCCCGGTGGCCAGGGTGATGACGCCGGTGGTGAGGACCACCTGGACGAGCAGCACCTGGGCGAAGACGCGGCGGGGCCAGCGGATGCGCATCTACGTCACCCCTGTCCTTCCCGGTCTTCCGCGCCCTTGCGGAATTCGCCCGTCCGTTCGCCCGGCTGTGAACGCAACGTAAACGCGGCCGGGGCCCGCTGCCCAGCCCCCGTGGCCCTTTCGTTGTTGTAGCGCGAGCAAAACGAGCAGAACAGGGGGTTGTGGGCACAAGGCGCAGTTGTGACCGCAAGGGTGCCGCCGTGGCCGGGACCACGCCTACCGTCCCGGCGCATGAGCACACAGACCGGCCCCGCCATCGAACTGCGGGGAGCGAGCAAAGCGTTCCGGACCCCGTCCGGGGCCCTCCACACCGCCGTCCGCGACCTGGACCTGACCATCGGCCGCGGGGAGTTCGTGGCCGTCGTGGGCCCGACCGGCTGCGGCAAGTCCACGACCCTGACCCTGGTCAGCGGGCTGGAGGAGCCCACCGAGGGCGAGGTGCTGGTCGCCGGCGAGCCGGTGCGCGGCATCGGCGACAAGGTCGGCTACGTCTTCCAGCAGGACGCCGTCTTCCCCTGGCGGACCGTGCTGTCCAACGTCATGGCCGGCCCCCGCTTCCGCGGCGTGCCCAAGGCCGAGGCGAGGGAGCGGGCCCGTGAGTGGCTCGCCCGCGTCGGCCTGTCCGCCTTCGAGGACCGCTACCCGCACCAGCTGTCCGGCGGCCAGCGCAAGCGCGTCGCGCTCGCCGCCACCTTCGTCAACGACCCCGAGATCCTGCTCATGGACGAGCCCTTCTCCGCGCTCGATGTGCAGACCCGCGCGCTGATGTCCGACGAGCTGCTGGAGCTGTGGTCCGGCACGGGCGCCTCGGTCGTCTTCGTCACCCACGACCTGGAGGAGTCCATCGCGCTCGCCGACAAGGTCGTCGTCATGACCGCCGGGCCGGCCACGGTCAAGGAGGTCTTCGAGATCGACCTGCCGCGCCCGCGCCAGGTCGAGTCCGTGCGGCTGGAGCCGCGGTTCATCGAGATCTACCGGGAGATCTGGGCCTCGCTCGGCGAAGAGGTCCGCATCACCCGCGAGAGGGGTGCGGCCGATGTCGCCTGAGACCGTGGCGGCCCCCTCGGCCGCCGCCACCGTGGACCCCGCGGGCACCGACCGCGCGCGCTCGCGCGCCCGTGCCGCCCGCAACCGGAGTTACCTCGTCCACGGCAGCCGCGTGCTGCTCCTGGTCGCCGTCCTCGGGCTGTGGGAGTGGCTGGCCAGGGCCGGGGCCGTCGACCCCTTCCACTTCTCGATGCCCTCCAGGATCTGGGAGCAGATCCGCACCTGGGCCGTGGACGGTACCGCGCAGGGCACCCTGTGGGAGCAGATCTGGTACACGCTCTACGAGGCCCTGCTCGGCTGGGTCATCGGCGTCGTCGCGGGCGTGGTGCTCGGCATCGCCCTCGGGCGGATCCATTTCCTCGCCGACGTCCTCGGCCCGTACATCAAGGTGCTCAACGCGCTGCCGCGGATCGTGCTCGCGCCGATCTTCCTGATCTGGTTCGGACTCGGCCCGGCCTCCAAGGTGGCCTCCGCCGTCGTCCTGGTCTTCTTCCCGGTGTTCTTCAACGCCTTCCAGGGCGCCCGCGAGGTCGACCGCAACCTGGTCGCCAACTCCCGCATCCTGGGCGCCCGCGACCGTCAGGTCACCTTCCAGGTCGTCATCCCCTCGGCCACCTCGTGGATCTTCACCAGCCTCCACGTGAGCTTCGGCTTCGCCCTCATCGGCGCCATCGTCGGCGAGTACATCGGCGCCACCAAGGGCCTGGGCCTGCTGGTCGCCGCCTCGCAGGGCACCTTCAACTCGGCCGGCGTGTACGCCGCGATGGCGATCCTGGCGGTCGTCGCGCTGCTCGCCGAGGGCCTGCTGACCTTCCTGGAGAAGCGGCTCTTCCGCTGGAAGCCGGGCGAGGCCGGCTCCGCCCGCTGACCCCGCCACCGCCTCCCGCCCACCCCCCTTCACAAGGACGTGAACCAGATGCGCGCAACCCTCAGGGCCGCGGCCGCCGTCGCCGCCTCCGCCGTCGCCCTCACCACGCTCACCGCGTGCGGCGGCGACTCCGCCTCCGCTTCCGGCGGCAAGGGCGACAAGGTCAAGATCATGGTCGGTGGCCTGGACAAGGTCATCTACCTGCCCGCGATGCTCACCGAGCGGCTCGGCTACTTCAAGGCCGAGGGACTGGACGTCGAACTGCTCACCGAGCCGGCCGGCGTACAGGCCGAGACCGCGCTCGTCTCCGGCGACGTGCAGGGCACCGTCGGCTTCTACGACCACACGCTCGACCTGCAGGTGAAGGGCAAGCAGGTGGAGTCCGTGGTGCAGTTCTCGCAGGCGCCCGGCGAGGTGGAGATCGTCTCCAACGCGGCGGCCGGCGACCTCACGGGCCCTGAGGACTTCAAGGGCAGGAAGCTGGGCGTGACCGGCATCGGCTCGTCCACGGACTTCCTCACCAAGTACCTGGCCGTCAGCAACGGCGTGAAGACCAGCGAGTTCACCCCGGTCGCGGTCGGCGCCGGGCAGACCTTCATCTCCGCGATGGAGCAGGGATCGATCCAGGGCGGCATGACCACGGACCCGACCGTGGCCACGATCCTGGACAAGGGGCTCGGCAAGGTGCTCATCGACATGCGCACGCCGGAGGGCTCGCGGCAGGCGCTCGGCGGGCTCTACCCGTCCTCCAGCCTCTACATGCAGACGGAATGGGTCAACAGCCACAAGGAGACGGTGCAGAAGCTCGCCAACGCCTTCGTGAAGACGCTCCGCTGGATGTCGACGCACAGCGCCGCGGAGATCGCCGCGAAGATGCCCGCCGACTACGCGCAGGGCGGCGGGCAGGAGCTCTACGTCAAGGCGATCGAGAGCACGCTGCCGATGTTCACCAAGGACGGCGTGATGCCCGAAGGCGGACCCGAGACGGTGGAACGGGTCCTCAAGGCCTTCAACCCCAACCTGCAGAACGCCCAGGTGGACCTGGGCAAGACCTACACCACGGAGTTCGTCAAGAGCGCCGGCTGAATGCCGCTGATCTCCATCCGCAGCGGCGCCCCCAGGGCCGCCCCGCAGCTCTCGGGCCGGGGCGGCTCCGCCGCGACCGGCGTCACCGCGACGTCCCAGGCCCGGCCGTCGCGGTGCCGCACGCGGGTACCGTGTTCGCCGTCCACGGTCAGCGCCTCGGCGTTCAGCTCGCCGGTCAGCCGCCGCACGGCCAGTTCGGCGGCCTGGCCCGGACGCTCCCACGCGGAGCGTCCGCGGCAGCCCTCCAGCACCATGCCGCCCTCGCGGGCGGCCGCCAGCACCTGCCGGGCCAGCGCGGCGTCGACCCGGCCGTAGGCGTAGCCGTACGGCAGCACCAGCATCGTCGGCGAGAACCGGTGCCCGCCCAGGTGGGTCACCTCCCAGACCTCACCGAGCCCCGAGGCGGCCAGCTCTGCGGCGAGCGGCCGGCCGTTGAGGGCGCAGCAGCGGTCGCGCTTGCCGTTGGTGCAGACGAGGGCGAGCGGGTCGCCCTCGTACGGCATCCCGAAGCCGCGGTGGTCGCCGCGGCCCAGCGCCTCGAAGTCCAGGCCCAGCAGTGCGGCCGGGTCCTCCACGACCGCGTCCCGCACCCAGGAGCCACCCGGCACGGTGTGCGCCACGTACGCCGTGCGCCGCCGCACGTCATGCCGGTCCGCGTGCCGCCCGGGCCGCCGGATCAGCCCGACCCGTACCCCGGTACCGGCCGCGGCCCGCTCCAGCGCCCTGCCCACCCGCGGATCCAGATGGCTCCCGGTCAGCGCCTTGGGACCCCACGGCCCCGGCTGCTCCAGCAGCAGCCAGGTCCGCGCGGTGGCCGCCGTCGCGGCGACGGGCTCCGCCAGCGAGCTGGACGCGGAGGTGCAGGTGCTCATGAAGGTAAGCCTAACCTTCCGCACCACCCCCGGCTCTCCCGCCCCTCCCGTATTACGTCGGGTGCTCGTCGAAGGGGCTCGGGATGGCCCGACACGGCATGGTGCGGCCTCCCCCTCCGAGCAGTTCGCGGGGGAGGCCGACAGTTCGCGAGCGGCGGATTAGAGGTCCGGGATGTCCTGTTTGGCGCGAAGGAGCGTGTCGCGAGTGATCACTACGATCCGCTCGTAGTCCGCCCGGGCCGCGTCGCCCGGAAGTTTGCCGTCCAGGTCAGCTGTGGCATCGGTGCCGATGACTGCAAAGTTGCCATCGGACAACTCGAAGATATCGGGGCATGTCGCGGCGGCGGTGCTTCCGCGTTCGCGAGGTGAGGCCCCGATTCTGCGCACGATCTCCACGCTGATCCATCCCGTTCCGGGAGGTCGCGCCGTTCCGTGAATGGCCCCTTCCCTCCCATGAGGCTTCGAAGATCCTTTCTCTCTAGTGGATCGAGTGCTTCCAGGGTGCAGTTTTGGTGTAGCCGTGACAGAAATTCAGCCGATCAGGGGTACCGACCTCCGCCATTGGCTTCCAGTTCTCTGATGAACGCGTCCACCATCGCCCCGAGCCGCGCTTCGTCGCCGGTGGGGTCTAGGCGTGCCTGACGGAACGGTCGGGACCACGTCCAGTACTCGCGGAACCGGCGGCTCTTCACCAGGTCGCGCAGCACCTGTTGGAACTCGATCGCGGACAGGCTGCCCAGGCGCAACACAAAGAGGTGATGGGTGAAGATCATGTTGGCGTACAACAGTTCTCGGGCCTGATCGGCGGGAACGGTCTCTAACTCCGGCCACACGGAAGCCAACTCCGGGTGCTCAATGCCGATCTTGAGGAGTTCGACGTGCAAGGTGCGCAGCTCCGCCTCGGCGGTGCGGTAGAGCTGGTTGTGCGTGCCACTCAACTCCTTCCGCTGGGCTGCCAGTTCCCGTCGCTGGAGGTGGGCCTTCCGCTGCTGCACACCGAAGGTCACGAGCACCGCCGCCAGCGCCAGTCCGGAGAACGCGGCGTTGGCGGCCATGAAGGTGGCGGCGGAGTCCTGGCCGGGGCCCGAAGGGGAGGCGAGAGTCACCATGAGCTTGCCCAGGGCCA
Organism: Streptomyces sp. NPDC006207; assembly: GCF_040613835.1. Lineage (NCBI taxonomy): Bacteria > Bacillati > Actinomycetota > Actinomycetes > Kitasatosporales > Streptomycetaceae > Streptomyces > Streptomyces sp. NPDC006207. The sequence goes on along the minus strand of NZ_JBEXSX010000071.1, from coordinate 6,872 downwards.
CGGCGACGGCGGCCGTGAGCACCAGGACGGCGGTGACCCCGATGACCAGCAGGGCGGCGATTCCGCCCACCTCTCTGGAACGCGCCATGTGACCCCCCGATCGGCGCACGCCCGCCCGTCATGGCGGCGGCAGCCCGAAGAAGCGAAGCTCCGGGCAGGTACGAGCGGCTCTGATCGACTGCCTCGGAGAGGTGAGAAGCACGCAGGGACGTACGGGTCCGGCACCCGCCGTCGAAATGAGTGTTACCCACAGGGAACGGTCGTGAAGCGCGCTATTCAGGACAGGTGGGCGCTGTATTGGCCCAGGTTGAGGGTGAGGCGACGCTTCGGTCCCTCCTGCCACGGCGGCACCCCCGGGTGCCGGGCGTCCCAACGGTCTTGCGCATGAGCGCAAACCACTTGCACGCCATGTCGTATGCTTGCGCTCATGACGCGACGGCTTGCCGAAGTAGCGAAGAAGGTCGGGGTCAGTGAGGCCACCGTCAGCCGTGTGCTGAACGGGAAGCCGGGGGTGTCGGAGGGCACCCGGCAGGCGGTGCTCACGGCGCTGGACGTGCTGGGGTACGAGCGGCCGACGCAGTTGCGGGGGAACCGGGCCCGGCTGGTCGGGCTGGTGCTGCCGGAGCTGCAGAACCCGATCTTCCCGGCCTTCGCCGACATCGTGGGGGCGGCCCTCGCCCAGCAGGGCCTGACGCCGGTGCTGTGCACGCAGACCGCGGGCGGGGTGTCGGAGGCGGACTACGTCTCGCTCCTGCTGCAGCAGCACGTCTCCGGCGTGGTCTTCGCCGGCGGTCTGTACGCGCAGGCGGACGCGCCGCACGACCACTACCGCCTGCTGGCCGAGCGGAACCTGCCGGTGGTGCTGATCAACGCCGCGATAGAGGACCTCGGTTTCCCGCGGGTGTCGTGCGACGACGCGGTCGCCGTGGAGCAGGCCTGGCGGCACCTGTCCTCGCTGGGCCACGAGCGGATCGGCCTGCTGCTCGGGCCCACCGACCACATGCCGTCGCGGCGCAAGCTGACCGCGGCGCGGGCCGCGGCCGCCGCGGGCGGCGGGTCGCTGCCCGACGAGCACGTCGGGCGGGCGATGTTCACGCTGGAGGGCGGCCAGGCCGCGGCCGCCAAGCTCTGGGAGCGCGGGGTCACCGGGATCATCTGCGCCAACGACCCGATGGCGCTGGGCGCGGTGCGGGCGGCGCGCCGGCTGGGGCTGTCCGTGCCCGGCGACGTCTCCGTGGTCGGTTACGACGACTCGGCGTTCATGACCTGCACCGACCCGCCGCTGACCACGGTGCGGCAGCCCATCGAGGCGATGGGCCGCACCGCCGTCGAGCTGCTCGCACTGAAGATCGCGGGCAAGCAGGTGGCCTCCGACGAGCTGCTGTACGAGCCCGAGCTGGTCGTCCGCGGGACGACGGGGCCCGTGCGCGGCTGAGCGGCCGCGCGCCCCCGCGGACCGGGCGGTTCCGACGTCGTCGGAACCGCCCGGTCCGCGTTTGCGGCCTCGGGGTTCCCGCTCCGTTCCCGGTGTTCGCGTGCTTCGTTGCCGAGCTGCGCAAGGCCGTCAATCTTTTGCGAAATCTGCGCGAGATCTTGCGGACACCTGTTTGTGGTGCTTGAGTGTGCGACGCCCCCGCTGCGTGTGGTCGGGGGCTTCCACGCTCATGCCCGAAGGGGACCACCGATGAGAAGCTCCTGGTTCCGCCCCGCTCGCCGTGCCTCCGCGGCCACGCTCGTCTCCGTGATGGCCCTGGCCGTCCTCACCGCCTGCGGCACCAGCAGCAGTGCGGACAACGACAACGACGCGGGCGGCGGTTCGTCCGACCCCACCGCCCCGCTGGACCCGAAGGCCAAGGTCACGCTGACCATCGACTGCATGCCGCCGGCCGCGAAGAAGGCGGAGCTCAAGGAGTGGAAGGAGGACGTCGCCGCCTTCAACAAGAAGTACCCGAACGTGACGATCGACGGTAAGTCGACGCCCGGCCAGTGCGAGGAGCCGGCCCGCTTCACGGCCGCGCTGAAGGCCAAGTCCCAGCCGGACGTGTTCTACACGTACTTCACCGACCTGCAGCAGGTGCTCGACAACGACGGCGCCGCGGACATCTCCGCGTACGTCACCGACAAGACCGTCCCGGCCCTGAACGACATCGACCCCAACGTGCTGAACGTCCTGAAGAAGGACGGCAAGCTCTACGGCCTGCCCACCAGCAACTACACCATGGGCCTGCTGATCAACCGCAAGCTCTTCCAGCAGGCCGGCCTCGACCCCAACAAGCCGCCCACCACCTGGGAGGACGTGCGCACCGCGGCCAAGGCGATCGCCGGCCTCGGCAAGGGCATCGCCGGGTACGGCGACTACAGCGCCCAGAACACCGGCGGCTGGCACTTCACGGCCACGATGTACGGCCTGGGCGGCGACGTCGTCTCCGCGGACGGCACCAAGGCGGGGTTCAACACCGACCTCGGCAAGCAGGTGGTGCAGAACCTGCACGACATGCGCTGGACCGACAACAGCATGGGCCAGACGCAGCTGCTCAAGTGGGGCGACCTGCAGAAGCAGATGGCCACCGACAAGCTCGGCATGTTCCTGGCCGCGCCGGACGACATCACGTACATGGTCCAGCAGCTCGGCGCCGACTACGCCAACTTCGGCATGGGCCCGATCCCCGGCGGCAAGGCCACCCTCTTCGGCGGCAACGACTACATGATCAAGAAGGGCAGCTCGCCCGACAAGATCAAGGCCGCCATCGCTTGGCTGAACTTCAAGACGCTCAGCGTCGGCAAGGGCCAGTTCGAGTACGCGCGCTCCAAGGCGGACGGCCTGCCCGTCGGTCTGCCCCAGCCGGCCTTCTTCATCGGTGCCAGCAAGACCAAGGACGACCAGCTGAAGACCGAGAGCGCCACGATGCCGGTGGAGAACTTCCGCGCCTTCATGGACAACCCGATCCCCGGCAAGGCCGAGCCGCCGAAGGCCCAGGAGATCTACAAGGTCCTGGACAACGTGATGTCCGGTGTCCTCACCAACAAGAATGCGGACCCCGCCAAGCTGCTGTCCACCGCGGAGACCCAGGTCAACCAGGTCCTCGCCAACCAGTAGCCCAGGCCCCCTCGGCACCCGGCACCCAGGAGCGACGATGTCGGCCCCCAGCGCCCCCACCCTGCCCACCAGCACTCCCGCGAAGAGCCGGTCGCGCCGTACGGTGCGCCGCCCCGCCCCGGACGGCCGCCGTCCGGGGCGGGCCGGCCGCGCCCTGCGCCGCAACCTCACCGCGCACGGCTTCCTGATCGGCGCCGTGCTCTGCTTCGGGTTCTTCTCCTGGTACCCGATGGTCAGGGAGGTCCTGCTGGCCTTCCAGAAGACCGAGGACGGGGCCACCACCTGGGCCGGCTGGTCGAACCTGAACTACGTCTTCCACGACCCCGCGTTCTGGCAGGCCTGGCGCAACACCCTGCTCTTCACCGCCCTGGCGCTGCTGCTCGGCTTCGCGGTGCCGTTCGTCATCGCCCTGCTGCTCAACGAACTACGGCACGCGCGGGGCTACCTGAGACTGCTGGTGTACCTGCCGGTGATGCTGCCGCCGGTGGCCTCGGTGCTGCTCTTCAAGAACTTCTACAACCCCGAGTACGGCCTGTTCAACCGCATCTTCGAGGTGCTGCACCTGCCCCAGCAGCAGTGGCTGCAGTCCACCAGCACCTCGATGCTGTCGGTGGTCATCGCCTCCACGTGGATGAACATGGGCGGCGCCACCCTGATCTACCTGGCCGCGCTCCAGGGCATCCCCGGCGAGCTCTACGAGGCCGCCGAGCTCGACGGCGCCGGGCTCCTGCGCAAGATCTGGCACGTGACGATCCCGCAGACCCGGCTGATCCTGTCGCTGATGCTGCTCATGCAGATCATCGCCACGATGCAGGTCTTCACCGAGCCGTTCCTGCTGACCGGCGGCGCCGGCCCGGAGGGCTCCACCACCACCGTCGTCTACCTGATCTACCAGTACGCCTTCAGTTTCAACAACTACGGCAGCGCCGCGGCGCTCGGCCTGGTCCTGCTCGTACTGCTGGCGGTCTTCTCCGCCGGGTACGTGCGGCTCAGCCGCGCCACGGACGAGTAGGGCGGGGAACCACCGATGAGCAGCAGCACCCGAACGCTGATATCACCGACGCAGCTGGCCAGCCGCCGCGGCAGGATCGTCTACCGGACCGTCCTCGCCCTGGTACTGGTCGCCTTCACGCTGGTCTTCCTCGGCCCGCTGTACTGGATGGCCTCCAACGGCCTGAAGTCCACCCAGGAGTTCGCGCAGATCCCGCCCACCGCCTTCCCGCAGGCCCTGCACCCCGAGAACTACAAGAGCGCCTGGGACGTGATGGACCTGTCCCACCTGCTGCTCAACACCCTCTGGTACGCCTTCGGGGCACTCGCCTTCCAGCTCGTGTTCGACGTGGCGGCCGCCTACTCGCTGTCCAAGCTCCGTCCGGTGCTGGGCAACGTGATCCTCGGGATGATGCTCGCCACGCTGATGATCCCGGCCACCGTCCTGGTCGTACCGCAGTACCTGACCGTGCTGGACGTGCCGATCTTCCAGCGCAACCTGCTCAACTCGCCCTGGGTGATCTGGCTGCCGTCGGTCACCAACGCCTTCAACATCTTCCTGCTGAAGCGGTTCTTCGACTCGGTGCCGCAGGAACTGCTGGACGCCTCCGCCATCGACGGGGCCTCCCAGCTGCGCACCCTGTGGTCGATCGTCCTGCCGATCTCCCGCCCGATCCTCGGAGTGGTCTCCATCTTCGCGATCGTCGGGGTCTGGAAGGACTTCCTCTGGCCGATGCTCACCCTGCCCGACCCGACGAAGCAGACGCTCAACGTCGGCATCTACTCGCTCGCCAGCGGGGTGCCGGAGAACTGGCTGGTCGCGGCCATCGCGATGGCCTCGGTGCCCACCCTGCTGATCTTCCTGATCTTCCAGCGCAACATCATGAGCGGCCTCACCGCCGGCGGCCTCAAGGGCTGAGGCCCGGCCCCGACGGCCTCCGGCCGCACCCGTCCAGCACCACGCCGCCCGCCACAGGGCGGGCGGCGCGGTCCCAGCTGCCCGAAAGGACCAGTCACGTGGCAGACACCCACCCGGCCGAGGCCACCGACGCGTGGTGGCGCGGCGCCGCCATCTACCAGGTGTACGCACGCAGCTTCGCCGACGGAGACGGGGACGGCACCGGCGACCTCGCCGGGGTGCGGTCCAGACTGCCGTACCTGGCCGCGCTGGGTGTGGACGCGCTCTGGTTCAACCCCTGGTACCCCTCGCCGATGGCCGACGGCGGCTACGACGTCGCCGACTACCGGGCCATCGACCCGGCCTTCGGGACCCTGGCAGACGCCGAGAAGCTGATCGCCGAGGCACGCGCCCTGGGCATCCGCACCATCATCGACATCGTCCCCAACCACATCTCCGACCAGCACGTCTGGTTCCAGGCGGCCCTCGAGGCCGGGCCCGGCAGCGCCGAGCGCAAGCTGTTCCACTTCCGCACCGGCCGTGGCGAGGACGGCGAGCTGCCGCCCAACGGCTGGCGTTCGCAGTTCGGCGGCTCAGCCTGGACCCGGCTCCCGGACGGCGACTGGTACCTGCACCTGTTCGCCCCGGAGCAGCCCGACCTCAACTGGGCCCACCCCGCGGTGCGAAGGGAGCACGAGGACGTCCTGCGCTTCTGGTTCGAGCGCGGCGTGGCCGGGGTGCGCATCGACTCGGCGGCCATGGTCGCCAAGGACCCGGACCTGCCCGACTTCGTGGAGGGCACCGACCCGCACCCCTACATCGACCGCGACGAGTTGCACGACATCTACCGTTCCTGGCGCAGCGTCGCCGACCCCTACGACGGCGTGCTGATCGGCGAGGTGTGGCTGCCGGACACCGAGCGCTTCGCCCGCTACCTGCGTCCCGACGAGCTGCACACCGCCTTCAACTTCGACTTCCTCGCCTGCCCGTGGGACGCCGGCCGGCTGCGCGCCTCCGTCGACGCGACGCTCGCCGCGCACGCTCCGGTCGGTGCCCCCGCGACCTGGGTGCTGGCCAACCACGACGTGACGCGTACGGTCACCCGGTACGGCCGCGCCGACACGGGCTTCGACTTCAAGACCAAGGCCCACGGCATCCCCACGGACCTGGAGCTCGGCACCCGGCGCGCCCGCGCCGCCGCCCTGCTGACCCTGGCCCTGCCCGGCTCGGTCTACCTGTACCAGGGTGAGGAACTGGGGCTGCCCGAGGTCGAGGACATCCCGGCCGAACTGCTGCAGGACCCGATGTACTTCCGCTCCGGCGGCACCGACCCGGGCCGTGACGGCTGCCGGGTGCCGCTGCCCTGGTCGGGGGACGCGCCGCCGTACGGCTTCGGGGGCGAGCACCCCTGGCTGCCGCAGCCGGCGGACTGGGCGCGCTACACCGCCGAGGTGCAGGAGACGGACCCCGGTTCCCTGCTGAGCCTGTACCGGACGGCGCTGGAGCTCCGCCGCGCGGAACCCGGCCTCGGCGAGGGCCCGATGGACTGGCTCGACGGTCCCGGCGACGTGCTCGCCTTCCGCCGTGCGGGCGGGTTCGCCTGCGTGGTCAACCTGTCCGCGGACCCCGCCGCGCTCCCCGCGCACCGGCAGCTCCTGCTGGCCAGCGGACCGCTCGCCGAGGACGGCCGGCTGCCCCGGGACACCTGCGTGTGGCTGCGCCTGGACGACCCGGCCGGACCCGGCGGGGCGCAGGCGTACGCGTCCTGACACCGCGTACGCCGAGGGGCGCGGTTCGGAGTACTCGTCGTCCCACCAGGGGCCGAGGACCAGCGCGCGCACCCGCGTGGTGTCGACCGCCGCGGTGAAGTGGCCCCACAGCTCGGGG
>NZ_JBEXSX010000070.1:0-51054 GCF_040613835.1 Streptomyces sp. NPDC006207 | reverse complement strand
CGACCGAACGCCCCGAATGAGTGCCCCGCGTGCCGTCCCCGCTCATCCGTACCCGTCCCAGCAGCAGGCGGCCCCCAGGGGTCCGGTCCCCACGAGCGGCGCGCGGCGGTACGCGGTGCCGATCTGTCGGCGGGCCGCACGCCGCACCCCCGTCGGCCCAGAGGACAGCATGGCGAAGGGGGCGGGGTTCCGACCGGAACCCCGCCCCCTTCGTCTTGGTCTGTGTGTCAGTGGCCCTGTTCGTCGCGGCGCCGCTGCCAGCGCTCCTCGATCCGGTCCATCATCTTGCGCCGCGGCTGGAGGCGACGGCCCCGTCCGACGGCACCCTGCGGGGAGTTCCCCGCGGGAGCGGGGGCCGCACCCGGTTTGGCGGCACGGCGCCAGCCGGTGACGGCGAGAACGGCACAACCGAGCATCACGAGGAAGCCCACGACACTGATCCAGGGCTGCTGGGCGATCATGCCGCCCATCAACAGCCCGATGCCCACCAGGAAGCCCGCCACAGCCAGGTAGACGCGCCGCCTGGTGTAGGTGCGCAGCCCGCTTCCCTCAAGCGCCGACGCGAACTTGGGATCTTCGGCGTACAGCGCTCGCTCCATCTGCTCGAGCATGCGCTGCTCGTGCTCCGAGAGCGGCACGGAGTCCTCCTCCTCGTCGGTCGCGGGGGAGCGACCGGTACGACCCTTCCAGGATAGGCAGGGAATCGCCCCCGTGAAACCCGCCCCACTACGCCAATCCGACGGGGGGTGTTTTCCCCGTCGAACGCCACGTCATGCCAGCATAAGGCCCTGAACCGGGAATCGGGGGGCGTGTGACGGACTCCTCCCGGTGGGTGACCGGAAGAGGCAAGGGGCGCCGCCCCCGGTTCCGGCTCAGCCGCGCTCGGCCAGCACGTGCAACTGGGTCGCCACGGCGTGGAACGCGGGCTGCTCGGCGGCGGCCAGTTCCAGCCTCAGCAGGGCGTCCATCGCGCCCGGTTCGGTGTCCACCAGGACGCCGGGGACGAGGTCGGCGAAGACCCGGACACCGTGCACCGATCCGACCCGCAGCCCGGCGTCGGCGACCAGCGCGGTCAGCTCGCCCGCGGTGAAGCGGCGGGGCACCGGATCGCCGTCGCCCCAGCGGCCGTCGGGGTCGTCCAGGGTGTGCCGGGCCTCGCCGAAGTGACCGGCGAGCGCCCGGGCGAGCACGGCCCCGTGACGACTGGCGGCGAGCAGGCTGAGGGCGCCGGAGGCGCGCAGGGTGCCCGCGGCGTTGCGCACGCCCTCGGCGGGGTCGTCCACGTACTCCAGCACGCCGTGGCAGAGCACGACGTCGTGGCTGCCGGCCGGCACGACGTCGAGCAGTCCGTGGGCGTCGCCCTGCACCCCGCGGACACGTTCGGTGACGCCTGCCTCCGCCGCGCGGCGTTCGAGGGCGAAGAGCGCGTCGGGACTGGGGTCGACCACGGTGACCCGGTGGCCCAGACTGGCCACGGGTACCGCGAAGTTGCCGGTGCCGCCACCGGTGTCGAGCACGTCGAGGACGTCCCGTCCGGCGGCCTTGGCCTGCCGGTCCAGCGCATCGCGCAGGACCTCCCAGACCACGGCGGTACGCAGGGCTGCGCGGGGCCGCAGCGGTTCGGCCCCTCCTGGACGGGACATGCGGACGGCTCCTCGCGGACGGACGGGGCAGGGGACCGGTCGACCCGGCCTGGGACCCACTCTAGTGGGCTGCCGCCCGGCGGCCGATCAAGCGGGACGGCCCGTCTGCGGCCGGTCCGGCACGGGCTGCAGCACCAGCAGGCGCTCCACGAGCCGCAGGAACATCCCCGTCGCACGGACGAGGTCGTCGGCCTCCCGGGGGCTGACCGCGCCCTGGATGCCGGCCTCGGCGCGCGCCCGCTGACGGGCTCCCGCCTCGAACAGGGCGCTCCACTCGGCCAGTTCGGGCGCGACCTCGGGCAGCACCTCCCAAGCACTGCGTATCCGCTGCCGGCGCCGCCTGGTGGGTTCGGGGCGGCCGCGCACGGCGAGGACGGCGGCCGCGGTGCGCAGCGCGGCCAAGTGGGCGGTGGCGAAACGGTCGTTGGGGGTCTCCAGGACGGCGGCCTCATCGAGCCCCCGCCGGGCCTGGGCGAGTAGGTCGAGGGCGGCCGCGGGGGCGGTGGCCTTGCGCAGCACGGGGTGGACGTCGGCGGCACTGCCGCCGGCGACGGCGGCCCTGCGGGCTGGCACGGTCATCACATTCCTCCTGTCTTCGCATGACGTGTCCGACAGTTCCTGACCTTCAGCACTCATCGTGAAGCACACCTCTGACAATCGCGCTGACCTGCACAAACGGTCGCGGTGGCCGGACAACGTCCCTGGATTCGCGGTCCGGTGGCGCGATGCGTTAGTGTTTTTGCACTGACTGGTCAGTTCAAAGAATGGGGGCGGGCGAGTGATCACCGCGGAGGGGTTCGGGCTCATGGGGCCCCGGGGCTGGGTATTCCGGGACGTCACCTTCACCGCGCCGGCGGGCGGTCTGGTCGCCGTCGAGGGTGCCTCCGGCTCGGGCCGCACCTGTCTGCTGCTGTCGCTGACCGGGCGCATGCGCGCCACGGAGGGCCGGGCCGAGGTGGCCGGGCTCACGCTGCCCAAACAGCTCGCCGCGGTCCGCCGCGTCGCAGCGCTCGGCCCCGTCACGGGGGTCGCGGAACTCGACCCGGCCCTCACCGTCGGCGAGCACCTTCGGGAACGCGTGCTGCTGCAGCGGCGGTTCGGCGGCTCGCTGCGCGAACTGGTGCGGCCCGGCACGACGGACAGGGCGCGCGTCGACGGGGCGCTGACGGCGGCCGGGCTGGACCTGTCGACGCTGCCCAAGGCCGAGCGCACCGCGGCCCGGGACCTGGAGCGGCTCGAGGCCCTGCGTCTGGGCACCGCCCTCGCGCTGCTGGGCCGCCCCAAGGTGCTGGCGGTGGACGACGCCGACCACAAGCTGGCCCCGGCGGAACGCGAGGAGGCCTGGGCGATGCTGCGGGCCGTCGCCGCGGGCGGCACGACGGTGCTGGCGGTGTGCTCCCAGGCTCCGGGGGACGCCGTCGTGGCGCGCACCCGGCCGGCCGCCGCGGAGACCGACACGCATACCGACGCTAAGACCGACGACGAGGAGGGGGCGGCCGATGCGCACGCCGAGGCTGGCAGCGCTTGAGCTGAGGAAGTTCGGCAGGGGGCGGCTGCCGCGCGCGGCCATGGTGTCGCTGCTGCTCCTGCCGCTGCTCTACGGCGCCCTGTACCTGTGGTCCTTCTGGGACCCCTACGGGCGGCTGGACAAGATCCCCGTCGCCCTGGTGAACGCCGACCAGGGCACCACCGTGAACGGGCAACGGGTCGCCGCGGGCGACTCCATCGTGGACGGCCTGCGGGAGAGCGCCACCTTCGACTGGCGCGAGACCAGTGCCGCCGAGGCGGCCAAGGGCGTCGAGGACGGCACGTACTACCTGTCGCTGACCATCCCGCGGGACTTCAGCGCGCGCGTCGCGTCGAGCTCCGGCGACCACCCGCGCACCGGCGCGCTCCAGGTGCGCACCAACGACGCGAACAACTACGTCGTGGGGCAGATCTCCCGCACGGTCTTCTCCGAAGTACGGTCCGCCGCCTCCACCAAGGCGTCGAGGGACTTCTACGACCGCATCTTCGTGGCCTTCTCCGACCTCCACGACGAGACGGTCAGGGCCGCCGACGGCGCGGACGACGTCACCAAGGGCGCGGGCTCGGCCCGGACCGGCTCCAAGAGGCTCGGCGACGGCATCTCCACCGCCGAGGACGGCGCGCGCCGGCTGGCCGGCGGCCTGCACACGGCGAAGAAGGGCAGCAGTTCGCTGGCCGGCGGGCTGGGGGCGCTCGACAGCGGCGCCGGCCAGGTCGCCTCGGGGACCCAGGCACTGGCCGACAAGGTCAACGGCGCCTCGGACGAACTGACCTTCGTCAAGCAGCACGTCAAGGAGATCAACGCGGTGGCCCGGGTCGTCGCCCGCGGCTCGCAGGCCGCCCGCGACGGCATCGGCGACCTGCCGCGGCAGTCGGCGCGGGCGGCCCGCGACGCCGAGGCGGCCGCCGCCGGGATCCACGACGCCTACGCCGAGCAGTGCCCCCTGGGCGCCGTCACCCCGCAGTGCCGGACGCTGAAGCAGGCCGTCGACGCCGCCGACGAGGTGGCGGGCGTCGCCGCCCGTCTCGACACCTACGTGCAGGGGCACTCCGCCGCCCTCGACGACCTCCGCGACGACCTCGACGCGCTGCACTCGGCGGCCGTGGCGCTGTCGGACCCGGCGCTCGCCACGAAACTGCAGAACGCCGTCGACGGCGTCAACCGGCTCAACGAGGGCGCCCACAAGGTGGCGAAGGGGCTGCGGACGGCGTCGGACGGCGCGGGCGCCCTCGACGCCGGGCTCCGGGACCTGGCCTCCGGGGCCGACACCCTGGCGGGCGGGATGTACCGGCTGTCGGACGGCAGCAACCAGCTGACGACCGGTCTGACCCGGCTCACCGACGGCAGCGGGCAGCTCGCCGACGGCCTGCACGACGGCGCGTCCCGGATCCCCGACTACGACGGCGCCGAGCGCGCCGACCGCACCGAGGTGATGGCCGACCCGGTCCGGCTCGCCGCCCAGTCGCTGCACAAGGCGCCCAACTACGGGACGGGCTTCGCCCCCTACTTCATCCCGCTGTCCCTGTGGGTCGGCGCGATGGTCGCCTACATGCTGCTGCCGCCGCTCAGCAGGCGCGCCATGGCCGCGGGCGCCCCCGCCTGGCGGATCGCGGTGGCCGGGTGGCTGCCGGTGCTCGCCATAGGGGTGCTGCAGACACTGGCCCTGATGGCGGTGCTGCACTGGGCGATCGGCCTGCAGATGGTGCGGGCGGCCGGGACGGTCGGCTTCCTCGTACTGGTGACCGCCTGCTTCGCCGCCATCGTGCAGTGGCTCAACGCCCGCTTCGGGCCGGCGGGACGCGTGCTGGTGCTGGCGCTGCTCATGCTGCAGCTCACCTCGGCGGGCGGCACCTACCCGGTGCAGACCAGCCCCGGCTTCTTCAACGCGATCCACCCCTTCCTGCCGATGACCTACGTCGTCGAGGGGCTGCGCCACCTCATCACGGGCGGCGGGCTCTGGCCGGTGTGGCGGGCGGTCCTGGTGCTGCTCGCCTTCACCGCGGGCGCGCTGGCGCTGACCGCGGTGGCGGCCCGCCGCAAGCAGGTGTGGACGCTGGACCGGTTGCATCCGGAGCTGTCCCTGTGAGGCCGCACGAAACCGGGCGCCCGGACCGTAGACAATCGTCGTCATGAACAGTGCACGACGGCAGGCCACCCGGCAGAAGCTCTTCCAGGCCGCGGTCACGCTCATCGCCGAGCAGGGCTTCTCCGCCACCACGGTCGACGAGATCGCCGAGCGCGCCGGGGTGGCCAAGGGCACCGTCTACTACAACTTCGCCAGCAAGAACGAGCTCTTCGAGGAGCTGCTGCGGCACGGCGTCGGCCTGCTGACGGCCTCCCTGCGGGAGGCGGGGGCGGGCGTCACCGCCCGCGGCGGCAGCCACGTGGACGCGATCGACGCGATGATCCGGGCCGGGCTCGCCTTCATCGCCGAGTACCCGTCCTTCACGCAGCTGTACGTGGCCGAGCTGTGGCGGACCAACCGCGCCTGGCAGGACACGCTCATGGTGCTGCGCAAGGAGGCGGTCGCGGTCGTGGAGCAGACGCTGCACGACGCGGTGACGGCGGGCGAGCTCAGCGACGAGATCGACGTGCCGCTCACGGCGGCCGCCCTCTTCGGGATGGTGCTCGTCGCGGCGCTGGACTGGCTGTCCTTCCAGCCCGAGCGCTCGATCGACGACGTGCACGCGGCCCTGTCGCGGCTCCTGCAGGGACGGGTCGCGGGGCACGCCCGAGCCTGAGCGCCGTACGACGGCGCGCCGCCCCGGCGCGGCCCGATCCCCCGTCGGGCCGTTCCGGGACGGCGCTCCCCCGTGCACCCCCGCTCCGGCCGGGCGCAGCGCCGTTCCGCCGCCCCGTGTCGGCGGTGCCGGTGCCGTGCCCTTCCGTTGCCTCCACCTTGGCGTCCGGGCCGCCCCGCGCTCATCCGTGCGGGTACTCAAGTGGGGGTCTGAGTACAGGTACTCATGACCGGGTCGTATCGCTCAAAGGCCGCGGTGGTTTTCCAGGGCTTCGGTAGCATCACGGCCCATGTCGGTACTTCCGCTCGTGTTCACCAGCGGCTGGGCGAGCGGGATCAACGCCTACGCCGTGGTCTTCCTGCTGGGCCTGATGGGCGTCACGGGCGTCAGCGACCAGGTGCCGCCCGCCCTGGAGCGCACCGACGTGCTGATCGCCGCGGGGATCCTGTTCCTCTGCGAGGCGGTCGCGGACAAGATCCCCTACGTCGACACCACGTGGGACGCCGTGCACACCGCGATCCGGCCGGTCGCCGGGGGCGTGGTGGCGGCCCTGCTGGCCGGGCAGAACGGCTCGCTGCCGCAGCTCGCCGCGGGCGCGGTCGGCGGGACGACGGCGCTGGTGAGCCATCTGGTGAAGGCCGGGCTCCGCATGGGCGTCAACACCTCGCCGGAGCCCGTGAGCAACATCGTGATCAGCCTCGCGGAGGACGTCGGCGTCGCCGCGATCATCGTCTTCGCGCTCTTCCACCCGGTGGCCGCGGCGAGCATCGCGGCCGTGCTGCTCGTGCTGGGCGTCATCACCGTGATCTTCATACTGTCGCGGATCCGCCGTGCCTGGCAGCGCTGGAAGGCCCGCAGGGAACGCCGCAAGGCCGGTCGCGGCGTTGTCGGTGGCTGGGGTTAGAGTCCCGTTCATGGCACGGATTGCGGTGATCGGCGCGGGGATGGGCGCCATGGCTGCCGCCGCCCGGCTCGCCACCGGCGGGCACCGGGTGGCGGTGTACGAGCGGGCCGGCACCCACGGGGGCGGTGTGCGGCGGCTGGAGCGCGCGGGCTTCGGGTTCGACACCGGCCCGGGCCTGCTGCACCTGCCCGCCGTCTACCGCGACCTGTTCGTCAAGACCGGCAGGGAGAGCCTGGAGGACAGCGTCGCGCTGCGCCAGGTCGACCCGGCGAGCCGCCACCTCTTCTCCGACGGCACGTCCGTGTCGCTGCCCAACGCGTCCCGCGGCGGGGTCGTCGCGGCCCTGGACGCGGCGCTCGGCACCGGCGCGGGCGAGCGCTGGAGCGAGCTGCTGGTGCGGGCCCGGGAGGTGTGGGACGCCACGCGCCGCCCCCTGCTGGAGGACGCGCTCGCCGGCGACCCGGCCGCGCTGGGCCGCGATCCGTATCCGGCTCCTCCCGTGCGACGGGGGCTGTTCCGGCGCGGCGCGCCCACCCTGGCCGACGTCGCCCGGCGCGAACTGGACGATCCGCGGCTCGCTGCGCTGCTCGGCTCCTATGCCCTGGCGTACGGCTTCGACCCCCGCACCGCGCCCGGCAGCGCCACCGTGCTGCCGTACATGGAGCAGACCTTCGGCAGTTGGTACGTACGCGGCGGCATGCGGGCGCTGGCCGACGCCGTGCACGCCCGGTGCGTGGCGCGGAGGGTTGAGTTCCACTTCGGGACCGGGGTCGCGGGGATCGTGGAGAAGGACGGCCGTACGGCCGGTCTCGAACTCGCCGACGGCACAAGGGTGGAGGCCGACACGGTCGTCGCCGGTGTCGCCCCGTGGCTGCTGCCCCCGCTGCTGGCGCACGGCGCCGGGGACGTCCGGCCCGACGACGGGGTGTGGGACGGCATCGGTCCCGGCCCCCGCTGCGAGGGCCCCGGGCGCCTCACGGTCTGCCTGGCGCTGCGCGGGGCCCGGCCCTCGGACGCCGTGCACCGTACGGTCGTCCACACCGCGGACCTGGAGGCCGAGGCGGCCGCACTGGCGCGGGGCGAGCTGTACGACCGCCCGACGGTCACGGTGCTGCGCCCCGACGACGACACCCTGCGGCCCGACGACGCCTCGGAGTCGGTCACGTTGAGCGTCACGGTCCCGCCCCACGGCCCCTCGGGGGTGGACTGGCGGGCGCCGGGTACGGCCGAGCGCGTCGCGGATGCGGCGCAGGAGGCAGCGGCCGCGGTCCTGCCCGATCTGACGGACCGCCTGCTGTGGCGGGCCGTGCACACGCCCGCCGACACCGAGGAGGAGACGGGCACCCCGGGCGGCCGGCTCCCCCGCCCCGCCCTGGCCGGCGCGGACGGGGCTCATCTGCACCCCGGCAACCGGCTGCTCGTCCCCGGTCTGTACCTGGTGGGCGGCTGGTCCCACCCCGGTGGCGGCCTCGCCCACACCGGCATGTCCGGTGCCATCGCCGCCGACCTCATAGCGGGCGGTCCCGGCGGCAGCCGCTGAGGCACGCGTCCCGCGCCCGGACACCGGTGGCTTCCCCTACCGTCTGTGCTCCGCGCCGCGCGCGCGGACCGAGGCGGCCGTCGCGGTGCGCGGCCCGCTGCCCGGACTCCTGCGCCTCGTCCACCGGCGGCAGCCCGTCGCCGCCGCGGACGTGGAGGTCCTCGGTGACGCCGGGCTGCTGGACTTCCGGCTGGAGCGGGTCGGCTTCGGCTGACGGGTCCGCGCCCCGTGGGCGCTAGCTGTAGCGGTAGGGGTCGTACGGGTCGTACTGGCCCTGCTGCTGCCCCTGCTGCTGGCCCTGCTGGTCGTAGGTGTTCTGCTGCTGCGGAACGTAGGGCTGCTGCTGCTCCCCGCCCTGCTGCGGCACCCACACGCCGCCCGCCGGGGTGTCGTAGCCGTACTGCTGCTGGGTGCCCTGACCCTGGCCCTGGCCCTGCCCCTGGTACGGGTCCTGGTAGCCGCCCGCGTAGGTGCCGTAGGCCGCCGTCTGCTGCTGCTCCCAGCCGCCGGTCTGCTGCTGCTGTCCGTAGGCGTCGTACGAGGCGGCGGCGGGCTGCTGTTGCTGTTGGCCGCCGTTCCAGTCGCCGTAGCCGGTGGTGGCGTAGTCCTGGTAACCGGCGCCCGCGTACGGGTCCTGGGCGTAGTTCGGCTGCCCGTTGTACATCGGGTACTCGCCGCTGTCCTCGTGCATGGGCATGGGCTGGTAGACCTGCGTGGAGTCCATCCCTGCGGGTGCCGCCGCGGCCGGGCCGGCGGCGGCGTAGCTGTCGTAGGACTGCCCGACGCCCGCACCGGCCTGAGTCTCGCCCGCGGGCTCCTCGTACGGCGTCGCCAGGCCGTCGTCCGGCAGCTCGTCGCGCTCCGCGCCCCGGCCGCGGCGGCCGGCGGCACGGCGTGGCAGCGGCGGCGCCTCCTCGTCGTCCTCATCGTCGGCGCCCTCCTTGGGGGAGCGCAGTGCCCAACCCTCGACGAAGCCGCGGCGGTAGGAGAGCGTGACGAACGTCTGGCCCGCGCCGAAGGCGACGGCACCGGCCACGATGACGAGGACCGAGGGCAGGTAGACGCCCAGGACGACACCAAGGAACCCCGCGAAGGCCAGCAGTCGCCACCTCAGCCGCGCCTTGTACTGCAGGAGCACTTCACCGAGCAGCCACAGCGCGACCACCCCGAAGGCGATGTAGAGCACTGTGTAGGCCATGAGCGCACTTCCTCACCGTTCACCGTCGTCGGCCCACTGGGGCGGCGGGTCCGCCCTCACGACCTCTGGTGCAGTCCCAGATTCTCGTAGATTTCCAACGACGCCGTGGAGTGATTAAGGGTAATGAAGTGCAGCCCCGGGATGTCCTCGGCCATCAGCCGCCGGCACATCTCGGTCGCGTACTCGACCCCGATCGCCCGCACCGCGGCCGGATCGTCCTTGACCGCGAGGATACGGTCCGCGAGCTCCTGCGGGAAAGGCGCGTTGCCGAGCTGGGCGAAGCGCTCGATCTGCTTCACGTTCGTGACCGGCATGATCTCGGGGATGATCGGGGTCTCGCAG
The DNA here is from genome assembly GCF_040613835.1 of Streptomyces sp. NPDC006207. Classification (NCBI taxonomy): domain Bacteria; kingdom Bacillati; phylum Actinomycetota; class Actinomycetes; order Kitasatosporales; family Streptomycetaceae; genus Streptomyces; species Streptomyces sp. NPDC006207. The sequence continues at coordinate 41,158 of NZ_JBEXSX010000070.1, read as the reverse complement.
CCCACCTTCCCGACGCGGTCGCGCAGGCGCAGGTAGTCCTCGGCGTTGAAGAACATCTGGGTGATGGCGTAGTCCGCGCCCGCCCGGCACTTCTCGACGAAGTGACGCGTATCACTTTCCCAGTCGGTCGAGCGGGGGTGCATCTCGGTGAAGGCGGCGACACCCACGCAGAAGTCGCCCGACTCCTTGATGAGCCGGACCAGTTCGTAGGCGTGGTCGACGCCCTCCGGGTGCCGCAGCCACTCCCCCATGGGGTCGCCGGGCGGGTCGCCGCGCAGCGCGAGCATGTTGCGGATGCCCGCGTCGGCGTACTGGCCGATGATGTTGCGCAGCTCGGCGACGGAGTGGTCGACCGCGGTCAGGTGGGCCACCGGGGTCAGGGTGGTGTCGGAGGCGATCCGCTCGGTCGCCCGGACCGTGCCCTCGCGGGACTTGCCGCCCGCGCCGTAGGTGACGGAGACGAAGGTGGGGCCCACCGCCTCGATGCGGCGGATCGCGTTCCACAGGGTCCGCTCGCCCTTCTCGGTCCTCGGCGCCATGAACTCGAAGGAGTACGAGCGCTCGCCGGAGGCCAGCAGCTCACGGATGGTGACCGCGTGATCGGTCCTGGTGGAGGCGGTTCCGAGGGCCATGGGCCTCAGGCTATCGGCGAGGACTGGGCCGTCCCAACAGACGACGCCCAAAAGTCCACCCCTTGGACATCCCGCGCTCGCGGCGCGAGACGGCCCCGCACGGCGCCCGCCCCCCTGCGGGCCGCCGCTGCGCCGTCGTCCGGTCCTCGCCCGGTCCTCGCTCAGTCCTCGTAGGAGCGCACCCGCTTGGCCAGCTCGGCCGCCGCGGCACCCGGGTCGGCCGCCTCGGTGACGGCCCGTACGACCACGATCCGGCGGGCCCCGGCGTCGAGCACCTGCTCCACGTTGGACAGGTCGATCCCGCCGATCGCGAACCACGGCCGGTCCGTGCCCAGGCCCGCCGCGTACCGGACCAGGCCGAGGCCCGGCGCGGGCCGGCCGGGCTTGGTCGGGGTGGGCCACACCGGCCCGGTGCAGAAGTAGTCCGCACCGGGCTCCACGGCGGCCGCGGCCGCCTCGGCCTCGGAGTGGCAGGACCGCCCGATGACCACCTCGTCGCCGAGGATCGCACGGGCGGCCGGCACGGGCAGGTCGCCCTGGCCCAGGTGCAGGACGTCCGCCCCGGCGGCGTGCGCCACGTCGGCACGGTCGTTCACCGCGAGCAGCCTGCCGTGCCGTCCGCACTCCTCCGAGAGGACCGCGAGGTACTCCAGCTCCTCGCGGGCCTCCAGGCTCTTGTCGCGCAGCTGGACGACGTCGACCCCGGAGGCCAGCACGGCGTCCGCGAACGCCGCGAACTCCGCCAGGCCGCCGTGGCGCTTGCGCGCGTCGGTGCACAGGTAGAGCCGGGCGTCGGCGAGCTGGGCGCGGATGCCCGTGCTGGTGCTCGTGCTCGTGCTCGTACGCGTGCTCATACGGGCGGGTCCCCCTCGGGTGGCTGCGGCGGTGGCGGGTCGTTCGGTCAGACGGCGAGTGCCTGGGCGCGACGCTTCACCTCGGTGCCGCGGTTGTCGCGCAGCGCCTGGACGGGGGTGCCGGGCAGGCTCTCGTCCGGGGTGAACAGCCACTCCAGGGTCTCTTCGTCGCTGAACCCGTCGTCCTTGAGCAGGGTGAGGGTGCCCGCGAGGCCCTTCACGATCTTCTCCTCGCCGATGAAGTCGGCGGGGACCATCAGCACCCGGTTCTCACCACGGCGCACGGCGATGAGCTGGCCCTCCTTGATGAGCTGGCGGACCCGGGTCACCTCCACGCCGAGGCGCTCGGCGACGTCGGGGACGTACAGCCAGGAGGGGACGAGGGAGTCAATCTTTGCGTCGATCTCGGTCACAGGACAAGCGTGCCATCCCGGACCGACACCATGGAACCGCTCAGGCCACCCGTTGCTCCGTCCTGACGGGTCCGCTACGCCTCCGGCACCACCACGGGCGTCAGACGACCGCCGCCCGCAGCTGCACCGCAGGGTCGGCGGCCAGGGTGTCGTCGAGGTGGGCGCCGCGGGCGATGAGCTTGCGGGCCTGCGCCAGGTCGCGGGGCCGGCCCACGGCGAACAGCGCGACCAGCTGGCCGTCGCGCAGCCACAGCACCGACCAGGCGGGCCCGTCCGGGTCCCCGCGCAGCAGCATGCGGTCGGAGTCCACGTGGTACCCGGCGTACTGCACGAACCGCCCGAACTGCTCCGACCAGAAGTAGGGGACGGGGTCGTAGGGCTCGTCACCGCCCAGGATGTTCGCGGCGGCCGTGCGCGGCCCCTGCACCGCGTTGTCCCAGTGGTGGATCAGCAGCCGCTCCCCGTACCGCGCCGACGGGAAGGAGGCGCAGTCCCCCACCGCGTACACGTCCGGCACCGAGGTGCGCAGCCGGTTGTCGGCGAGGACCGAGCGGTCCGGCCCCAGCTCGACGCCGGAGCCGGCCAGCCACCCGGTGGCGGGCCGGGCGCCGATCCCGATGACGACCGCCTCGGCGGCGAGCACGCTGCCGTCGGCCAGGCGCACCGCGCCCGGCTCGACGGAGGAGACGACCGCGCCGGTGCGCAGCTCCACGCCCTCCTCCGCGTACCAGCCGCGCATCCGTTCGGCGATGTGCTCGGGCAGCACCCCGGCGAGCGGATGGTCGGCGGCCTCGACGACGGTCACCTCGCACCCGGCGTGACGGGCCGCGGTGGCGAACTCGGCGCCGATCCAGCCCGCACCGACCACCACGACCCGGTGCCGGTTCTCCAGCACCGGGCGCAGCGCCGTGGCGTCGTCCAGGGTGCGCAGCACGTGCACGCCCGGCGTGCCCTCGCTGCCCGGCAGCATGACCGGCTCGGCGCCGCTGGCCAGGACGAGCTTGTCGTAGCCGACCGGGCCGGCGTCGGTGTGCACCTGCCGCTCCCCGGGGCGCAGGGCGGTCGCGTGCCGCCCGAGCAGCAGTTCGACGTTGATCCCGGCGAAGTCGACGTCCAGCGCCGGGCCCTCCTCGGCGCCGAAGAGCACGCCCTTGGACAGCGGCGGCCGGTCGTAGGGGGCGTGCGGCTCCGCGCCGATCAGCGTGATCGTCCCGCCCCAGCCCTGCTCGCGCAGGGACACGGCGGTCTGCACTCCGGCCATCCCGGCCCCGACGACGACGACGCGCTGCTCGCTGCTGGTCACGCGATCACCGTAACGCCGCGGGGGCGCCGCCCGCCGGTACCGGTGCCCTACTCGCCGTGGATGGCGCGTACTAAGGTGGTTCAGGAGCACTCGCGGGAGCCCGGCGCACCGGGCTGAGAGGGCGGCTGGAGCGGCCGCCGACCGTACGAACCTGATCCGGGTCATGCCGGCGAAGGGAGGAGCGGGAACATCATGCACCGTCATGACGTCGTCGTGGTCGGCGGCGGGATCATCGGACTGGTCACCGCGTGGCGGGCCCGCGGGCGTGGCCTGCGCACGGCGGTCGCGGACCCCGAACCGGGCGGCGGGGCCGCCCGGGTGGCCGCGGGGATGCTGGCGCCGGTCACGGAGGTGCAGTACGGCGAGCAGCCGCTGCTGGAGCTCAACCTCGCGGCGGCCCGGCGCTATCCGTCCTTCGTGGCCGAGCTGGAGGAGACGACGGGGCTCGACCTCGGCTACCGCACGTGCGGCACCCTCGCCGTCGCCCTCGACGCCGACGACCGGGCGCAGCTGCGCGAACTCCACTCCTTCCAGGAGTCCTTGGGCCTGGCGTCGCAGTGGCTCAGCGGCCGCGAGTGCCGCCGCCTGGAGCCGATGCTCGCACCCGGCGTGCACGGCGGGCTGCGGGTCGACGGCGACCACCAGATCGACCCGCGGCGGCTGGCCGCGGCGCTGGTGCGCGCCTGCGAGCTGTCCGGGGTGGAGTTCCGGCGGTCGCGGGTGGCGCGGGTGGACGTCACGGGCGACCGCGCCCGCGGGGTGGTCCTGGAGGACGGCACCCGGATCGCCGCCGGGCAGGTGGTGCTGGCCGCCGGGAGCCTCAGCGGCCGGGTCGAGGGGCTGCCCGCACGGGCGCTGCCGCCCGTACGGCCGGTGAAGGGGCAGGTGCTGCGGCTGCGGGTGCCGGCGGCGTACGCGCCGTTCCTGTCGCGGACGGTACGGGCCGTGGTGCGCGGCGGTCACGTCTACCTGGTGCCGCGCGAGAACGGCGAGCTGGTCGTCGGCGCCACCAGCGAGGAGATGGGCTGGGACACCACCGTCACCGCCGGCGGGGTGTACGAACTGCTCCGCGACGCCCATGAATTGCTCCCCGGCATCACCGAACTCCCGCTGACCGAGACGCAGGCGGGCCTGCGCCCCGGCACGCCCGACAACGCCCCGGTGCTCGGCCGCGGCGCGCTGGACGGCCTGGTGATGGCCACCGGCCACCACCGCAACGGCGTGCTGCTGACCCCGCTGACCGGGGACGTGATGGCCGAGGTCCTGACCGGGTCGGAAGTCCCCGCGCAGGCCCGGCCCTTCTCCCCCGACCGCTTCGCCCTCCAGGAGCAGCACGCATGACCGCGCCCCTCCTTCTGTCCGTCTCCGTCAACGGCGAGGCGCGGGAGGTCGCCGAGGGCGTCACCCTCGACCGCCTCGTCGCGACCCTGACGGTCGCCCCGTCCGGAGTGGCGGCCGCGCTCAACGAGACGGTCGTCCCCCGCGCCCAGTGGCCGGCGACCCCGCTCCGCGACGGCGACCGCGTCGAGGTCCTCACCGCAGTCCAGGGAGGCTGACCCCCATGGCCGACGACCCGCTGACCATCGGCGGCACCGCCTTCGGATCCCGGCTGATCATGGGCACGGGCGGGGCGCCCAGCCTGGAGGTGATGGAGCAGGCGCTGCTGGCCTCCGGCACCGAGCTGACCACGGTCGCCATGCGGCGGCTGGACCCCACGGTCAAGGGCTCCGTGCTGTCCGTGCTCGCCCGGCACGGCATCCGCGTGCTGCCGAACACCGCCGGGTGCTACACCGCGGGCGAGGCCGTCCTCACCGCCCGCCTGGCGCGCGAGGCGCTGGGCACGGACTGGGTGAAACTGGAGGTCATCGCCGACGAGCGCACCCTGCTGCCGGACCCGGTGGAGCTGCTGGACGCGGCGGAGACCCTCGTGGACGACGGCTTCACGGTGCTGCCGTACACCAACGACGACCCGGTGCTCGCCCGGAAGCTGGAGGACGCGGGCTGCGCGGCGATCATGCCGCTGGGCTCGCCCATCGGATCGGGGCTCGGCATCCGCAACCCGCACAACTTCGAGCTGATCGTCGAGCGGGCGACGGTGCCGGTGATCCTGGACGCGGGTGCCGGGACGGCCTCGGACGCGGCCCTGGCGATGGAGCTGGGCTGCGCGGCCGTCATGCTGGCCTCCGCCGTCACCCGGGCGAGGGAACCGGTGCTCATGGCCGAGGCCATGCGGCACGCCGTCGACGCCGGGCGCCTGGCGTACCGGGCGGGGCGCATCCCCCGCCGCCACCACGCGAACGCGTCCTCGCCGGCTGTGGGACTCGCCACGTTCGACCCCGAGCGCCCCGCCTTCGGCGCCTGCTGACCCCTGGCCAGGGCACCGTGCCACGACCTGCGGGGGCCCGCGCCGGACCGGGGCCGCTCCCGCCCGGTGGCACGTGGCAGCGCGGGCCACGGGGCGGTCGCGGTACGGCACGGGTGAGGTACAACTTGGGCGGGTTAGCCCAGAAGGGTCATGTCGGCACCGTAAACTGCACCTTCGTGGATACGACGCTTCAGGACCCGCTCGTCGGGCAGACGCTCGACGGCCGCTACCGGGTGGAGTCCCGGATCGCGGTCGGCGGCATGGCGACGGTGTACCGGGCGCTGGACACCCGCCTGGACCGGGTGCTGGCCCTGAAGGTCATGCACCCCGCCCTCTCCGCCGAGCCCGGCTTCGTGGAGCGCTTCATCCGCGAGGCGAAGACGGTGGCGCGCCTCGACCACCCCAATGTGGTGCAGGTCTACGACCAGGGCGCCGACGGCACCTACGTCTACCTGGCCATGGAGTACATCGCGGGCTGCACCCTCCGCGACGTGCTGCGCGACCGCGGCGCCCTGCCGCCCCGCGCCGCGCTGGACATCCTGGAGCCCGTGCTGGCCGCGCTCGGCGCGGCGCACCGCGCGGGGCTGGTGCACCGCGACATGAAGCCGGAGAACGTCCTCATAGGCGACGACGGCCGCGTCAAGGTGGCGGACTTCGGCCTGGTCAGGATCGCGGGCACGCACACCAACACCTCCGCCGGCGGTGTCCTCGGCACGGTCTCGTACATGGCGCCGGAGCAGGTCGAGAGCCCCACGACCGACGAGCGCACCGATGTGTACGCGTGCGGGGTGCTGCTCTACGAGATGCTCACCGGCCGCAAGCCGCACACCGGCGGGACGCCCGTGCAGGTGGTCTACCAGCTGCTGAACGAGGACGTGCCCGCCCCGTCCGCCGCCTCCCCCGGGCTGCCCCCGCAGCTGGACGCGCTGGTGGCCGAGGCGACCGCGCGTGCCGCCGCCCGGCGTCCGGCCGACGCCGCGGAGCTGCTGCGGCGGCTGCACGCGGTGCGCCAGGGCATGACGCCCGAGCAGCTGGACCTGGTGCCGCCGGGCGCGCGGACCCCCGCGCACGCCCCCGCGGCACCGGCCGGCGCCGAGGAACCGACGACGGTGGTGCACCGCACCGCGCGCCTGGAGTTCTCGCCCGAGCCGACCCGGCAGCAGCCCCGGGCCGCGTCCCGGACGTCGACCCGGCCCCGGCGGCGTCCCGGGGCCATCGCCGTCGTGACGACCCTGCTGCTGATCCTCGGCGTCGGCGCGGGCGTCTGGTACATCAACGACGGCCAGTTCACCCGGACCCCCGCCGTCGTCGGGCTGCCGCAGGCGCAGGCGGAGCGCCAGCTGCGCGACGCCGGGCTGCGGGTCGAGGTCGTCGAGGCGTTCGACCCCACCATGACCAAGGGCAAGGTGGCCTCCACCGACCCGGGCACGGGCGAGCGCATCCGCGACAACGGCACGGTGACGATCACCGTGTCCAAGGGCCCGGAGCGGGTGAAGGTCCCGGGCGTGGTGGGCGAGGAGCTGGCGGAGGCGAAGCGACGCCTGAAGGCCGCCGGACTGAGTCCGGGGACGGTCTCCCGGGAGTTCAGCGACGAGGTGCCGCGGGGCCGGGTGATCTCCACCGACCCCGGCTCGGGCGCGAGCCGCCGGCCGGACTCGGCCGTGTCGCTGGTGGTGAGCAAGGGCGCGCCCGTCGACGCCCCCGACGTGGTCGGGCAGCCGCTGGAGGACGCCCGCCGGCAGCTGGAGGACGCCGGGCTGCGGGTCAAGGTGGACCCGCGGCAGGTCTACTCCGACCAGGCGGACGAGGGCGCGGTCGCCGGGCAGACGCCCGGCGCGAACACGCGGCTGGCGGCCGGGGACACGGTCACGCTGCAGGTCTCCAAGGGCCAGGAGATGGTCGTGGTACCGGACGTGCAGGGCCTGGACGTCGACAAGGCGAAGGCGAAGCTGGAGGCCGCGGGCTTCGACGTGCGCGTCATCCAGTTCTTCTTCACCGGCCAGGTCAACAACCAGTCGCCCGCCGGCGGCACCGAGGCACCGAAGGGCAGCACGATCACACTGTGGGTGCGATAGTCACGTCCGATGGCGGCGCCGCCGCCGAGCTCCGCAACCCCGTCGGCGGCCATGTCGCCGTGGCCGGGGGTCTGGCCACCACCGGGCTGGCGGAGGCCGCGCGGATGGGCGCCGAGACCGTGCAGGTCTTCGTCGCCAACCCCCGCGGGTGGGCGACCCCGCCCGGCAGTCCGCGCCAGGACGAGGAGTTCCGCGAGCGCTGCGCCGCGCAGGGACTCCCCGCGTACGTCCACGCGCCGTACCTGATCAACTTCGGTTCGCACACCGAGGCGACGGTCGACCACTCGGTGGACTCGCTGCGCCACTCGCTGCGCCGCGGGCGGGCGATCGGCGCCCTGGGCACGGTCGTGCACACCGGGTCGGCGACCGGCGGCCGTTCCCGGGCCACCGCGCTGGCGCAGGTACGGGAGCGGATGCTGCCGCTGCTGGAGGAACTGACGCACGACGACGACCCGTGGCTGCTGCTGGAGCCGACCGCGGGGCAGGGCTTCTCGCTCTGCTCGCTGGTGGAGGACCTGGGCCCGTACTTCGACGCCCTGGACCACCACCCACGGCTGGGGGTCTGTCTGGACACCTGTCATGTGTTCGCGGCCGGGCACGACCTCGCGGCGGCCGGCGGGGTCAAGGCCGTCCTGGACGAGCTGGTGGCGACGGTCGGCGAGGGACGGCTGAAGCTCGTCCACGCCAACGACTCCAAGGACGTCGCCGGCGCCCACAAGGACCGCCACGAGAACATCGGCGCCGGTCACATCGGTGCCACCGCCTTCGGGGAGCTCTTCCGGCACCCCGCCACGCAGGGCGTGCCGCTGGTCGTGGAGACGCCGAACGGCGGCCCCAAGGGCACCGGGATGGCCACGGACGTGGCCGTGCTGAAGTCGTTGCGCCCGGCCTGACCGGATCGGCAGGAATACCCCAGGGGGGTAATGCGTTGAGGAGCCAGAACGCACGACGACACCCGCACTCATCCCTGGGGGACACAGGATGCAGCACGTCGAGCACTCCCAACGGCATCAGTCCCACCCCGAGCCGTCCCAGCACGAGCCGTCCCACCACGAGCCGTCCCACCACGAGCACCACACGGCGGCCCACCACACCGGCCCGGCCTCCTGGGGCACCGCCGTCCAGGCCACGCTGCACTGCCTCACCGGCTGTGCGATCGGCGAGGTCCTCGGCATGCTGATCGGCACGGCCCTCGGCTGGCACAACGTCCCGACGATGACCCTGGCGATCGTCCTGGCCTTCGTCTTCGGCTACTCGCTCACCATGCGCGGCGTCCTGCGGGCCGGCCTGGACCTGCGCGGCGCCGTACGGGTGGCGCTCGCCGCCGACACCGTCTCGATCGTCTTCATGGAACTCGCGGACAACGGGACGATCCTGCTGTTCCCGGGCGCGATGGACGCCACGCTGTCGGACGCGCTGTTCTGGATCAGCCTCGCGCTGGCCTTCGCGGTCGCCTTCCTGGTGACCACACCCGTCAACAAGTGGATGATCGGCCGCGGCAAGGGACACGCGGTCGTGCACCGGTACCACTGACCCGCGGCGGAGGCCCGGCGGCTACAGCTCCGGCCCGTCGCCGGGCTCCTCCTGGTACGAGTAGCGCTGCTCGCTCCAGGGGTCGCCCAGGTTGTGGTAGCCGCGCTCCTCCCAGAAGCCGCGGCGGTCGGACGTCATGTACTCCACGCCCCTGACCCACTTGGGGCCCTTCCAGGCGTAGAGGTGGGGCACGACGAGCCGGGCCGGGAAGCCGTGCTCCGCGGTCAGCGGCTCGCCGCCGCGGTGGGTCGCGAATATCGACTTGGGGTCGGCGAAGTCCGCCAGCCGCAGGTTGGAGCTGAAGCCGTACTCGGCCCACACCATGACGTGCGTGACGTCCGGCGCGGGCGGCGCCAGCCGCAGGATCTCGGCGGTGGAGACACCGCCCCACTCGACGCCGAGCATGCTGAACTTGGTCACGCAGTGGAAGTCGCCCGTGACGGTCGTGTACGGCAGCGCGGCGAACTCCTCGTGGCCCCACGCACGCTTGCCGCCGTCCGCCGTGGCGCCGAAGACCTGGAACTCCCAGCGCTCGGGTTTGAACCTGGGCACCGGACCGTAGTGGGTGACCGGCCAGCCCCGCTGGAGCCGCTGTCCGGGAGGAAGCTCCCCTTCGCGGCGTTCGGACTGACCCATGCGTCCATGGTGACAGACCGGATGCAGTGCCACCGACCAGCACCAGGTCAAAGTATGACAACCCGGGCCACCGGAGTAAGTGTGAACTTACTGGATCGCTTCCACCGGCGGTGCGAAAATGCGCCCATCGTGTGGATTCCTCCGGAAAGGACGGGCTTGCCATGCAGGGCGACCCCGAGGTCATCGAGTTCCTGAACGAGCAACTGACGGGCGAGCTGACGGCGATCAACCAGTACTTCCTGCATGCCAAGATGCAGGAGAACCTGGGCTGGACGAAGCTCGCCAAGTACACGCGGCACGAGTCCTTCGACGAGATGAAGCATGCCGAGGTGCTGACCGACCGCATCCTCTTCCTCGACGGACTGCCGAACTACCAGCGGCTCTTCCACGTCCGGGTGGGGCAGACCCTCACCGAGATGTTCCAGGCCGACCGCCAGGTCGAGGTCGAGGCGATCGACCGCCTCAGGCGCGGCATCGAGGTCATGCGGACGAAGGGCGACATCACGTCGGCCAACATCTTCGAGGACATCCTCGCCGACGAGGAGCACCACATCGACTACCTGGACACCCAGCTCGAACTCATCGAGAAGCTCGGGGAGCCGCTGTACATCGCCCAGCTCGTCGAGCAGCCCGACAGCTGACGGCCGTCGGCCGGGCCGCAGCCGTTCAGGCGGCGCTGGCCGCCGCGGGCAGCGGGACCGCGACCGGCACCGGCAGTGCGGGCGGGACCGGCAGGGAGGCCGGCGCGGGGGCACCGAGGGGTTCCGCGGGCGCTCCGGACTTCGCCGTGTCGAGCTTCGTTCGGGTGGCACAGCCGTCGCCGCGGCCGAGAAGCGCCTGTATCCGGCGCACGCAGGAACCGCAGTCCGTGCCCGCCTTGCAGGCGGAGGCGATCTGGCGAGGGGTGCAGCGGCCGGCGTCCGCATGCTGCTTGACCTGCTCTTCGGTGATGCCGAAGCATGAGCAGACGTACACGCGGTTCCCCTCTCTCTCGATCCCGGCCTGAGGTTAACCTAACCTTACCCGCCGGGCGAGTGGCTGAAAACCGACGAGGGGCGCGGATCGATGTGATCCGCGCCCCTCTCAGGGTCCGCAGGGACGGCCGCCGCTACTGGCCGCGGTACATCTCTGCCACCAGGAACGCCAGGTCGAGCGACTGGCTGCGGTTGAGCCGCGGGTCGCAGGCCGTCTCGTAGCGCTGGTGCAGGTCGTCGACGAAGATCTCGTCGCCGCCGCCCACGCACTCGGTCACGTCGTCGCCGGTGAGCTCCACGTGGATGCCGCCCGGGTGGGTGCCGAGGCCGTGGTGCACCTCGAAGAAGCCCTTGACCTCGTCGAGCACGTCGTCGAAACGGCGCGTCTTGTGACCCGAGGCCGCCTCGAAGGTGTTGCCGTGCATCGGGTCGCACACCCAGGCGACCTGCGCGCCCGAGGCCGTGACCTTCTCCACCAGGTTCGGCAGCAGCTCGCGCACCTTGCCGGCGCCCATACGCGTGATGAAGGTCAGCCGGCCGGGCTCGCGGTCCGGGTCCAGCCGGTCGATCAGCGCCAGCGCCTCCTCGGGCGTGGTCGTCGGGCCGAGCTTCACACCGAGTGGGTTGCGGATCTTCGAGGCGAACTCGATGTGCGCGTGGTCGAGCTGACGGGTGCGCTCACCGATCCAGACCATGTGGCCGGACACGTCGTACAGCCGGCCGGTGCGGGAGTCCACGCGGGTCAGCGCCGACTCGTAGTCGAGCAGGAGCGCCTCGTGCGAGGCGTAGAACTCGACGGTCTTGAACTCCTCGGGGTCCGCGCCGCAGGCGTGCATGAAGTTCAGCGCGCCGTCGATCTCCCGGGCCAGGGCCTCGTAGCGCTGCCCGGACGGCGAGGACTTCACGAAGTCCTGGTTCCAGGCGTGCACCTGACGCAGGTCGGCGTAGCCGCCGGTGGTGAAGGCCCGGACGAGGTTCAGCGTCGCGGCGGACGCGTTGTACAGGCGCTTGAGCCGCTCCGGGTCCGGCACGCGGGCCGCCTCGGTGAACTCGAAGCCGTTGACCGAGTCGCCGCGGTAGGTCGGGAGGGTCACCCCGCCCCGGGTCTCCGTCGGCTTCGAACGCGGCTTGCTGTACTGACCGGCGATCCGGCCCACCTTCACGACCGGCACGGACGCGGCGTAGGTGAGGACGGCGCCCATCTGCAGCAGCGTCTTCAGCTTGTTGCGGATCTGGTCGGCCCCGATCTGGTCGAAGGCCTCCGCGCAATCGCCGCCCTGCAGCAGGAACGCCTCACCCCGGGCCACGGCCCCCAGGCGGTCGCGCAGCTGGTCGCACTCGCCTGCGAAGACGAGCGGCGGATACGACTCGAGGTCCGCGATCACTTCGCGCAGAGCCTCGGGGTCGGGGTACTCAGGCTGCTGCGCCGCGGGCAGTGAGCGCCAGGTCTGGCGCCCGGCGTGGGTTTCAGCGTTCACGGTCACGCAGCCCACATTACGTGGTCGTGTCCGTTCCTTTGCGCATCGGACCAGAGGATGAGACGACCGAGTGACCTCCGCGGAGCCCCGTCCGACCCGCCCGGCACAGGCCTGCGGAGCCCGGAGGGCGGGCCCTCCCCGGCCCCGCGCGCCGGCGCCGCCCGGCGTACGGCGACGGCGCGTCCGGCCCACGCCGCCACCGCGGAGTCCACCCAGTGAGACGGCCCGCGTCCGGGGTCGTACGCTCGGCCCGCACACCGAAGCCCGGACGGGAGGGGCCGCCGTCATGCCGACACCGTCGGAGGCGTTCAGGTACGTGGGACCGGACGACATCCGGGCCGCCGTGGTGCGGCCCGACGCGGCGGGCCGGGCGGTGCGGTCAGCGGACGACGTCCGGCAGTGGCTGGATGGCGCCGCCGCCGACCGCGAGGAGCCCTTCACCTACGTCGTCGACTCGACCGGCACGCTCCGTCTGGCGCCGCGCCGCAGCGAGCACGTGGCGTGCGCCGGGGGCGGGCCCGTGCTGGCCGCCGGGGAGATCACGTTCGCCGCGCGGGAGGACGGCGGGTGGGAGGTGACCGAGGTCGGCAACCAGTCGACCGGCTACTGCCCCGACGCCGAGGCGTCCTGGCCCGCGCTGGCGGAAGCCCTCGACCGGGCGGGGCTCACCCGCCCCGGCTGGTTCACGCAGGCGGTCGTCTTCCGACACTGCCCGCGGTGCGGCGAGCGCAACCTCGTCAAGGACGACGACTTCACATGCGCCCTGTGCGACGCGCCGCTTCCACGGCGGCGCGGCCGCTGAGGACGAGCGCCTGGCCCAGGCAGCCCAGCGCCGCCGTGCACAGGAGCGTGCGCACCAGGTTCCAGCGGACCCAGGCCGCCTCGAACCGCTCGCGCACGGCGGCGGGATCGGCGAGGCTCCCGGGGTCGCCCGCCGCGTCCAGCCGGTCGTTCAACGGGATGTTGACGCCGAAGGTGACGACGAGCACCGCCAGGTAGAGCACGGTCGCGGCGATCACCCACGGGAGCGGACCGCGGCCTGCGTCGCGCAGGCAGAGCGCCACCGCGGCGGCGCACAGCAGCAGCGAACCGCCGAAGACCAGCAGGAACCAGCCGTTCTGGATGGCGATGTTGATGCGCTGCATCGCGTCGACGAGCGTACGGTCGGCCGCCTTGGCCAGACCCGGCATGACGGCGACGGAGAACGCGAAGAAGAGCCCGGCCATGAGGCCGACGGCGACGGTGGCCGCGACGAGGACGGCGTCTCGGGAAGTCATGCGACCAGTGAAGCCGCGCCTGGTGAGACGGAACATGGCCCGGACGCTCCGTCCCATACGCGCGCGTCCACACGGAGAGCGCGGAAAACCGCGTGCGGAACCGGGCGGGGCCGGGATACCGTGCGGCCCATGGGTTGCACCTACTACATCAGGCTGCGCCGGGCATAGCCGCGGCGCTCTTCGCCGCGGCATCGGGTCCATCGTCGGAACCTCTTATGTCGCGGAGTGCACACCCATGCCTCACCACCGGTCCATGGTGGGCGGCCGGCACGAGCTCGGCCAGAACTTCCTCACCGACCGCACCGTCATCGCCTCCATCGAGGCCCTCGTCGCCGCCACCAGCGGACCCATCGTCGAGATCGGCCCCGGCGACGGCGCCTTGACCCTCCCCCTCAGCCGCACCGGCCGCCCCCTGACGGCCGTGGAGATCGACCCGGGGCGCGCACAGCGCCTGCAGCGGCGGCTCCCGCGCGGCGCGCACGTCGTCACCACCGACGTCCTGCGCTACCGCTTCCCGCGCGAACCACACGTGATCGTCGGCAACCTGCCCTTCCACCTGACGACCACCATCATGCGGCGCGTCCTGGCCGCCGACCGGTGGGAGTGCGCGGTGCTGCTCGTCCAGTGGGAGGTCGCCCGCCGCCGCGCGGGCGTCGGCGGCGCCAGCATGCTCACCGCCTCCTGGTGGCCCTGGTACGACTTCACCCTCCACTCCCGCGTCCCCGCCCGCGCCTTCCGCCCGGCACCCTCCGTCGACGGCGGACTGCTGACCATGACCCGGCGCCCGCAGCCGCTCGTCACCGGCGACCGCCGCGCCTACCAGGCCTTCGTCCAGCGGGTGTTCACCGGCCCGGGCCGCGGCCTGCGCGAAGTCCTCGCCCGCACCGGCCACTTCGACCGCACGGCGCTGCGCGACTGGCTGCGTGCCGAACGCGTCCCCCCGCACGCCCTCCCCAAGGACCTCACGGCGAGGCAGTGGGCGTCCCTGTGGCGGCTGGTGAGGTGAGGGGCGGCGGCTACAGCCGCTCGATCTCCGCGAGGTCGATGTCCACGGCGAACGGCACAGACACCTTGAGGCGTTCGTGGTGGATGCCGGTGGCGACGTAGGTGCCGGTGGCCGGCTCCCGTTCGAAGACGTAGACGACGGGGAGCCGGCCCTCGCCCTTCTCGACCCGCCAGAAGTGCGGGATGCCCGCCTCGGCGTACAGCTGCGGCTTGCGCTTGCGGTCCCGCTCCTCGGAGTCGGGTGAGACCACCTCCACGACGAGCACGGCGTCGGCCGCCTGGTACCCCGTCTCGTCCGCGCCGTCGCTCGCGGCCTCGGCCCGCACCAGCACCAGATCCGGCTCGGGCCGGTTGCGCCGGTTCAGCACGACGCTCATCTCCCGCCGCACCCGCAGGTTCTCCGGTGCCGCCGCTCGCAAGCCCTGCTCCAGCAGATACATGGCCAGCGAATGAAAGCTCTTCTGCGGGCTCACGAACACCAGGCTCCCGTCGATCAACTCCGTGTGCGGCGGGAGGTCGGGAATGCGGTCCAGGTCGTCCGAGGTGAAGCCGCCACGCGGCGGAATCGCCCAGGCCGGCAGCGGTTCGGCGGTCATGGTTCCTCCCATGGACGGGATTCCGGACGCATCCCCGAGAGTACCGGGGCCCTACGTCCCCACGATGCCCCGAAAGCGTGAGACGCGGCCGCCGCGTCGTGGACGGATGCGTTAAGGTGCGGAACATGTACGCGCAGCAGACGCACCTGCAGTGGTGGTGGACCGCGGATCCGGCGGCCCACTAGCAGCGCGTACGCACAGCCAGACGCTCAGGCCGCCCGAAGGGCGGCCTTCGGTGTTTGCGCGGCCGTCCCTTCCCTCGCCGAAGACCGGAAGGAACCGCCGTGGAGAACCACGATCCCGCCGCCGCACCCCCCGCCGCCGCGCTCGTCGAACGGCTGCTGGACCCCGCGTGCCCGCCCTTCGCGCTGCTCAGGCGCAGAGCGCCCGGCCGGGACACGGACACCGTCGAAGTGCTGCTCGGCCCGGTCACGACGGCGGAGCGGCTGACCGACATCGCGCTGCCGACCGGGGCACCCGAAGGGGAGCGCCCCGCGGTGGACGCACTGGCGCTGCTGCCGTACCGGCAGATCAGGGAGCGCGGTTTCGACGTGCGCGACGACGGGACGCCGCTGGTCGTGCTGCGCCCCCGTGAGGCGTACGAGCTGCCGCTCCCCGAGCTCATGGCGGCCCTGCCCGCGCACGCGGTGCGCGTGGAGGGCGGGGCCTTCGACGTCGACGACGACACGTACGCCGGGATCGTGGAGCGCGTCATCGAGGACGAGATCGGGGGCGGCGAGGGCGCGAACTTCGTCATCCGGCGCACCTTCCGCGGCGAGGTCCCGGGGTTCGCGGCGGCCGACGCGCTCGCGCTGTTCCGCCGGCTGCTCGACGGCGAGCGCGGCGCCTACTGGACGTTCGTGGTGCGGACCCCGGAGCGGACCCTGGTCGGCGCGAGCCCCGAGGTGCACGTGCGGATGGCCGGCGGCACGGTCGTCATGAACCCCATCAGCGGCACCTACCGCTACCCCCCGCAGGGGCCGGACGCGGAGGGGCTGCTCGCCTTCCTGCGGGACGCCAAGGAGGTGGAGGAGCTGACAATGGTGGTCGACGAGGAACTGAAGATGATGTGCACCGTCGGCGACCTCGGCGGCGTCGTCGTCGGCCCGCGCCTGAAGGAGATGGCGCACCTGGCGCACACCGAGTACGAGTTGCGCGGCCGCAGCAGCATGGACGTGCGGGACGTGCTGCGCGAGACGATGTTCGCCGCGACGGTGACCGGCTCGCCGGTGCAGAACGCCTGCCGGGTGATCGAGCGCCACGAGCCGGGCGGCCGCGGCTACTACGCCGGCGCCCTCGCCCTGATCGGGCGGGACGCCGGCGGGGCACAGACCCTGGACTCGCCCATCCTGATCCGCACCGCGGACGTCGACGCCGCGGGCGGCCTGAAGGTCCCGGTGGGCGCGACCCTGGTGCGGCGCTCCGACCCGTACGCGGAGGTCGCCGAGACGCACGCGAAGGCGGCGGCCGTGCTGGCCGCGCTGGGGGTCCGGCCCGGACGGGCGCAGGGCCCGGCTGCAGACCGGCCACCGCTCGGCGACGACATCCGGGTGCGGGCCGCGCTGGACGGACGCCGCCGGAACCTGGCCCCGTTCTGGCTGCGCATGCGCACCGCGGAGCAGCCCGGCACGCTGACCGGGCACGCCCTCGTGGTGGACGGCGAGGACACCTTCACCGCGATGCTCGCGCACGTGCTGAGGTCGTCCGGGCTGCAGGTCACCGTGCGCCGCTTCGACGCCCCGGGACTGCACGAGGCCGCCCTCGCGCACCAGGGCCCGGTCATCCTCGGTCCGGGCCCCGGCGACCCGTCCGACACCGGCGACCCCAAGATGGCCCTCCTGCGCGGCCTCGCCTCCGGACTCGTCCGCGGCCACCGGCACGGCCTGCTCGGGGTCTGCCTCGGCCACGAACTGATCGCCGCCGAACTCGGCCTCGACATCGTCCGCAAGGACGTCCCCTTCCAGGGCGCGCAGACATCCGTCGACCTGTTCGGGAAGGCGGAGACCGTGGGGTTCTACAACTCCTTCACCGCCCGCTGCGACGACGCCACGGCGGAGGAGCTCGCCATGCACCGCATCGAACTGAGCCGCGACCCCGCCACCGGCGACGTCCACGCCCTGCGCGGCCCGGGGTTCGCGGGCGTCCAGTTCCACCCCGAGTCCGTGCTCACGCTGGGCGGCACGGCGATCGTGGCGGACCTCCTGGCGGGGGTCACGGTGACGGGCTGACGCCCGCGACCCGCCGCCCCGGCAGGTCAGACCGCGGCCGCCGGAAGCTGGTGCGTCCGCGGGGTGACCGCGCGGGGCCGGCGGGGGCGGGCGGCGGGGACCGGTTCGGGCACGGGCGCGGGGACGGGCGACAGGAGCGGGCCGATGAGACCCAGGACCGCCGCCACCATGTCGGGGCCCTCGTTGAGGCCGTCCACCACGAGGTCGGCCAGCGCCCGCGAGGGGGCGACGTGGGCGACGTGGCGGTCCCGCCCGCTCTGCAGGTAGTTCAGCAGGGACAGCCGCGGGTCCTGCCGCTGGACCTCGATCTTGCGGAGGATCTTGCGGGCCAGCCGGACGTCGTCGGGGGCGTCCACGTACACCCGCCAGTCCGCCCGTTCCCGCACCGACGGCAGGGTCAGGGCGAACAGGCCCTCGACCACCACGAGGCGCACGCCGGGCCGCGTCAGCGCCGCGTCGATCGCGGCGCTGACGGCGGCCTCGTCGATGGAGCCGGGGTGGTTCCAGTCGAGGATGGCGTGCCCGCCGGCGCTGACCGTCCACACGCCCCTGAGGGGATCGTGCGCGGGCACGTAGTAGTCGTCCAGATGGACCAGTGCGATGCTCTCGGGACACTGCAGCGACAGGGCCTCGGCAAGGGTGGACTTGCCGGATGCGGTGCCGCCTGCGACCGCCAGTACACCCGTCATGCCGGGCGCTCCTCATGTGCTCAAGGGGGATAAACGAAGCGGCCGGACAAGCCGGGTGCAGGGAATGTACGGCCGCGTGATCGCCCATGGCAAGCGGGGAAAGCGCAGACGGCGCCGGGGAAACGCCGTGTTTACCCGAAGAAGACCGCCGCCTCGGTGTAGAGCCGCGGATCGACCGTCTTGAGCTGGGCCGTCGCGTCGCGCAACGGGACGCGGACGATGTCCGTACCGCGCAGGGCGACCATCTTGCCCCAGTCCTGGTCGCGGACCGCGTCGATGGCGTGCAGGCCGAAGCGGGTGGCGAGCCAGCGGTCGAAGGCGCTGGGGGTGCCGCCGCGCTGGATGTGGCCGAGGACGGTGGTGCGGGCCTCCTTGCCCGTGCGCCTCTCGATCTCCTTGGCGAGCCACTCGCCGACGCCGGAGAGCCGGACGTGGCCGAAGGAGTCGAGCGACTGGTCCTTGAGCACCATGTCGCCGTCCTTGGGCATGGCGCCCTCGGCGACCACGACGATGGGTGCGTAGCGGATCTTGAAGCGGCTCTCCACCCAGGCGCAGACCTGGTCGACGTCGAAGCGCTGCTCGGGGATGAGGATGGCGTTGGCGCCGCCGGCGAGGCCCGAGTGGAGGGCGATCCAGCCGGCGTGGCGGCCCATCACCTCGACGACGAGGACGCGCATGTGCGACTCGGCGGTGGTGTGGAGGCGGTCGATGGCCTCGGTGGCGATGTTGACGGCGGTGTCGAAGCCGAAGGTGTAGTCGGTGGCCGCCAGGTCGTTGTCGATGGTCTTGGGCACGCCGACGCAGGGGACGCCGTACTCGTCCGACAGGGCGGTGGCGACGCCGAGGGTGTCCTCGCCGCCGATCGCGATGAGTGCGTCGACCTCGTACTTGGCGAGGTTCTCCTTGACGCGGCGCACGCCGTTCTCCGCCTTGAGCGGGTTCGTGCGGGACGATCCGAGGATCGTGCCGCCGCGCGGGAGGATGCCGCGCACGGCGGGGATGTCGAGCGGCACGGTGTCGCCCTCGAGGGGACCGTGCCAGCCGTCCCTGAAACCGGTGAACTCGTATCCGTACTCCTGGACACCCTTGCGCACGATGGCACGGATGACCGCGTTGAGCCCGGGGCAGTCTCCGCCGCCGGTCAGCACGCCAACTCGCATGATCCATCCCTTCCCGTTCGCACCATTTGCCTGCGTCCACGACGCTAGCGTGACCGGCGTCACAGGTGGGATGGGCCGTTCGGTGAAATCCCTTGATCCGCGGGGATGTTGGTCCGCCGATTTCACCCTTCCGGGCGGCGCGCGGCACTGGAGCGGGCGCGCCCCCGGAGGCGGCGTCGGGGCTATTCCTCGTCCAGTCCGCGTTCGATGGCGTAGCGGACGAGTTCGACGCGGTTGTGGAGTTGGAGCTTGCCGAGGGTGTTCTGGACGTGGTTCTGAACGGTGCGGTGGGAGATGACCAGCCGTTCGGCGATCTGCTTGTAGCTGAGCCCCTTGGCGACGAGCCGCAGGACCTCGGTCTCGCGGTCGGTGAGGCGGGGCGCCTCGGGGGTGTCGGCCGCGACGGGGGCGGGGTCGGAGGCGAGGCGGCGGTACTCGCCGAGGACGAGGCCGGCGAGGCCGGGGGTGAAGACGGGGTCCCCGACGGCGGTGCGGCGGACGGCGTCGAGGAGTTCCTCGCGGCCGGCGGACTTCAGCAGGTAGCCGGTGGCGCCGGACTTCACGGCCTCCAGGACGTCCGCGTGCTCGCCGCTGGCGGAGAGCACCAGCACCCGCAGGGCGGGGTTGTCGGCGATGACGTCCTTGCAGACCTGGACACCTGACAGGCCGGGGAGGTTGAGGTCGAGGACGAGCACCTCGGGCATGGCCGCCCTGGCGCGCCGTACCGCCTCCGGACCGTCGCCGGCGGTGGCGACCACCACGTATCCGGCCTCGGTGAGGTCGCGGGCCACCGCGTCCCGCCACATGGGGTGGTCGTCGACCACCATCACCTTCACCGCCATGACCCCAATCTCCTCCCTCACTTCGCGAGCCTCAACTCGACTTCTGTCCCCTGCCCGGGCACCGACACCAGTTCCGCCGTGCCGCCGAGGTCCCGGAGCCGGCCGCGGATGGACTGGGCGACCCCGAGCCTGCCCTCGGCCTCGGCGGCGGCGAGGCGGCCTTCGGGGATGCCGGGGCCGTCGTCGCGGACGCTGACCAGTACGGCCTCGGGTTCGTCCTCGACCAGGATCCAGGCGTGGGCGTCCTCACCGGCGTGCCGGCGGACGTTCTCCAGGGCGGCGCCCACGGCGGCGGCGAGTTCACGTGCTGCGCGGGCCGGGACGAGGACGGGGGTGCCGGGGGCCGCGACGGTGACCCGGGCACTGCCGTACGGGGAGAGCAGCGGGCGCAGGTCGCGGGGCGCGTCCGGGTCCTGGCCGGCGCCGGCCTCGGCGTCGGCGTCGGTGCCGGTGGCACCGCGGGGGGACGGCAGGGCGGCGGCGCCGTCGGTGACCAGGGCGCGCAGGGCGGCCTCCTGTTCGCCTGCCATGCGGCCCAGGGCCTCGGCCTCGCCGCCGATCTCGGCGCCGCGCCGCTGCACCATGGCGAGCACCTGCAGCACGTTGTCGTGGATGTCGCGGGCCAGGCGCTCCCGCTCGCGGGTGGCGGCCTCGATCTGCAGGGCGCGGGCGAGGGTGCGTTCGCTGGCGCGGGCGACCTCGACGACGTACCCGATGGCGATGCTGGCGATGGCCACCAGCAGCACGTTGTGGAGGGTGTCGCGCGCCGGGGCGCCGCGCTCGACGAGGTTGGCGCCGCCGACGAGGCAGGAGGCGGCGGCGGCCCAGCGCCAGCCGCCCTTGATGGCGAAGGCGAGCACGGAGCCGGCGGTCCAGATCGACGGGAGGGTGGGGCCGCCGTCGAGGATGCGCTGGTGCGCCTCGACGACCGGGGTGATGAGGATGCCGGTGATCGCGACACCGAGGTCGACGATGAGGAAGGGCCTGGTGCAGCGCTGGGGCGAGCTCACCTTGCCGACGGTGGCCAGCGTCCACACGGCGAGCACCGCCATGTAGGCCGCGCCCGCCAGGGGGTGTGCGTGCTCGTGGTAGGCGGCGGCGTAGAGCCCGATGGCGTACGCCGCGGTCAGCAACCGGTAGCCGGTCAGGGCGCGCCACAGCGGCTGCTCGACGGACATGCGGGCGACGCGTGCGGGCCGCGCGGCGGCGGACCCGCCGGGTCTCCCCCCGGTCGCGCCGGTCTTCTCCCCGGCCATGGGCCGTCCCCCCGTTTCCCCCTGGCGCGTCCGGCTAGGGCTCGCCGTGCTGTTGCTGCTGCTTCTTCGCCGCCTCGGCGATCTGCCGCTTGGCGGCGGTCGCGTAGATGTCCACGTACTCCTGGCCGGAGAGCTTCATGATCTCGTACATCACCTCGTCGGTGACCGAGCGCAGGATGAAGCGGTCGTGCTCCATGCCCATGTAGCGGCTGAAGTCCAGCGGCTTACCGATCCGGATGCCGGGGCGCATCAGCTTGGGCATGACCTGGCCGGGCGGCTGGATCTTCTCCGTGTCGATCATGGCGACCGGGATCACGGGCGCGCCGGTGGCGAGCGCGATGCGGGCCAGGCCGCCGGGCTTGCCGCGGTAGAGGCGGCCGTCGGGCGAGCGGGTGCCCTCGGGGTAGATGCCGAAGAGCTCGCCGGCCTCGATGACCTTTATCCCGCTGTTGATCGCGGCCTCGCCGGCGCCGCGCGCGCCGGAGCGGTCCACGGGGAGCTGGCCGACGCCCTTGAAGAAGGCGGCGGTGAGCTTGCCCTTGATGCCGGGCGTGGTGAAGTACTCGGCCTTGGCGATGAAGGTGACCTTGCGGTCGAGCACGGCCGGCAGGAAGAAGGAGTCCGAGAAGGACAGGTGGTTGCTCGCCAGGATCGCCGCTCCCTGCTTGGGGATGTGCTCCATCCCCTCCACCCACGGCCGGAACGCGGCCCGCAGGGGATGCCCGATGGCGATCTTCATCACGCCGTACAACAACCGATGACCTCCTGTGTCTGACGGGAAGACCTTAACGCCAGATCCGCCGGTGCTCTCCCCCGGTGTCGGCCGTCCGCGTACTGTGAGGTATCGCTTTTCGCGCATTCCACCGAACAGGAGACGCACGGTGCCGCTGATGCCCGGAGCCGAGCCCTACCGCCACGACGGCGGCAAGGTCGGCGTCCTGTTGTGCCACGGATTCACCGGCACACCGCAGTCCATGCGGCCGTGGGCCGAGTACCTGGCCGAGCGGGGCCTGACCGTGTCCGTACCGCTGCTGCCGGGGCACGGCACGCGCTGGCAGGACATGCAGCTGACCGGCTGGGAGGACTGGTACGCGGAGGTGGACCGGGAATTCCGCGCGCTGTCCGAGCGCTGTGACCGCGTGTTTGTCTTCGGAATGTCGATGGGCGGGGCCCTGACCCTGCGGCTGGCCGCGCAGCACGGCGCCGCGGTCAGTGGCATCGCCCTGGTCAACCCCTCGGTCAAGGCCGACAGCCATCAGCTGAAGGTCGTTCCCCTCTTGCGCCACTTCGTCCCCACCGTGCCGGGCATCGCGAGCGACATCGCGAAGGAGGGCTCGCAGGAGGTCGGCTACGACCGCACCCCGCTGCGGGCGGTGCACTCCCTGAGCCGTTTCTGGACGCTGGTACGCCATGAGCTGCCGCAGGTGACGCAGCCGCTCCTGCTGCTGCACAGCCGGGTCGACCACGTGGTGCACCCGTCGAACTCGGCGGTCGTGCTGAGCCGGGTGTCGTCGACGGACGTCACGGAGACGGTGCTGGAGCGCAGTTACCACGTCGCGACGCTGGACCACGACGCGGAGACGGTCTTCGAGGAGTCGTACGCCTTCGTCGAGCGGCTGTCGGGTGCGGGAGAGCGGGCGGAGAAGGAGGACGCGGCCAGTGGCTGAGCCCGAGGAGGAGCGCCGCCAGGTGCCGGAGGGCGGCGAGCCGGAGCGCGCGCCGCTGGACGAGGAATCGGCGTGGGCCGAGATCGTCGCGGCGTACGAGAAGGACCCCGAGCCCGGGACGGGTTCCTGGCCCGAGGCCGAGGACGTCCCGGCCGCGGAGCGGGACGGCGAGGGCGGGGCCGACGGCGAGCGCGACGGGAGCGAGGGCACTGCGGACCCGTCCGCGCTGCCCGCGGCGCCGGACGCGACGCGCATCGTCATCCACCCCGTGCTGTCCGGTCCCCGTGACTACGCACTCGATGAGGACGCGGACGAGGGGCACTACGAGCCGCCGGAGCCGCCGCCGCTGCCGGAGGCGGACGTGACGACGAAGTTCGCGTGGCTGGCCGCCGTGGGCGGCCCGCTGCTGATCTTCGGCTTCGTCCTCTTCCAGGAACCGATGCCGTGGTGGGCTCTCACCGTCGGCGTCGGCGGCTTCCTCGGCGGCTTCGCCACCCTGGTGACGCGCATGCGTCCGGGCGGCGACGAGGACGACGACCTGCCGGGCGGCGGCGCCGTGGTCTGACCGGCGCCGCCGTCAGGCGGACGCGGGCACCTTGAGGGCGGCCAGGACCGGGAGGTGGTCCGTGGCCGCCCTCAGGTCGTACGGGGTGATGCCGGGCAGGCCGTGCGGCACCCCGCAGCCGAGGACCTCGATGCCGGGGGTCGTGAAGATCGCGTCGATCCGCTGGTGCGGGTCGTACGGGGTGGAGGTGTACTCGCCGCCCCAGGGCCGGGCCGCCCAGGCGTCCTGGAGGTCGTCGGCGAGCCGGCGGAAGGTGCGGCCGTTGGGGCGGTCGTTGAGGTCGCCGCCGACGACCGCGTACGGCTCGCCCATGGCGGCGAGCCGGTCCAGCAGCATGCCGCCCTGGTCGTAGCGCTCGCGGGCCTGCAGCGAGAGGTGGCAGCTGACGACGGACAGGCGGGCGCCGCCGACGCGCACGACGGCGGTGGCGAAGCCGCGCCGGTGCAGACCGGGCGTGCGGGGCAGCAGGACGTCCTCGGCGCGTTCCACGTGCACCCGCAGGGATGACAGCACGAGGGGGCCGGTGGCGGTGGCCCCGCCGGTGACGGCGACCAGGCCGCAGGCGCGGGCGAGGCGGGCGACGGCCTTGCGCCAGCGGAAGAAGCGGGGTGCCTCCTGGATCAGCGCGAGGTCGGGGTCGCAGGCGCGGATCACCCGGGCGAGCGCCGCGGTGTCGTCCCGCATGGAGCGGATGTTGTAGCTCAGCACGCGGACGACGGCGGAGCCGTCCGGCTCGGTACGGGACGCCGGCAGCTCCGGCAGCGGGCCCTCGCTCACGGGCTCACTGTAGCGGCGGCGCGGTCGCGCGGGGGCGTCGTGTGCCCGGCCGGGAAGCCGGGCGCCCCCGTCACTCCTTCGCCGGGAGTGACGGGGGCACCGGTGCCGGGCGGGTGACCGCCGGGGCTAGCCCTGGCGGGCGAGGTCGGCGGCGCCGACGAGGCCGGCCTTGCCGCCGAGCTGGGCGGCGAGTACCTGGGCGTGCGGCCGGTACTGGCCGCCGACCAGCCAGCGGCGGAAGGACTTGCGGATGGGCTCGAGGACGAGTTCGCCCTCGTCGGAGACGCCGCCGCCGACGATGAAGGCGGAGGGGTCGAAGAGCGAGGCCAGGTCGGCGAGCCCGGCGCCGGCCCAGCGGGCCAGCTCGCGGAAGGAGTCGATCGCGACCTTGTCCCCGTCACGCGCGGCCCGGCTGATGTGCTGGCCCTGGATGCCCTCGGGCGTGCCGTCGCCGAGCGACAGCAGCAGGGTGGCGTTCTCCGGCTGGGCGACGGCCCGCTGCTTGGCGTAGCGCACCAGTGCCCGGCCGGAGGCGTACTGCTCCCAGCAGCCCTGGCTGCCGCAGCCGCACAGCAGACCGTCCGGCACCATGCGGATGTGCCCGAACTCGCCGGCCACGCCGAAGCGGCCGCGGCGCAGCTTGTTGCCGATGATGATGCCGCCGCCGAGCCCGGTGCCGAGGGTGATGCAGATGACGTCGTCGTGGCCCGCGCCGGCACCGAAGCGGTACTCGCCCCAGGCGGCGGCGTTGGCGTCGTTCTCGACGACGACGGGCAGTCCGACGCGCTGCTCGACCTTGTCCTTCAGCGGCTCGTGGCGCCAGCGGATGTTGGGCGCGAAGAGCACGGTGGCACGCTTGTCGTCGACGTAGCCGGCGGCACCGATGCCGACGGCCTCGACCGTGTGGCCGACACTGACGTCGTGCACCGCGCTCGCGATGGCGTCGACGACGCCCTCGGAGGTCTGCGGGGTCGGCACCTTGACGATTTCGAGAATCGAGCCTTCCTCGTCGACCACGCCGGCCGCGATCTTCGTGCCGCCGATGTCGACGCCGATGGTGAGTCCCATGTATCCCTCAGTATTCGGTCGAGCCCCGCTGTGTCCAACCGTACCGGAGGGCGACCCGCGCCCTGTTCGGGCCCGATGCTCGTCCCGGGTCCGCGTCGCGCCGTTCAGTCCAGGTCGATGCGTTCGCTGGGCGGCGTGTCCCCGCCGGAGGTCCAGCGTCGTTCCTGCCCGCTCACCGCGGCGCGGTAGGCGGCCAGGAGTTCGGCGCCCGCGGCGGCGAGGTGGTCGAAGACCTCGGGGTTGCGCTCGACGATCGGCTCAACCGCCTGCTTGACCTGCGAGATCAGCCCCTGCGCCGCCATCTCGGCGGCGGGGGTGCGGAGCATCGACAGGCGGTCGGTGACCGCTTCCGCGAGACGCCGCAGCTCCTCGCCGGCACTGCCGGGGGTCTGTCCGCTCTGCTGCCGCCGGCGGGCGTTCTCCGCGGCGGTGTCCTCCGCGCTCGCCTTGGCCCAGGCGTCTGAATCGGTGTCGGGGCGGCCCGCGCGGTCCGTGGATTCGCTCATGGTGGCTCCGTAAGGCTCCGGGCTTGATACCCACGACGGTACCCGAACGGGGGCGGCACTTTCAGCGCTCAGCGGGGCCAAAGACCGGGATCCGGGGCGAACCGGACCTGCAGCGCGCCGTCGCGGAGCGCCGCACCGGCCACGGTGCAGCGGCGCAGCGCGGAGGGCAGCGGGAGGATGCGGCGGTATCCCTCGGCGTCGACGACGAGTTCGTCGCCGCGGCGTACGAGGTCGACGGTGTCGCGTGTCGCGCCCGGCAGGGGCAGCCGCCAGAGGAAGTGGCCCTCGGCGGCGAGCCGGTCCTCGGTGGTCCACGGCGGCGCCGCGGGGCCCTCGGGCGCGTCGGCGGGCGGCTGCGCGGCGAGCCGGGCGAGGTCCTCGGCGCAGCGCGGCTCCCGGCCGAGGTGGGGCAGTTCGTGGAGCGCGGTGGGCGTTCCGGCGAGTTCCGCGCGCAGGGCGCGCACTTCCTTGCGCCGGTGGGCGGCCAGTTCGGTCAGCCAGGGGTCCGGGGACTCGGCGGGCAGCATCCGGTTGGCGACCACGGCCTCGAGGCGGTGGCCGTACAGGGCCAGTCCGGTGCGGGCCCGGCGCACGGCGTCGGCGGCGTGCGTGCCGGGGGCCACGACGAGCCGGACAGTCGTGGCGGCGTCCTCGATCACGGCCTGGGCACCGGCCAGTTCCCGGTCGGCGCGGGCGGCGGCCTCGTAGGCCCAGGCGCCCGGCGCGGGCACACCGGCGAGCTGGGCGAGGACGGGGCGCAGGGCGCGGGCGGCCTGCCGCTCCTGGGGGACCAGCCGGGCGATGTAGCGGCGCAGTTGCGCGGGCAGCGCGAGTGCGGTGAGGGAGTCGTGGACCGGCGGGAGGTCGACGACCACCAGGTCCCAGCCGCCGGCGGTGTCCCGCAGGGCGCGCAGCAGCGCGAAGGCGTCGGCGCCGGGGAGTTCGGTCAGTTCCTCGGGGTCCAGCGGGGCCGCGCCGAGCAGGTCGAGCAGGGAGCCCAGGCGTTGCTGGACGGCCCCGGCGTCGGCCCGGAAGGCGGCGGCCGCGTCGACGCGCGCGGCCCACAGACCCGGTACGGACCCGACCGGCGCGATGGGCAGGGGCGCCCCGTCCGGCTGCGGACCGCCGCCGTCCCCGGACGGGGGCGGCACCGGGCCCAGGACCCCGTCGAGGGAGGCGTCGCGATCGGTGGAGAGCAGCAGCACACGCCGCCCGGGCGTGCTCGCGGCCACGGCCGTGGCGGCGGCGACCGTCGTACGCCCGGCGCCGCCCGTGCCGGTGACCAGGAGCGTGCGCACGTCAGCCCTGGGACTCGACGCGCTTCTTCAGGCCGGCGAGGGCGCGGTCGATGATGACCTTCTCGGCCTTGCGCTTGATCATGCCGAGCATGGGGATCTTGACGTCGACGGTCAGCTGGTAGGTGACCTCGGTGCGCTTGCCGTCCTCCAGCGGGGCCAGGATGTAGGCGCCGTCCAGGGTGCGCAGCATCTGGGACTTGACCAGGGTCCAGCGGACCTCGTGGTCGCCGACCCAGGTGTAGGCGAGGGTGTGGTCGTCCTTGATGGCGCCCGCGTCCAGGAGGAGCCTGACCTGCTCGGCACGGCCGTCGCCGCCGGCGGAGAGGATCTCCGCCTCCTTCACCTCGCCGGTCCACTCCGGGTACCGGGCGAAGTCCGCGATGACGCCCATGACATCGGCCGGGGCCGCGTCGATGGTGATGCTCGACCTGGTGTGTTCCGCCATCGCCGTGGCCCCTCCGGGACGTCGCGTCGTACCTGCTGTTGTATGTCTGCTGGTGAAGGCTACCGCCTGGTCGGGCGGCCGGAGACCGCCGGGGCGGTCACCATTGCAGTGCCCAGGGTGTCCGGGTGGAGTTGAAGTGGCCGACGTTGACGCATTCGGTCCTGCCCAGGCGCATCCGCGGCACGAGCGGCTGGTGGACGTGGCCGAAGAGCGCGTAGCGGGGGCGCACCCGGCGGATCGCGTCGAGCAGCGCCTCGCTGCCGCGTTCGAGGCGCCGGGCGACGGTGTCGTAGCAGAGCTCGGGGACGGCGGGCGGGATGTGCGAGCACAGCACGTCGACCTCGCCGAGGGCGGCCACCTTGGCGGCGTACGTCTCGTCGTCGATCTCGTACGGGGTGCGGTACGGGGTGCGCAGCCCGCCGCCGACGAAGCCGAAGACCAGGCCGCCGATCTCGGTGGTGGTGCCGTCGAGCACCGTGGTGCCGGGCCGGGCGTACTCCGGCCAGAGCGCGGGGATGTCGACGTTGCCGTAGGTGGCGTACGTCGGGGTGGGGAACGCGGCGAACAGCTCGGCGTACTGGCGGCGCACGGCGGCCTCGATGGCGGTGCGCCGGTCGGTGCCGAGCCCCGCCCACAGTTCGCGGTCGAGGGCGCGGGCCTCGTCCCAGCGCAGGGCGGTGCGCAGCCCGACCATGCGGGAGGCGTTCTCGGCCCCGAAGAGGTCGGGGAAGATGCCCCGCGAGTGGTCGGCGTAGTCAAGGAAGAGGATCAGGTCGCCGAGGCAGATCAGCGCGTCGGCGCCCTCACCGGCCTCGGCGAGGGCCTCGGAGGCGCCGTGGACGTCACTGACGACATGGACCCGCATGACGATCACTGTAGGACGCGCCGGGCGGGGTTGGGGAGGGCACACCGGGGCTGCGGTTACCTGCGGGTCACCGGGGGCCTCGACTAGGCTTCCGACCAGTGGATCCGCACGGTGTCGCGGCGGGCCTGCGGCGTGTGACGACGATGTGACACACAAAACATCTACACGGCACCCCCTACCGCTGAAGCTTTACCGGTGGGTAACGTCCAGGCCGTCCGTTCCACGCTCAACCATGCAGTGGACGCAGCCAGCACCGCCGCCGGCGCCGATGAGGAGCAGCAGTTTTGCGCGAGTTCAGCCTTCCGGCTCTCTACGAGGTCCCCGCGGACGGCAATCTGACGGATCTCATCCGCCGCAACGCCGCTCAGCACCCGGACGTTGCCGTCATCGCCCGGAAGACCGTGACCGGTGACTGGGCCGACGTCACCTCGACCACCTTCCTCGCCGAGGTGCGCGCCGCCGCCAAGGGCCTGATCGCCTCGGGCGTGCAGCCCGGCGACCGGGTGGCCCTGATCTCCCGCACCCGCTACGAGTGGACGCTGTTCGACTTCGCCATCTGGAGCGCGGGCGCGGTCACCGTCCCGGTCTACGAGACCTCCTCCGCCGAGCAGATCGAGTGGATCCTCGGCGACTCCGGCGCCGTCGCGGCCGTGGTGGAGACCGAGGCCCACGAGAAGTCCGTGGAGTCGGTGCGCGACCGCCTGCCGCAGCTGAAGCACGTGTGGCGGATCGAGGCGGGCGCGGTGGAGACCCTCGGCGCGGCCGGCACGGACGTCGCCGAGGCGACCGTGGACGAGCGCAGCGCCTGGGCCAAGGCCGACTCCCCCGCCACCATCGTGTACACCTCGGGCACGACCGGGCGCCCCAAGGGCTGCGTGCTCACGCACCGCGCGTTCTTCGCCGAGTGCGGCAACGTCGTGGAGCGCCTGAAGCCGCTCTTCCGCACCGGGGACTCCTCGATCCTGCTCTTCCTGCCGCTCGCGCACGTCTTCGGACGGCTGGTCGAGGTGGCCGCGATCATGGCGCCGATCAAGCTCGGGCACGTCAGCGACACCAAGAACCTCACCGGCGAACTGGCCGCCTTCCGCCCGACGCTGCTGCTGGGCGTGCCGCGGGTCTTCGAGAAGGTCTACAACTCCGCGCGCGCCCAGGCGCAGGCCGGCGGCAAGGGGAAGGTCTTCGACAAGGCCACCGACGTGGCGATCGAGTACAGCCGCGCGCTGGACTCGGCCGGCGGTCCCTCGCTCGGCCTGAAGTTCAAGCACAAGGTCTTCGACCGGCTGGTCTACAGCAAGCTGCGCGCCGTGCTCGGCGGCCGCGCCGAGTACTCGATCTCCGGCGGGGCCCCGCTGGGCGAGCGGCTGGGCCACTTCTACCGCGGCATCGGCTTCACGGTGCTGGAGGGCTACGGCCTGACCGAGTCCTGTGCGGCCACCGCCTTCAACCCCTGGGACCGCACCAAGATCGGCACCGTCGGCCAGCCGCTGCCGGGCTCCACGGTCCGCATCGCCGACGACGGCGAGGTCATGCTCCACGGCGAGCACCTGTTCGCGGGCTACTGGAACAACGAGGCGGCCACCACCGAGGCCGTCACCGACGGCTGGTTCCACACCGGCGACGTCGGGACGCTGGACGAGGACGGCTACATCACCATCACCGGCCGCAAGAAGGAGATCATCGTCACCGCGGGCGGCAAGAACGTCGCCCCGGCCGTGATCGAGGACCGCATCCGGGCCCACGCGCTGGTCGCCGAGTGCATGGTGGTCGGCGACGGCAAGCCCTTCATCGGCGCGCTGGTCACCCTGGACGAGGAGTTCCTGCCCCGCTGGGCCCAGCAGCACGGCAAGTCCGGCCGCAGCGTCGCGGAGCTGCGTGAGGACGCGGAGCTGCTGGCCGAGGTGCAGTCGGCGATCGACGACGGCAACGCCGCGGTGTCCAAGGCGGAGGCGGTCAAGAAGTTCCGTGTCCTGGCGACGCAGTTCACCGAGGAGTCCGGTCACGTGACGCCCTCGCTGAAGCTGAAGCGCAACGTGGTGCTGCGGGACTTCGCGGACGAGATCGCCGCGATCTACGGCAGGTGAGCCCGCGCTGACGGGCCCTCACCCACGTCGACGGTGGCCGCCGTACCCCTCGGGCGTACGGCGGCCACCGGCGTTCCTAGGTGATGCCGTCCCGGGCCAGGACCCTGGCCATGGTGCGCTCGGCCAGGGCGGTGATGGTGACGAACGGGTTGACCCCGATGGAGCCGGGGACGAGCGAGCCGTCGACGACGTACAGGCCGTCGTAGCCGTCCGCGCGGCCGTAGGCGTCGGTGGCGCTGCCGAGGACGCAGCCGCCGAGCGGGTGGTAGCAGAAGTCGTCGGCGAAGACCCGGTTGCCGCCGAACAGGTCGTAGCGGTAGATGGTGGCGTTGGCCCGGTTGACGCGGTCGAAGAGGGTCTTCGCGGCGGCGACCGAGGGCTGGTTCTGGGAGCGGGTCCAGTTCAGCACGGCCGCGTCGGTGGCCGGGTCGTAGACGAAGGTGCCCCGCTCGGGGTTCTTGGTGATCGCGAGGTAGAGGCTGATCCACGTCTCCAGGCCGATGGGGAGCGGGGCGATCTCGGCGAACACCGGGTTGGCGGCGTTGTTCCAGTCGTTGATGCCCATCACGGGGATGGTCGACTGGTGGGCGCCGGTGGGGTTCCACAGGTGGTTGGCGCGGCCGAGCATGATGTTGCCGTTGCCCGCCCAGCCCTTGCCGACGGCGGCGCTGAGGTCGGGCAGGGCGCCCGTCTCCCGGGCGCGCAGCAGCAGTTCGGTGGTGCCGAGGCTGCCCGCGGCGAGGAACAGGGCGCGGCAGCCGACCTCGCGGGTGGCGACGACGGCGCCGGTGAGGTCGGTCTGCGCCACCGTGAGCACGTAGGTGCCGTCGGGGTCGCGGCGGACCGCCTTCACGTGGCTGAGCGTCTCGATGGTGACGTTGCCGGTGCCGAGCGCGGCGGCGAGGTAGGTCCGGTCGAGGCTGCGCTTGCCGAAGTTGTTGCCGTAGATGACCTCCTGGGCCAGGGCCGACTTGGTGGCGGTGCCCGCGGCCTCGCGCTGCATGTAGTCGAAGTCGTAGACGTTGGGCACGAAGGTGGTGGCGAGCCCGGCCCGGGCGGCCTGGGCGCGGGAGACGCGGGTGAACTGGTACCACTCGGTGCCCTCGAACCAGTCGGGCGCGACGGTGTTGACGCCGAGCATGCGGTTGGCCAGCGGGAACCACGTGCCGTACATGGCGTCCGCGTCGACCTGCGGGAGGACCTCCCGGAAGTAGGCGCGGTCCGGTGTGACGGCCATGCCGCCGTTGACGAGGGAGCCGCCGCCGACGCCGCGGCCGACGTAGACGGACATGCCGGGGTGGTCGACGCGGTCCAGGACGCCGGGGTACGGGGTGATGTCCTTGTTGACCACGTCGAGCCAGAGGAAGGTGGCCAGGGGCGCCGCGGTGCGGGTGCGGAACCACATGGAGCGCCGGTCCGGCGAGGCGGTGTTGCAGAAGACCTTGCCGTCGGGGGCCGGCGTGTCCCACGCCCGCCCCATCTCCAGTACGAGGGTGCTCACGCCCGCCTCGGCCAGGCGTAACGCCGCGACCGCGCCTCCGTAGCCGGAGCCGACGACGACGGCCGGCGCGTAGCCGGCGGGCTCCCGGTCCGCCGCGGCGGCCGGGGAGAGCCCGATGCGGGTGAGACCCATCACGGATGCCGTCTGCAGGGCGGCGATGCCCAGAATCTGACGACGCGTCAGGTTTGCTGTCATGGGCGCATCATGGGCGGAACGGCGGATTCCGCCCATACCGTGCGCTCATGGTCTTTTACAAGAGGGCCTTGAGCCGCTCGGCGAGCAGATCCCACCGCCAGGCGTCCTCGACCCACTTGCGCCCGCGCTCGCCCATCCGGCGCCGCAGTTCCGCGTCGCCCAGCAGCACCAGGATCCGCTCGGCTGCCTCCGCGGGCTCCCCGCCGCGCACCACCCAGCCGGTCTCGCCGTCCAGCACCGCGTCCGGCGCCCCGCCGGAGTCGCCCGCGACGACCGGCAGGCCGGTGGCCGAGGCCTCCAGGTAGACGATGCCGAGCCCCTCGACGTCCAGCCCGCCCCGGCGCGTGCGGCACGGCATGGCGAAGACGTCACCGGCGCCGAAGTGCGCGGGCAGCTCCTGCCACGGCACGGCCCCGGTGAACCGCACCGACTCCGCCACCCCGGTCCGCTCGGCGAGCCGCTTCAGGTCGTCCGCGTACGGGCCGCCGCCCACGACGAGCAGGACGGCGTCGGGCTGGGCGGCCAGGATCGTCGGCATCGCCTCGATGAGGGTGTCCTGGCCCTTGCGCGGCACCAGGCGGGAGACGCAGACGACCACCGGCCGGTCGGTGAGCCCCAGCCGGGCGCGCACCGCCTCGCCGCCGGAGGCCGGGTGGAAGGTCTTCTCGTCCACGCCCGGCGGCAGTTGCACCATGCGCCCGGCGGCCTGCGGCGTCAGTGCCCGGGCGATCCGGGACCGGGTGTACTCGCCCAGGTAGGTGATCGTGTCGGTGCCCTCGCCGATCCGCCGCAGCAGCCCGCGGCTCGCGGGCAACTGCGCCCACCCCGCCTCGTGCCCGTGGGTCGTCGCCACCAGCCGGCGGGCCCCGGCCTTCCGCAGCGCGGGCGCCATCAGCCCGAGCGGGGCCGCGGCCCCGAACCACACCGAGGTGCAGCCGTGCTCGCGCAGGAGCGCGGCGGCGCGCCGGGTCACCCTCGGGGTCGGCAGCAACATCGTCGTACGATCACGTACGACCGGGAAGGGCTGCTCGGCGTCGAACGCGGCGACCTCGGAGCCGTCCCGCCAGGTCGACGCGTACACCACCACCCGGCCGGGATCGAGGCGCAGCGCCATGCTGTGCACGAACGCCTGGATGCCACCGGGGCGTGGCGGGAAGTCGTTGGTGACGATCAAGGTCTTGTCCATACGTCGCCGAGGGTATCCGGTGCGGTCCGCGGCAACCGACCGCGGCCCCTCGCGCGTCTAAGCTCCACAGCCTGTCCACGGGTGAGACCGGCATCGTGCATCATCACAGCAGAACCGATTCGACGAGGTGGACATGGCAGGCGACAGCGGCAAGCGGCTCCCGGTCGGGCCGGTCCTCGCCTGGGCGGCCACCCGGGTCGTGCTGCTGCTCTACGTCTTCAAGGTGCTCACCCTGTCCCCGCTGGACGTGACCACCGACGTCTCGGTGATCTACCACGGCTGGTACGAGGTCCTGCGGACCGGCACCTTCCCCCACCACGACGTCACCTGGCAGTACCCGCCCGCCGCCGCGCTCGCGGTGCTCGCCCCCGCGATGCTGCCGTTCCTCGACTACGCGACCGCGTTCTTCTGGCTCGCCTGCGCCGCCGACCTCGTCGCCTTCGCGCTGCTGCTGCGCGGTTCGCGCGGCGAGGGACGGCGGGTGGCCGGCGCCTACGTGTGGGTGCTGGGCGTGCCGCTGCTGGGGCCGACCGCGTACGCGCGCTACGACGTGATGGTCACCGCCGTCGCCATGGCCGCGCTGCTGGCGACGGTGCGCCGCCCCAGGGTCGCGGGCGCGCTGATCGCGTTCGGCGCGATGCTCAAGGTCTGGCCGGTGCTGCTGCTCACCGGGGTTCGCGACCGCCGGATCTGGACGGCGGCCGTGGCCGGGGCGGGCGTCCTCGCCCTGGGCTTCTGGCTGTGGATGCCGGGGGCCTTCGCCTTCCTGCGCTTCCAGGGCGAGCGGGGCACCGAGGTGGAGTCCCTGGGTTCCCTGGTCTTCCACATCGCCCGGCACCACGGCTGGCAGGGGCAGGTCCTGCTCAACTACGGCTCGGTGGAGTTCCTCGGGCCCTACGTGGGCCTGGTCAGCGACCTCGCCCTCGGGCTGACCGCGGTGGCCTTCGCGTGGCTGCTGCTGTGGCGGCTGCGGACCCGGACGTACGGCCCGAGCACGCCCTTCGACGCCGCGTTCACCGCGGTGCTGCTGTTCACCACGACCAGCCGCGTGATCAGCCCCCAGTACATGATCTGGCTGATCGGCCTGGCGGCCGTCTGCCTCACGCTGCGGGCCAGCGTGATGGCGCTGCCCGCGGTGCTGGTGCTGGCGGCGACGGTGCTCACCCTGTACGAGTTCCCGGTGCGCTTCGCCGACGTCGTCGGCAGCACCGACCTCGGCATCGCCCTGCTGCTGCTCCGCAACGGCCTGCTGGTCGCCGCCTCCGTCATCGCCTGCCGCCGGCTGTGGGTGGCTTCGACGGGCCTGCCGGAGAGGGCGCGCAGGGCGCAGGCCGCGCCTGAGCCCGAGCACGGCCAGGACGCCGAGAAGCTGCTGACCTGGTGAAGACCACCGTCACGGCCAGGCACTGCAAGCCCGCCGCGACGGCCAGCGCCACGCCGACGCCCACGAGCCCCAGCCCGGCCGGGCCCGCCAGCGCGTAGGCCAGCGGCAGCTGCACCGCCGTGCCCACCAGCGTCACCCGGACCAGCAGGGTGGCCCCGCCGCCGCCCTGGAAGACACCGCCCAGCGCGATGAAGCACCCCAGCAGCACCAGGTACGGGCCGAGGGTGCGCAGGAAGACCGTCCCGGCCGCCGCCACGCCGGGCTCCGCGCCGAAGGCGGCCATGACCCACGGCGCGGCGGGCAGCAGGACGACCGCCGCGAGGAGTCCGAGCCCACCGCCGAGCAGCAGGGCCCGGCGCCCGATGGCGTACCGCTCGTCGCGGCCGGCGCCCAGGTGGTACGCGGTGTGGATCGAGGCCGCCTGGCGCACGGCGTAGAAGCCCATCGTCGCCACGTACATCGCCTTGGTCGCGATCCCGTACGCCGCGACCTGGGCGACGCCCAGCCGGGCCACGATCGCCACCAGGGTCAGCGTGCCGGCCATCCGGACCAGGAAGTCCGCCGCCATCGGCGCCCCGGTCACGGCGGTACGGCGCAGCGCGGCCGCCACCGGTTCTGCGGGCGGCACCTGCGCGGCCTGCCGCACCAGGGGGTTGCGGCGCAGCAGCGCCAGCCCCGCGGCGAGGGCCACGGTTCGGCCCGCGACGGTGGCGACGGCCGCGCCCCGCACCCCGAGGGCGTGGATCAGGAACGGGTCGAGGAGCAGGATCAGCCCGCCCGCCAGCAGGGCGAGCCGCATCGGGGTGCGGGTGTCGCCGCCCCCCTTGAAGACCCCGTCCAGGGTGTTCTGTGCGTAGAACACCGCGGTGCCGGGGAGCGAGACCGCGAAGTACCCGGCCGCGAGACGGACCGCCACCGGGTCGCCGTGGGCACCGAGCAGCAGCGCCGCCAGCGGCTCCCGGCACAGGAAGCCTCCGACGGCCACGGCCGGGGTCAGCAGCGCGCACAGCGCCCACCCGCCGCGCACCGCCGCCCTGACCGCCGCCGGGTCCCGCGCCCCGGCGGCCCGCGAGACCAGCACCGTCGTCCCCTGCGCGGCCATCAGCACCACCCCGAGCAGCACGTTCTCGGTGTTCGTGGCCACCGCCACAGCCGCGACGGCCGCTCCCCCGCCGCCGAGCCGCGCCACCCACAGCACGTCGATGATCCCGGCGACGACACCCGCGAGCAGTTCCAGGTAGACCGGGCCGGCCAGTGCGACCAGCCGGGCGCGGTGCGTCATGGGTCCCCTCCCCTCCGGTACCTCGATTCGAGATACCACGTTTAGAGGTATCATCATGGCACCACACGGGCAAGTGCGAACGCATGATCGAGAAAGGTGGCGAACGGTGCTGGAGCTGACGATCCTGGGCTTCCTGTTCAAGGAATCCCTGCACGGCTACGAGCTCAAGGAGCGCATCGCCGCACTCAACGGCCACGTCCGCCCGGTCAGCGACGGCGCGCTCTACCCGGCCATCAACCGCCTCACCGCCGCAGGACTGGTCAGCGAGCACACCGAGCCGGGCGTCGGCGCCGCACCGCGCCGCGTGCTCTCGCTCACCGACACCGGGCGCGCGCGGCTGCTCGCCCGGCTCCGCGACCCCAAGCCGATCGAGATCACCGACTCCACCCGCTTCTTCGCCGTGCTCGCCTTCCTGAGGCACCTGCCCGACGCGACGGCCCAGGCGGCCGTGCTGCGGCGCCGGCTGGAGTTCCTGGAGACCCCCTCCAGCTTCTTCTACGACCGCGGCAGGCCGGTGCGCGCCGAGGAGGCGGACGACCCCTTCCGCCAGGGCATGCTCCGCGTAGCCCGCGCCACGGGCCACGCGGAGCGCGAATGGCTCACGGAGGCCCTCGCGGACCTCACCGCCTGAGCCCGGGCCGCCCGCGGACGCGCACGAGGCCCCGGCATCGAGGCGCGCCCCGCCGGGGAGGCGCACGGTGCCCGCGGCCCGTACGACGAGCTGCGGCGGCGTCCTTCCCTGCCACCGGTGCGCGCCGAGAAGGCGGACGGCCCCCGCCGCCAGAACGTGCCCCGCGCCACGGCCCACGCGGACGCGAACGGCTCACGGAAGTCCTCGCCCGGACCCCACCTCCCGGGCAGACCGCGCCGGGCGCGCGAGGGTGGCGCGTTCGGCGCGGAGCGCCTGCGCCGCGCCGGGCGCTACCCCGTGGCGGAGGCGAACGCGCGGGCGGCGGCGATGCGCTGGACGGGGGTGGGGTGCGTGCCGAAGAGGACGTGCAGCAGGCGCGGGGGGTCGGGGTCGGAGACGTTGGTGACGGTGAGGCGTCGCTGCATGGCGATGAAGCGCTCGGCGTCCCGGGTCAGTTCCAGCGCGTGCACGTCCGCCCGCCGTTCGATCCGCCGGCTCAGGGCGCAGCCGAACGGCCCGGCGCACGCCGACAGCACCGCGGCCACCGCGGCCAGCAGGAACAGCCCGCGGGGGTCACCGGTGCCGTAGGAGGAGGCGGCCATGACCGCGGAGAGCACGCAGACCCCCGCCCCCGCGCCGACGGCGCCGAGCAGCGTGCCGCGCGGTACGTCGCGGTGCTTGACGTGGCCCAGTTCGTGGGCGACGACGAGTTCGACCTCCTCCGCCGGGGCCGTGCCGAGCAGCGTGTCGTAGGCGACGATCCGCCGGGTGCGGCCGAAGCCGGAGACGTACGCGTTGAGCGCGGTCGTCCGCCGGGACGCGTCGGCGACGAGCACCGCCCGCACGGGGATCCCGTCGCGCTCGGCCAGGGCCAGCAGCGCGTCGCGCAGGGGCCCGTCCTCCATCGGCCGGAAGCGGTTGAAGAGCGGTTCCAGCACGACCGGGGCGAGCCAGGACAGCACGACGGCCGCGCAGACGGCACCCGGGGCGGCCCAGGCCCAGCCGAGGCCGTAGTAGCCGTACAGCGCGGCCAGCACGAGCGGTACGGAGACGAGCAGCCCGCGCAGGACGTCGACGGCCCAGCCGCCCCAGCCCTGGGTGACGAGCCCGTAGCGGCGCCGGACGACGCGGACCCGGGCGGAGAACGGCAGGGTGACCGCCTGCTGGAGCAGCACCAGCAGCAGGCCGCCGGCCGCTACGCGGGAGGCCCAGGCGTCGCCGAACAGCCCGGTGAGGGCGGCGCCCGCGGGGGTCAGCCCCAGCACGAGCAGCAGCGCGAGCCCGGCGAGGCGGCCGCCGAGCAGGAAGGGCAGTTGCGCGCGGCGCAGCGCCCTGCCGCGCGCGGTCTCCTCCGGCGTGAAGTCCCCGTCCGTGGCGCTCATCCCAACTCCCCCTTGACGTAGGCCCGCCAGCGCTCGGTGAAGGCGTCCCCGTCGATGCCGAGCGTGCCGCGCAGATCCGCACCGGAACGGTACAGCGCGACCAGCCGGTCGGCGCCCCAGGTGTCGGCGATGAGCCGGCAGGCCAGCCAGGCGCCCTCGTACGCCTGGGCCTGCGCGAGCGCACCGGGCGCGAAGTCGGCGTCCGCGGGGAGGTGACCGGGCGGCCCCGAGGCCGTGACGTCCCGGCGCAGCTCGGGTGCCAGGCTCGCCGCCGTACGGCCGGAGTCCCGGTAGGCGACCCAGTCGGCGAAGCCCTCGGAGAGCCACAGCGGGGTGCGGGAGGTCGTCGCGGCGCGCGTGGCGACGTGGGTGGTCTCGTGGGTGAGCACGACCTGGCGGCCGAAGGCCGACAGCCCCGCGAAGGCCTCGGGGTTGACTATGACGCGTCCGGCGGGCGCGGTCCCGCTGCCGCCGACCTCCCCGGTGGTGACGGCCGCGACGCCCGCGTACGTCTGCGCCGGGGCGTCCAGGAGCTGCCCCATCCGCCGCAGCGAGGACGGCACTTCCAGCACCACCCGCCCGGTCCAGCCCTGTCCGCCCCAGGCCCGCCGCACCTGCGGGACGGCCCGGTCCGCGTCGGTGGCGTACCCGGCCAGTTCGGTTCGGTCGCCGGTGCCGAGGACGAGGCTGTGGCTGCCGCGGACGACGTGCAGCGGGCCCTGTTCCCACAGCAGGCCGCCCGGGTCGCCGTCGCCGGCCACCCGCCAGCGTCCGGTGCCGTCCGCGCGCAGCAGCAGGGACTCGTCGGTGGTGACCGGGGTGCTGTCGTAGCCCCCCAGGCGGTAGCGCAGCTGGACGCGGGCGGTCACCGGGTCCGCGCCCTCGGTGGAGACCAGCCGGTACGACCAGGAGACGAGCGGGAGCTCCTCCAGGTTGCGGAAGACCTGGCGCTCGGCGGCGTGCCGGGCGGGCGTCACATCGGCCAGGTACGCCTTCTCGTCGTGCCCCAGGACCGCGTCGGCCCGCCGTTCCAGCAGCTGCCTTACGACCGGTTCCCCGGGCCCCCCGTGCTCCGCCGTCCCGTCGCCCGCGGGTCCGCAGCCCGCGAGCAGCACCGCCGCGCAGCACAGCGCGGCGGCCACGGCGCGGGTCGGCGAGCGGAAGAGGGCCACGCCGCCGATCGTACGGTCTGGGCAGGGGCGGTCACGTGGGCCGGGTCACCGCCGAGATCGGCAGCATGGCGACGGGGTCGTAGCGGACCCGGGCGCCGGGGTACGGGGCGTGGATGACCTGGCCGTCACCGACGTACATGGCGACGTGACTGGCGTCGCCGCGGTAGATGACCAGGTCGCCGGGGCGGGCCTGGCCGAGCGGCACGTGACGCCCGGCGTGCAGCTGGGCCTGGGAGGTGCGGGGCAGGCCCACGCCGGCCTGGCGGTACGCCCAGACCATCAGGCCGGAGCAGTCGAAGGAGCCGGGGCCGGTGGCACCCCAGACGTAGGGGGAGCCGACGGCGGAGCGCGCGGCGGCGACGGCCGTCGCGGCGCGTACGGACAGGGGGCCGAGGTCGGGGATGTCGACCATCCGGCCGGAACGGGAGGCACGGGCCTCCAGGCGGCGGGCGAGCCGGGCCCGGTCCTCCGGGGAGAGGGAGTTGACCAGGCGGGCGGCCGCCATCAGCTTGCGCTGCACGGCCTTCTTGCGGGCCGTGAGGCTGGTGCGGGCCCGCTCGAGTTCGTCGAGGCGTTCGGTGGCCCGGGAGCGTTCCTGGTCCAGGAACCGCTGGGCGGAGCGGAGTTCGCCCAGCCGCGCGTCGCCACGGCTGCTGATCCGGTCGAGGGTGGCGGCCCGGTCGAGGTAGGTCGCGGGGTCGGCAGAGAGCAGCAGGGCGAGGGTGGGGTCCACTCCCCCGCCGCGGTACTGGGCCCCGGCGAGCGTGCCGAGGTCGTCGCGGAGCCGGTTGACCCGCTCCTGGCCGCGCGCGGCCCGGTCCTGGAGCACCTCCACCTCGCGCCGGAGCCGCTGGGTGTTCTCACGGGCGG
This sequence comes from Streptomyces sp. NPDC006207, assembly GCF_040613835.1. Taxonomy (NCBI): domain Bacteria; kingdom Bacillati; phylum Actinomycetota; class Actinomycetes; order Kitasatosporales; family Streptomycetaceae; genus Streptomyces; species Streptomyces sp. NPDC006207. The sequence continues at coordinate 967 of NZ_JBEXSX010000070.1, read as the reverse complement.
CGTTGAACTGCTCGGTGGCCCGTTCGGCCTGGGTGTAGAGGTGGTCGATGCGGGCAGCGACATCGACGGGGGTGTCCGCCGGGTCGGCGGCGGCCGTCTGCGCGGTGCCGGCCGCGCCCGCCATCGCGGCGGCGGCGGTGGCCGCCGCCGTCAGGACCGTGGCCCTGGAGGTACGCGGGGCCCGGCCGGGCTGCGGGATGCGTCGATGAGATGGCACGTCGGCTGACAGTAGTCAGCCGGACACGGGGAGTTCAAAGACCGGGTACCGCCGGGCGGCCGGGCGGGACTCCGCTTGCGCAGGTCACCGCCGGACCGTCACCGTACGAGATCACCCGATAGGTTCAACGGGCGTCGGCGCTTCCGGTCAGATCCGGACGCCGAACTGGAACGGCATGTTGTTGATGGACTCGTAGCGCACGACCGTACCGGTGCGCGGCGCGTGCAGGACCATGCCGTTGCCCGCGTACAGGGCCACGTGGTGCTGGTCGCCGTAGAAGATGACGAGGTCGCCGGGCGCGAGCTGGCCCATCGACAGGCGCGTGCCCGCGTTGGCCTGGGACTGGGAGGTGCGCGGTATCGAGGCGCCGGCCTGGGCGTAGGCCCAGGAGGTGAGGCCGGAGCAGTCGAAGGAGCTCGGGCCGGTCGCGCCGTAGACGTACGGCGAACCGATCTTGCTCTGCGCGGCCGAGAGGGCGGCCGCGGCGAGCGAGGAGGCCGGCGGAACGTTGCCCAGGTCGACGCGCTCGTTGGAGCGGTTGGCCCGGTTCTCCGCGGCGGTGAGGGAAGCACGCTGGGCGGCGGTCAGCGAGTTGAGGAGCTTCTGCGCCTCGGCCAGCTTCGCCTGGACTTCCTTCTTCTTCTTGCCCAGTTCCGTGCGGGTCTCGTCGAGCTCGTTGAGCTTGCTCGCGGCCTCCGCCTTCTGCTGGTTGAGGGTGCGCTTCTTCTCCGCGATCTGCTGGAGCGCCTC
>NZ_JBEXSX010000069.1:841-51485 GCF_040613835.1 Streptomyces sp. NPDC006207 | reverse complement strand
TGGGCGGGGCATGGAGGATTTTGCCGCGGATCGGCCGGCGACACAGTAGCACAATGGGGGCGGGGCCGGGGGGGCGGGGGCCGCGGGGCCACGTCCGTGACGGAAGGGAGGGCGTGGACCTGCCCGGGGGTCAGAAGACGCTGACGCCGTAGACGCTGAGCGCCTCCGTCACCGGCTGGAAGAAGGTCGTCCCGCCGACGCTGCAGTTACCGCTGCCACCGGAGGTCAGACCCAGCGCGATGCCGCCGGATGTGTACAGCGCGCCACCGGAGTCGCCGCCTTCGGCGCACACGTTGGTGCGGATCATCTGGTAGACCACGTCGCCGCCGCCGTAGTTGACGGTGGCGTTGAGGCCGGTGACCGAACCGCTGTGGATGCCGGTGGTGGAGCCGTCACGCAGGACGGCCTGGCCCACGAAGGCGTTGCCGGCGCTGGTGATGTCGGTGTTGCCGGCCGTGCCGCTCTTGGTCACGGAGGTGTTGCTGTACCGGACCAGCGCGTAGTCGTTGGTCGGGAAGCTGTAGCTGACGTTCGAGCCCAGCACGGTGGACTGGCTGGAGTTGGAGTACCAGGTGGACGCGACCTCACCGCAGTGCCCGGCGGTCAGGAAGTAGTTGGTGCTGCCGCTGCGCACGTTGAAGCCGAGCGAGCAGCGGTAACCGCCGCCGTAGATGGCGTCGCCGCCGGCGATCAGCCGCTTGAAGGTGCCGGCCGTGCGGCGGAAGGTGACCGCGTCGCCGTAGGAGGCGGTGGCCTTCTGCAGCGTGGCGAGTTCGGCGCCGGTGACCGTGCTGTCGGCGGTGACCTCCAGGCGGTTGGACTTCGGGTCGACGACCCACGAGGTGCCCGCGATGTCCGCGGCGAGGGTGGCCTTCCCGGCCTTCTCCAGCTGGGCGGTGCTGTGCGCCACGAACTTCGGGACCGCGCCGGCCGCGCTGACGGCCTGGGCCGCCTTGTCGTTCGTGACGTTGACGACCATGGTCTTGGCCTTGGCGTCGTAGTACGAACCGGCGGTGGAGGCGGTGCCGAGGGACGTGGTGAGCGCGGCCGCGGCCTCGGGGGAGGCCTTGGGCGCGGGAGCGGCCTGGGCGGCGGGCAGGGTGAGCGCGGTGGCCGCCAGCAGACCGGACGCCACGGCGATCAGCCGTGCACGTCTCGGGACGGGGGTGTGGGTGGTGCGCTTGATCCTCACGCGTTTTCCTCCTGTGGGGGAACGGAAGTTGACCCGCGTAGCGCGGGCCGGTGAGGCGCAGCGAGGGCGCCGCCGTACTGTGGGGGTGGCGTGCCCCTGACAAGTGCTGCGCACACGGGAGTATTCAGAGTCATGCACAAGCGCACAAGGGCGGGTTTCGGCCGCGTCACGTACCCGAAACGCCCCGGCGGCTCCCCCGGGTCAACCGCTGTGACGGTGTATCACCTGGTGGGCCCACCGCCGCCGCCACCCGCCGGCCGCCCCCGCGCACCACCCCCGGTTTGGCGCGAACGGGCGGCTGCGCCGCGGCCCGCCCCCGCCCGCCGGGCCCGGCACGTCGAACGCCCGCACCGGTCACCGTCGTCGCGGGGAGGGCCGGCGTGTCCCCGTCAGCAGTCGCAGCCGCAGCAGTCGCAGTCGCAGCAGCAGCCGTCACCGCAGCCGCAGTCGCAGCCGGAGCAGTCGCAGTTGGAGCACCAGCCTTCGCGCCGCTTCCCGGTCCAGGGGTCGTCGTAGTGGTCCCGGCAGCAGATCTGGCACGTGCAGCAGAGCCCCGCGAACACCGCGCAGCCCATGAGCAGCCCGCGGCGGGGGCCCGGCTGGTGCGGGGGGCCGGGGGTCAGCCAGGGCGACTGCACCGGCCCGCCGGGGCCACCAGGGCCCGGGTGGTGGGCGCACGAGGCCCCGAACGCGCGGTCCACGGAACGGCGCAGTTCGTGGGCGAGCAGGACGTGGGCGAGCGCGCCGTCGGTGAACTCCACGTCACGCAGGGCCAGCCGGACCCCGTGCACCGCGTCGTCGCACAGCCGCCGCGCCTCGTCCACGCTCGTCCCGGTGGCGGTCAGCGGGTTCCACGCGCCCGCCGCCGCGTCGGCGGCCAGGTCCTCCACCGCGTCCAGCAGGTGGGCGAGGCGGCCGAAGAGCCGGCCTGCTTCCTCCAGCGGGGCACGGTTGCCGGGGCGTCCGGCCAGCACCGCCGTGTGGCCGAACGCGGCGGCGGTGGCGGTCTCGGTGGGCTCGGTGACGGTCAGCAGGGAGGTACCGGGCCCGGCGGCCGCCTCGACGGCGGTCTGCCGGCCCACGGCGTCCACCAGCACCGCGGTGTCGAAGCCGAGCCCCGAACCGGTCACGGCCCCCGCCCGGTCCCAGCGCCGGGCGACCGTGCGCGCCGCCGCGGCGACCGGACGGCGCGCCAGCAGACCGTCGCCGTCCGCCATGTGGTCGCGCATCTTCGCCGAGGCCAGCACCAGCGAGACCGCCGCGGCCAGCCGCGCGCCCTCCCCCTTGGCCACCGGCGCGGTCCGCATCGCGCGCAGCGGGCACGGCCCGGCGGTACGGCGTCCGTCCTCCGTCCACCCCGACTGGGCCTCCACCAGCACCGAGACGATGAGCCCGTCGTAATTCGTGGCGACCCTGGCCAGTTGACCGTGGTCGTCCCTCAGGGCGAGGCAGAGCCCGCACAGATGGGCCGTCCACGCTATGGCCAGCTTCTCCGGCAGACGGTGCCGGCATGGTCTGACGATTCCGAACATCACAATCCCCCGTACGTCATTCGCAGCAATGGAACACGTCATCGGCTGGTCGTTCTGTACGCCGCCCGTTCGGCTGTCCGGCGGTGAGCCATCACCCTACCGAGCGGGACCCTTTCCGATGATCCGTCAGGAGCCATATTCCACGGGGTACCTGGGGGCCACTAGTGCGATTTATGCACCAGGTCTGTCACGAATCCACCCCACGGTGGGTATCCGCTTGGCGCATCATCCGCATCATGGACGACCATAGGGGTGCGGACGGCAAACTGACCGCGTGCGAGAGGAGGCGTCCATGGGATCGGTACGACGGGCGAGCGCCTGGCTGGGACTCGTCGACGACAACAGCGCCGAGGAGTACTACGACGAGGACTACGCCGATTACGGCGACGGCGCCGAGACGTCCTCCCCCGACTCCTGGGTCACCGACCCCCGCGTGCGCGTGGCCTCCGATTCGGCGGAGGAACAGGGCCGCCGGATCGCCACGGTCACCCCGGACGGCTTCCGGGACGCCCGCGGCATCGGCGAGCTGTTCCGGGAAGGCGTCCCGGTGATCGTCAACCTGACGGCGATGGACCCCGCCGACGCCAAGCGCGTCGTCGACTTCGCGGCCGGCCTCACCTTCGGCCTGCGCGGTTCGATCGACCGCGTGGCCAACCGGGTGTTCCTGCTGACCCCGCCCGACTACCTGGTCGTCAACGCCGACAGCAAGCGCGGCGGCGACGGCTTCTTCAACCAGAACTGACCCGTGGCGTCGGCGCCGGAACCCGGCGCCGATGCCACGGCCTGCCCGCCCGCCTGCCCGCCTACCGGAAGGCGTCGAGTCCGGTGAGCGCCTTGCCGAGCACGAGCTGGTGCATCTCGACGGTGCCCTCGTAGGTGAGCACGGACTCCAGGTTGGTGGCGTGCCGCATGACGGGGTACTCCAGGGAGATGCCGTTCGCGCCCAGGATCGTCCGGGAGTTGCGGCAGATCTCGATCGCCTCGCGCACGTTGTTGAGCTTGCCGAAGCTGACCTGCTCGGGACGGAGCGTGCCCGCGTCCATGCGCCGCCCGAGGTGGTGGGCGAGGAGGACGCCCTTGTGCAGTTCGAGCGCCATGTCGGCGAGCTTGGCCTGGGTCAGCTGGAAGCCGCCGATGGGCCGGCCGAACTGCTCACGGGTGCGGGAGTACTCCAGGGCGGCCTCGAAACTGCTGCGCGCGGCGCCCATGGCACCCCAGACGATCCCGTAGCGCGCGTGGTTCAGGCAGCTGAGCGGGCCGCGCAGGCCGGTGACCTCGGGGAGCACGGCGTCGGCGGGCAGGCGCACGTCGTCCATGACCAGCTCGCTGGTGACGGAGGCGCGCAGCGACCACTTGTGCTTGATCTCGGGTGCGGAGAACCCGGGGGTGTCGGTGGGCACGACGAATCCGCGGATGCCCTCGTCGGTGCGGGCCCACACCACGGCGACGCCGGCGACCGAGCCGTTGGTGATCCACATCTTGCGGCCGTTCAGGACCCAGTCGGAACCGTCGCGCTTGGCGTGGGTGCGCATGCCCGCCGGGTCGGAGCCGTGGTCGGGCTCGGTGAGCCCGAAGCAGCCGATGACCTCGCCGGCGGCCATCCGGGGGAGCCAGCGCTGCTTGTGCTCCTCGGAGCCGTACCGGTGGATGGCGTACATCGCCAGCGAGCCCTGCACGGAGACGAGCGAGCGGATGCCGGAGTCGGCGGCCTCCAGCTCCAGGCAGGCGAGGCCGTACTGGACGGCGGTGGCGCCCGCGCAGCCGTAGCCGGCCAGCGACATGCCCAGCGCGCCGATCGAGCCGAGCTCGCGGGCCAGCTCGCGGATCCCGGGCAGCTCGCCGCGCTCGTACCAGTCCGCCACGTGCGGCAGCACGCGGTCGGCGGCCCAGCCGCGCACGGTGTCCCGCACGGCGCGGTCCTCGTCGTCGAGCAGGTCGTCGATGCCGAGCGGGTCGTACGGGTCGAACTGCGGCTTTCCAGCGGACATCGTCGTCCTCTCCGGTGATCACTGCGCTTCGCGGACGAAGCTACTTCCGTGGCGTGGACGGGTAAAGCCCCCGACGGTGTGCTCAGCGCGACACGTCGGCCCCGGCCAGGGCGTGCTCGCGCGGTGCCGGGATCCCGGGGGCGGCGGACCGCTCGGACGCCTCCGTGCCGCACTCCATGCGGCGGGGCAGCCGCAGCGCGGCGACCGCGCCGAGCAGCAGCAGACCGGCGCTGACCACCAGGGTGATGTGCATCCCGTGGACGAAGGCGTGCCGTGCGGCGTGCCGCAGGGAGGCTCCGGCGGTACCGCCGAGGCGGTCGGAGACCTCGTAGGCCTCGCCGAGCGACTTCCCGGCCGAGACGCGGGCGTCCGCCGGCACCCCGGGGACCCGGGCGACGCCGGGGGCGTAGGCGGCGTTCATGACGCTGCCCAGCAGCGCGATGCCGATGCCGGCGCCCAGTTGGTAGGAGGTCTCGCCGATCGCGGCGGCGCCGCCCGCCTGCTCGGCGGGGGCGTCGCTGAGCATGGACTCGTACGCGCCGAAGAGCGTGGTCTCCAGCCCGAAGCCGAGCAGGACGAAGCCCGTGGTCAGCACGCCCGGCCGGTCGTGCTGGCCCATGAGGGTCAGCACGAGCACCGCGCAGGCCGTGAGGACGAAACCGGAGCTCACCATGACGCGCGGCCCGAAGCGGCCGAGCATCCGGGAGCCCAGGAGGCCGGCACCCATGGCCGCGAGGGTCAGCGGCAGCAGCCGCAGCCCCGTCTGCAGGGGGCTCAGGCCCAGGACCAGCTGCAGGTACTGGACGGCGATCAGTTCCAGGCCGACGAGGGCGAGCAGCGCCAGCACGATGCAGCCCACGGAGGTGCCGAAGGCGGGCCTGACGAACATGCGTATGTCGATGAGCGGGTGCTCGCGCCTGCGCTGCCGGCGCACGAACAGCACCAGCAGGGTCAGGCCCACGAGCAGCGGGACGAGCGCGGAGGGCTCGTACGGAGCCGCGCCTCCGCCGACCCTCTTGACGCCGAGGATGGCGCCGAGGATGCCCAGCGCGGCCATGACCGCGCCCAGCACGTCCCAGGGGCCGTCCAGCTCGCCGCGGGACTCCGGCAGCAGCCAGCGGGCCACCGGAAGGATGACGGCCATCAGGGGGATGTTGACCAGGAAGACCGAGCCCCACCAGAAGTTCTCGACGAGGAAGCCGCCGAGGACCGGCCCGACGGCGGCGCCGACGGCCGCGACGGCGCTCCACACGCCGATGGCCACGGCCCGCTCACGGCGGTCGGGGAAGACCTGCCGGAGGATCGACAGCGTGGCCGGCATGATCATCGCGCCGCCGACGCCGAGCAGGGCCCGGGCCGCGATGAGGACGCGCGGGTCGGGGGCGAAGGCGGCCACCGCCGAGGCGGCCGCGAAGATCGTGCAGCCGAGCAGCAGGATCCGGCGTCTTCCGACGCGGTCGCCGAGGGTGCCGAAAAGGATGAGCAGGGACGCGGCGACGAGCGGATAGGCGTCGACGATCCACAGCAGCTCTATCGCGCCGGGGCGCAGGTCCTCGCTCACCGCGGGAACGGCGACGTGCAGCACGGTCGCGTCGAGGGCGACGAGCAGCAGGCTGACGCAGAGGACGATCAGCACGGTCCAGCGGTTGACCGGCCGAGTGTGCCGTGGGACGGCGGCCGGCCCGGGAATGCCGGCCGAGGACGTCCCTGTCATGTACGTACCTCCCAGCGGTGCGCTCGCGGTGTCCCTGGGCAGGACGAGGGGGACGGTCCCGGGGGAACCCAGCGACGAGGGCGAGTGAAGTCGTCAGACTACGCGAGTCCGCGCCGATGGTGGGTGGCGCGGGTCACGTTCCGACGTGGCCGTCGTCACGTGACGGCCATCCGCCGGAGACCTGCCGGACATTTCCGGTACCGCGCGGCACCGGGCCTCCCGCCGGGAACGGAACGGCCCCGCCCGCCGACTCGGTGGCGTGTACCCGCCCGTTCCGGTCGTATGCACCCCGAGCGCGGGGCGCGCGGTTCAACGCGTACGCCCGCCGCGCGCGTTCACACGCCCGCCGATCGGGAATCTCCCAGGTCACGACTGCGATCCGGGGCCGCGACGGACGGCGCGCAGGGAACCCGACCGCCCCGCCGGAATGGCAGGCGAACTCCAGGAGAAGTGACGGGTAATCAAAGATAAACAGGGCATGCGGAAATCGAACGCGCGATTTCCCAAGATCCTCCGCATGCACTTCGAAACATAAAATCAAGGAGTTCCCGCATTCGGCTCAATGTGCACGTCCGCACTACGGCCAATGGGTGGAGTGAGACGCAGTCCACATCACATCGTCATTACGAACCCGGCCTTCCGGCCGAACTCCGCCATCACACGCTGTAACGTCGATTGAGTGCGTACCGATGACAAGCTTCGCCTCATGGAGGAGCCCGAGACAGCCCAGGCGCCACCGGGCATGAGCCGGACACGCGTGCTGCTGTTCGGATCGACGCTCGTGGCCTATGTGGCCATCGTCGTAGCCGTCCTGACCACGTCCAAGCTCGTGACCCTGGACTGGCAGGTCATGATGTGGCGGCCCTACAAGCAGTGGCCGCAGATCCACGCGTTCCTGGACTACTTCGTGGTCCTGGGCCAGCGCGGCCCGACGGCCGTGATCGTCGCCTCCTGGCTGGGCTGGCGCGCCTGGCGCCACCGCACCCTGCACCCACTGCTGGTGCTGGGCACGTCGCTGCTCCTGCTGAACGTCACCGTGGGTTCGGTGAAGTACGGCCTCGGCAGGCTCGGCCCGCACTACGCGACCAGCGCCGGATCGGCCGAGCTCTTCGCCGGCGGCGATATATTTCCCTCCGGTCACACCGCGAACGCCGTGGTGACCTGGGGGGTCCTGGCCTATCTGGCCACCACCCCGTGGGTCCGCCGGGTCACCTCCGTGATCGCGGCGTTGCTGGCGCTGGGCGTCGGCATGACCACCATCTACCTCGGCACCCACTGGGTCAGCGACGTCCTGCTCGGCTGGGCGGCCGGCCTGCTGATCCTGCTGGCACTGCCCTGGTTCGAGCCGCTGATGGCCTCGGCCGAGCAGCGGATCACGGCCGCCTGGGCGCGCCGTCGCGGCACCCGCACGGCGCCCGCCACGGCTCCCGCCGCGAACACGGCGCCGGCCTCCGTGCAGCTCTCCGACAACCCGGACGGCGTACTCGAGCCCGTCGTTCTCAGCGGCCGCGCGACGACACCTGCGTCCGGCGTACCGCACCACCCGGCACGTCCGCACACCACCCGCCACGAACGCACCCCGGTCACCCCGGCCGGCAGCCGCCGCCCGCCCGCGGACCGGCCCGGCCGCCCGGCACCGGTCGGCCAGGCCGGCGTGGCCCGCGGCCGCGGCGCCACCGGCTGACGGCCCGCGGGGCAGGTACGCACACCTCCCGCCCCGCCCGCGCCCGTACGAAGGCCCCGGCCGCCCCTCTTCGGGGGCGGCCGGGGCCTTCGTCGTGCGGGGATGCGGGGAGAGGGCCTTCAGCCGCTCCAGCATCGGGTCACCCGGCCGCCCTCGACGGTGAAGTTGAGCCGGCCCACCCGGTACTCCATGGTGATGACGGCGCCCGGCGGCAGGGCACGCACCATGCTCCAGCCACGCTCGGTGGCCCGGCGCTCGGCCTCGTCGGCGCCGAGGCCGACGTAGGTGTCCGGTTCGTCCTGCGGTTGCCGTGCGGCACTCGGATCGGTTGCCATGAGAGCAACCGTAGGCGCACACGAGCCGTGACGGAAGACGGCGGCCGACTTGATCGTCACACTTCTGTCACAGAATCCAGGGCAGCGTTTGGCGTGCACCGTTCACTCTTTGGGGGCGACTTTTCCAATCACCCGCCGAATTCGCGGACCCGGCCGCCGAAAAGCGTCCGGGCCGGCCGCCACGGAATTCCGGGAAACGGTCCACACACTTCCCTCACATCACATCCCCAGCGTCGACAGCTCTTCATCCGTCAGCAACCGGGACCGAATGAGGAACCGGTTGCCCGTCGGCGCCTCCAGCGAGAAGCCGCTGCCGCGCCCCGGCACCACGTCGATCGTCAGATGCGTGTGGCTCCAGTAGGCGAACTGGTCGCGCGACATCCACACCGCCACCGGGTCGATGCCCAGGACGTCGAGGTCGCCGAGGTGCACGTCGGAGTCCCCGGTGAGGAACTCCCCCCGCGGATAGCACATGGGCGAGCTGCCGTCGCAGCAGCCGCCGGACTGGTGGAACATCAACGGGCCGTGCTGGTCGGCGAGACGCCGCAGCAGCCCCGCGGCCTCCTCGGTGACGGCGACCCGGCCGGCCCTCGGTGCGATAGAGGTCATGGGGTCAGAGTGCTCCCGCCGAGCGCCGCCCGCCAGACCCCCGCAGGACATGCCGACGGGCGGAACCCACCGTCGACTCCGCCTCGCGCTCCGACAGGCCGGTGCTGACGGCCGCCCCGACCATCTCCGCGGCGACCCGGTCGCCGTGGCCGTTCTCGAACGCGCGGCAGGCGGCCCAGAACAGCCGCTCGTTGCGCTCCCCCACCGACGAGCCCAGCACGAAGCGGATCAGCGGCCCGGCCGTGCCCCCGCCCGTCCCGGCACCCGACCCGGCGCCCGCCGGCGCGCCCGCCGCGGCACGCGCGGCACGGCGCTGGGGGGTCGTCAGCAGCAGCCGCAGCAGCCGCTTGGGCACGGCGGCCGGCGGCATCGAGGCCGTCGGCGGGTCCCAGCGGTAGAGCCCGGCGGTGGTCACCGAGCCGGGTCCCACGAGGTAGCCGCCGCTGCCGCGCACGTCGATCCCGTTGCCGAGCCGGCGCACGGAGTTGGGCACGATCGCCTCGGCCGGGCCGCGCAGCCACAGGTGCCGGCCGCCGCTCGGGGTGATGACCGTGCGCGTCCACGGCACGGCGAAGCCCCACCGGGCGGCCAGGTCCACCAGGTCGGTCACGCCGTCGACGCCGTCCTTGCGGTCCAGGTCGAGGCCGATCAAGTAGTGCGGTGAGCGTCCGCACGCGATCCCGTACCCGCTGGCCCAGGGGGCCGCCGCGAACATCTCGGTTATCCGGGCGGGCTCGGTGGCGGCGTCGTGCACGCCGTGGCCGAGCCGTCCGCACTGGCCGCGGCACATCCCGCGCCCGGTCTCCCCCCGGTGCGGCGAACGGACCGCGGGGAGCTTGGTCCGCGACAGCGGGATGACGGGGAAGCCGCGCCGCCCGGCGGCGAGCGCGCACTGCAGCGCGCGGTCGTGGTCCGGATGCGTCACGGGGTGCCCCCTCGGTGCGCTACGGCATGGCCCCTTTATCGTACTTTCGTTCGACCCTCCACTCAATGGCGCACCGACGGCGCGCGGCACGGCCGTCCCGTCCCGGTCCGTCACATGACGGGTCGTCTGCCCGAGACTGTACGGAAGATGCGAGTACGGAAGACCGAGTGCCGGCAGGATCTCCTACCGCGAGGGAACGCGCCGATGGGGACGAACGCAACGCAGACCGCGACCGACCGGGCGGCGGCGCCCCGGCGGCCGGGACGGCTGATGGTGGAATGGCTGACCACCACCGACCACAAGAAGATCGGGCACCTCTACCTGATCACGTCGTTCGGCTTCTTCCTCGCCGCGGGACTCATGGCGCTGCTGATGCGCGCCGAGCTCGCCCGCCCCGGCCTGCAGCTGATGTCGAACGACGGCTACAACCAGCTGTTCACGATCCACGGCACGGTCATGCTGCTGCTCTTCGCCACCCCGACCTTCGCGGGCTTCGCCAACGAGATCATGCCGCTGCAGATCGGCTCGCCCGACGTCGCCTTCCCCCGGCTGAACATGCTGTCGTACTGGCTGTTCCTCTTCGGCGGCCTGATCGTGCTCGGGAGCTTCCTGACGCCCACCGGGGGCGCCTCCTTCGGCTGGTTCGCCTACGCGCCGCTGAACAGCCTCACCCGCTCGCCCGGGATCGGCGCCGACATGTGGATCATGGGGCTGGCGCTGTCGGGCTTCGGCACCATCCTGGGCGCGGTCAACTTCGTCGCGACGATCGTGGGGATGCGCGCGCCGGGCATGACCATGTTCCGGATGCCGATCTTCACCTGGAACGTGCTCTTCACCTCGGTGCTGGTGCTGATGGCCTTCCCCGTGCTGGCGGCGACGCTGCTGGTGCTGGAGGCGGACCGGCGCTTCGGCTCGCTGGTCTTCGAGCCGGGCAACGGCGGGGCGCTGCTGTGGCAGCACCTGTTCTGGTTCTTCGGCCACCCGGAGGTGTACATCATCGCGCTGCCGTTCTTCGGCATCATCACCGAGGTCATCCCGGTGTTCTCGCGCAAGCCGGTGTTCGGCTACGCGACGCTGGTGGGCGCGACGACGGCCATCACCGGGCTGTCGATGGTGGTGTGGGCGCACCACATGTTCGTCACCGGCGCCGTGCTGCTGCCGTTCTTCTCGCTGCTGTCGTTCCTGATCGCCGTGCCGACCGGGGTGAAGTTCTTCAACTGGATCGGCACGATGCTGCACGGCTCGCTGTCCTTCGAGACACCGATGCTGTGGGCCGTCGGCTTCCTGGTGAGCTTCCTGTTCGGCGGCCTCACCGGGGTCATCCTCGCCTCGCCCCCGCTGGACTTCCAGGTCAGCGACTCGTACTTCGTGGTGGCCCACTTCCACTACGTGGTCTTCGGGACGGTGGTCTTCGCGATGTTCGCCGGCTTCTTCTTCTGGTGGCCTAAGTTCACCGGGAAGATGCTCGACGAGCGGCTGGGGAGGATCCAGTTCTGGACGCTGTTCGTCGGCTTCCACACCACCTTCCTCGTCCAGCACTGGCTGGGCGTTGAGGGCATGCCCCGGCGGTACGCCGACTACCTGGCGGCGGACGGCTTCACCGTGCTCAACACGATCTCGACGATCGGGGCGTTCCTGCTGGGCCTGTCCACCCTGCCGTTCCTCTACAACGTGTGGCGGACCGCCAAGTACGGCCGGCGCGTGGAGGTCGACGACCCCTGGGGCTTCGGCCGTTCGCTGGAATGGGCGACCTCCTGCCCGCCACCACGGCACAACTTCTCGACGCTGCCGCAGATCCGTTCCGAGTCCCCCGCCTTCGACCTGCACCACCCGGAGGTCGCCGCCCTCGACCAGGCACGCTCCACCGGCCGCCGCGACGCCGTCGAGCCCGGTGCCGGCGGCCAGGACTGACGGCGCCCGGTCGCGGCACCGGCAGCGCCGTCACCCGCCCGGGGTTCAGCCCCTCCGCGTCCGCCCGCCGAGCCGCCTGCGCGCCGCGGCCCGCAGCTTCTTGCGCAGCCTGCGGGCCCGCCGCTTCGCCGCACGGGCAAGGTCCTTGCCCGCGTACAGCACGCCCATCCCCAGTCCGCCGACGTGGCGCCAGGCCGCGCGCAGCCGTCCCGAGGGGCCCGTCCGGCGGGCCAGCAGCTCCTCCAGCAGGCGTTCGCAGCTCCTGGCGATCTCCGCGGGGTCGTAGCTGGCGCCCTTGTCCAGGGCCGCCCGGCCCATCCGGCGGCGCAGCTCGTCGTCGTTGATCAGCCGGAGCATCGCGGCGGCAAGGGCGTCGACGTCACGCGGGGGCACCAGCAGGCCGTCGACCCCGTCGCTGATGATCTCGCCGGGACCGAGCGGGCAGTCGGTGCTGACCACCGGCAGCCCCACGCGCATCGCCTCGACGATCGTCATGCCGAATGACTCCATGCTGGAGGAGACCGCCAGCAGCGAGCCCTTGGCCATCTCCGGCTCGATCGGCGTCACTGTCCCCATCATCGTCACCCGGTCGCCGAGTTCCAGGCGCTCGATGAGCTGTTCCAGCTTCTCCTTCTGCCCACCGGTGCCGTATAACCGCAGGCCCCAGTCCGGGTGTTCGACCGAGACCTTGGCGAAGGCCCTGATGAGGTCGCCGTAACGCTTCACGGGGGCCAGCCGGCCCGCCGCGACCACGTACTTGGCGTCCAGGGCGCTGGGCACGACACCCGGGTCGGGGACGCTGTTCGGCAGGGCGAGCACCCGTACGCCGGGCAGCCACAGTCTGCGGCGGTAGCAGACGGCGTCGGCCTCCGTCGTGGTGGTGACCGCGTCCAGCCGGGGGTAGAGCCGGCGCAGCCTGAGGACCAGCGCCAGCGAGTGGGTGTCGAGCGTCAGGTGCTCCTGTGCGATCCGGACCACGTGACGCGGCGCCTGCAGGGCGATGTGGACGTTCAGCCCGGGGCGGGTGCCGATGACGACGTCGGCGTCGAGCGCCGCGAGGTGGGCGGCGATCCGCTGGTCGGTGAGGGCGCTGTACTGCTCGTAGCGGTTCTCACCGGAGGGGAAGACCTTCGCCGGCCGGTGGTACAGCGGGTCGTCGAGGTCGCACGTGTCGCTGCTCCTGCGCAGGTCCACCAGGTGCCGCAGCCGGACCTGCGGGTCGAGGGCGAAGGAAGGTTCGTCGCGGTGGCGGTACACGGAGACGATCTCGACCTCGTGGCGCTCGGCCAGGGCGCCGGCCAGGTTGTAGGTCGTGCGGATGGTGCCACCGACCCCGTAGGCGTTGTGAATCAGTATGGAAATGCGCATGCGTCCCCGTGTTCTCCCGCTCCCCGCGGGCTCCCGCCCGCACTTCGTGCAGGCAAGACGATCGCCCCGGCCCTTAGGTTGCGTTCCTTCACCTTCCCTGCCCCTCGCCGTATACGCACTGTGATGTCCCCGTGACCGGTCGGTATCCTTCCGGATCGCGCCCGTCAGGCACGGTGGCCCAGCTGCGGCACGTCGAAGCAATTGCGCTCGATGCCGCCCCCCTCCGTCACCCAGCCGCCCCGGCGGCCGCTCGCCGCGTCACTCCACCGGGCTACGGACGGGCGGGCCCGAGAGGTGACGGACGGTTCGGCGAGCACCTGAGAGCGCGGCGGGAGCGACGGGCCGCACACATCGCGGCTTTGGGCGGACGGACCGTTCAGGGTATTGCCGCACACGACGTATTTCCACTAATCGGTTGACATGGCCATAAGATGACACGAATTCAGGCACGTCATGACCAGGACCCGCCAGGACCCGCCGCACCCGGCCAGGGTCCAGCGGGCTCAGCGCGGCAGGCGCAGCAGTGTCCCGGGCGTGAGCTGCCGGGTCGGGTCGGAGCCGATGACGTCCTGGTTGAGCCGGTACAGCTCGGCCGCGCCGCCGCTGACGTTGAAGCGCCGGGCGACTCCCTCCAGGGTCTCGCCGGGCTGGACCGCGTGCGCCCGGCCGGCCAGCCGCAGGCGCTGCGCGCAGGTCGGCCAGGCCTCCCAGCCCTGGTCGCGGAGGATCTCCTCGGCGACGGTCATCTGCTGGTCGGGGGTCGCGCGGTCGGGCCTGGCGGCCAGGTCGAGACCGCCGTGCTCGACCCAGGTGGGCTGGAAGATCTGCAGCCCACCGTAGAAGCCGTTGCCGGTGTTGGTCTTCCAGCGGTTGCTGCTCTCGCAGGTCGCCAGTTCCAGCCAGACGGGGGCGTGCCCGTCGGCCCGCGCTCCGGGAGCCAGGGCCGCCCACGTGGCGAGCAGAGCGAAAGCGGTCACCGCGAGACGGCGGGGACGGGACATGCGGGCCAGGCTAGGCACGGTGCGGCGGGCGCCGTCGCCCGCCGCGCCGTGCGCGCCCCCCGGCCCACCCGGTCGGAGCACGCCCCGCCGGGTGGGCCGGGAGTGCGCGGGAGGTCAGACCGACAGCCGCTGTCCCGGGTAGATCAGGTTGGGGTCGGTGCCGATCACGGACCGGTTGACGGCGTACAGCTTCTTCCAGGTCGTCCCGTGGGCGGCCGCGATGCCGCTCAGGGTGTCGCCGCCGCGGACGCTGTAGTTGCCGTGCCCCTTCGCCCGGCTCTGGCCGCGGTCGGCGTGACCGCCGCTGCCGCGCGACTGCTGCGCGGGCGCCGGGGCGGTGTGCCGCTTCGCCTTCGGCGCGGCCGGGGCGGTCCCGCGGGCGGGTGCGCTCCCGTAGGCGCCGGCGCGGGCGGAGCAGGTGGGCCAGGCGCCCCAGCCCTGCGCCCGCTGCACCTTGGCGGCGACGGCGATCTGCTGCTCACGGCTCGCCCGGTCGGCGGTCGCCGCGTACGCGGTGCCGCCGTAGGCGCGCCAGGTCCCGGCCGAGAACTGGAGTCCTCCGTAGTACCCGTTGCCGGTGTTGATGTGCCAGTTCCCGCCGCTCTCGCAGCTCGCGATGCGGTCCCAGACCCCGCCGTCGGCGGCCTTCGCGGGCCCCGCGACGGCCATGAGGGCCAGCGGGGTCAGCACGGTGACGCCGGCTACGACTGCGGACTGACGGTACTTGGCTGATACGGCCATGGAATCCCTCTCCACGGACCCGGGGTTCCCCCATGGCGCCGTACCTCCGGTACGGCACCCGACGGACGGGGTCCCCACGCATCCGGCGCGGCCCCCGTCCCCTTCGCTCGCCGACCGATGGATTTCGGATCCACGGTCACCCTCCGTGCGAGCCCTCCCGGGTGGTGCTCTCTGCACACGGCGGGCAAATCTAGGCAGGGTCGCGTTCCGTCGCCAAACAAACCCCTTACGCCGCAGGCCACTTGATGGTTACCGGTAGTAACGACCTGTTGAGGACACCGGATTGATGGTGTTTTTTGCGGCATATCCGCACAGCGTATATGCGCCGTGTGACCCGACTCATAGGCACGGAGGCTTCCCGGGGTGAAAGGTGGGACTTGGAGTGACCGGCTCCGCACCGCCGCTCACCCTCCGCACGCGGGCGCACGAGCACGCGCCAAGAAGGCCGTGACTCCCGCCACAGATCGGCCGTTGTCACTATGTGCCGGGCGAGGCCCGGCAAAGGAGCCCGTAGCCGTACATTTCAAGGAGGCTTCAGTGCCGCCCATGCTCGACGTCAGCGACGAGGTACGAGCCGAGATCGGCGATGAGGAGGCGGCACGCCTGCTGGCGGGCGACAGCGCGCCCGGCACGTACGACTGCACCTCCTGCCGTACCCCTGGGGACACCGCCACGGAGCGCACCAGCACGGTGCTCTTCGTCGGCGAGGAGACCGCCGTGCTCGCCTTCGCCCACGCGACCTGCATCCCCTCCCAGGTCGTGCCCGTCTCGGAGGAGCAACTGCAGGGAGCGGTGCAGAGCATCGCCGGTGAGGAGCCGTCCGGCGCCGCGGCGGCCACAGCTCCGCGCCAGGCGGTGCTCGGCATCACCTGCGGCCTCGTCCTCATCAAGGAGGAGGTGTGCCCGGCCCTGGTCATCGAGCCCACCGGCCCGATCGCCCGCCCCGGCGACAGCGGCCCCGGTGACGACTTCCTGCCGATCCTGATCGAGCAGGGCTTCCTCCCCGTGAACGACCTGTCCACGCCGCCCTCCCCGCTGCCCGGCTGGTCCGTGCTGCTGGCCATGGGGCAGTTGCACGCCATCCTGCAGCCCGGCTCCGCCGGCGCGTGGTGGCAGGCGCACCAGCCGCTCGCGGTGAGCGAGGGCTGGCGCCAGGCGGTCAACCGGTCCAACGAGGTGTACGTGTACGCCGCCCCGCACGGCACCATCGGCCAGCAGCCCCGCGAGGACCTGCTGCGCGACGCCCTGGAACGCGCCTGCGGGCGCGGACTCCTCGTCGCGGCGACGATGCCGCTCTCCGGCACCTGATCCCCCCGGCTCCGGCCAAAGGCGCGTACGGCTGCCCGTACGCGCCTTTGGCCTATGGCAGTGCATATGCGTGATTCATCCGTACGACCCGCATCCCCGCAGATGAGCCGCTCGTTGCCACGACGTGCACACCTTTGACGCTTCCTCACGAGCCCAGTTCCGCAGCCCCATCCCCCCCATGCGCACCGCGCAGGAGGCGTCCGTGAGCGAGGGCACGCCGATCTACGACGCGCTCTACTCCGAGTACCGCAGGCTCTTCCGCACCCTCCCCGGCGACCGCACCGGCGAGGAGGACCTGCAGTTCAACGGCTTCGCCGACCGCGGTGGCGCCAACTCCCCCTACCGCTCCGGCCGCCACCGCGGCGACCTTCCGGCCCTCCCCCCGGGCCTCGCGGAGAACCGCATGCACGGCGGCCTCTGACCCACCCCGCACGGCGAACCGCCCGCCCGATCGCCCCCCCTGGGGAGGCGACCCGGCGGGCGGCACCATGTCCGGCCCCGGCAGGGCTACTTCTTGCGGCCGCAGACCCCCACGAAGAACCGCCCGCCCGATCACCCCCACAGGAACGACCAGACAGGCGGCACCACGCCCACCCCCGCAGGGGCTACTTCTTCCGACCGCGCTTCTCCCGCACCCGCACCGACACCTGGATCGGCGTCCCCACGAACCCGAACTCCTCACGCAGCCGGCGCTCGATGAAGCGGCGGTAGCCCGCCTCCAGGAAGCCGGAGGCGAAGAGCACGAAGCGCGGGGGCTTGGTGCCGGCCTGGGTTCCGAAGAGGATGCGGGGCTGCTTGCCGCCGCGGATCGGGTGGGGGTGGGCGGCGACGAGCTCGCCCAGGAAGGCGTTGAGACGGCCGGTGGGGACCCGGGTCTCCCAGCCCGCCAGGGCGGACTCGATGGCCGGGACCAGCTTCTCCATGTGGCGGCCGGTGCGGGCGGAGACGTTCACCCGGGGCGCCCACTGGACCTGCACGAGGTCCTTCTCGATCTCGCGCTCGAGGTAGTAGCGCCGCTCCTCGTCCAGCAGGTCCCACTTGTTGTAGGCGATGACGATGGCGCGGCCCGCCTCGACGGCCAGCGAGATGATGCGGGTGTCCTGCTCGGCCAGGGTCTCGCCGGCGTCGATCAGGACGACGGCGACCTCCGCCTTCTCCAGGGCGGCCGCGGTGCGCAGCGAGGCGTAGTAGTCCGCGCCCTCCTGGAGGTGGACGCGGCGGCGGATGCCCGCGGTGTCCACGAACTTCCAGATCTTGCCGCCGAGCTCGATGAGCTCGTCGACCGGGTCGCGGGTCGTGCCGGCCTGCTCGTTGACGACGACGCGCTCCTCGCCCGCCACCTTGTTCAGCAGCGAGGACTTGCCGACGTTCGGGCGGCCGATCAGCGCGACGCGGCGCGGGCCGCCGATGGTGTTGGCGAAGGACTGCATCGGCGCCTCGGGGAGCGCCTCCAGCATCGCGTCCAGCAGGTCGCCGGTGCCGCGGCCGTGCAGCGACGAGACCGGGAAGGGCTCGCCGAGGCCCAGGTTCCACAGCATGGCGGCGTCCGCCTCGCCCGAGGGGCCGTCGACCTTGTTGGCGCACAGTACGACCGGCTTGCCGGCCTTGCGGAGCAGCTTGACGACGGCCTCGTCGGTGTCGGTCGCGCCGACCGTGGCGTCCACCACGAAGACCACCGCGTCGGCGGCCTCGATCGCGAACTCGGCCTGCGCGGCCACGGACGCGTCGATGCCGAGGACGTCCTGCTCCCAGCCGCCGGTGTCGACGACCTTGAAGCGGCGGCCGTTCCAGTCGGCCTCGTACGTGACGCGGTCGCGGGTGACGCCGGGACGGTCCTCGACGACCGCCTCACGGCGGCCGATGATCCGGTTCACCAGCGTCGACTTGCCGACGTTCGGGCGGCCGACGACCGCGACGACCGGCAGCGGGCCGTGGCCCGCCGCCGCGAGGTCGCCCGCGACCTCGTCGAGGTCGAAACCCTCCTCGGCGGCGAGCTCCATGAACTCGGCGTACTCGGCGTCGTCGAGCGCGCCGACTTCGCCGTACTCGTTCTCGATGTCCATGAAAGCTTCTCCGTCGATCGTCAAATGTGCGGGGGCTTGCACGCCCCAGTGTGGATCAGGCCGACGCTAGGAGGCGCGGCCCGTGGTGCGCCGGGCGTACTCGAGGTGTCCGCTCAGGTGCTTCTGGATGCGCACGGTGGCGGCGTCCAGTGCCGTACGCGTACGGCGTCCGCTGCCGTCACCGGCGTCGAAGGGGTCGCCGAAGACGATGTCGACCCGGCCGCGCACTGGCGGCAGGCCGCGGATCAGCCGTCCCGGCCGGGACGTGCCGAGGACCGCGACCGGCACTATGGGCGCGCCGGAGCGCACCGCGAAGTACGCCAGGCCCGCCCGCAGGTCGGCGAAGTCGCCCTCGCCCCGGGTGCCCTCGGGGAAGATCCCCAGGACCCCGCCGCGCTCCAGCACGCCGAGCGCGCTGGTCACCGCGGTGCGGTCGGTGCTGTGGCGGTCCACCGGGAGCTGGCCGATCCCACGCAGGAACGGGTCCAGCGGCCCGATGAACGCCTCCTTCTTGATCAGGAAGTGCACCGGGCGCGGGCAGGTGCCCATGAGCACCGGCCCGTCCACGTAGTGCGAGTGGTTCACGGCCAGGATCACCGGCCCCGAGGCGGGCAACCGCCAGGCGCCGAGCACCCGGGGGCGCCAGAGGCTGTTGATGATCCCGATGCCGATGCGGCGGCCGACGGCCGCGCCCTTCGGTCCCGGAACCGCGGAGGAGTCGCTCACGAAGCCGCCCGCTTCTCCTCGATGAGGGTGACGACGCACTCGATGACCTGGTCGAGGGTGAGCTCGCTGGTGTCGACCTCCATGGCGTCGTCCGCCTTCGCCAGCGGGGAGGTCTTGCGGCCGGAGTCCGCCGCGTCGCGCCGTACGAGGGCCTCCCGGGTCGCCACGAGGTCGACCTGGGCGCTGCCGGTGGCCTTCAGCTCGCCGCCGCGGCGGGCGGCGCGGGCCTCCGGGGAGGCGGTGAGGAAGATCTTGACGGTGGCGTCCGGCAGCACCGTGGTGCCGATGTCGCGGCCCTCGACGACGATGCCGGCGGGCGCGGCGGTGGCCGCGTCGCGCTGCAGCCCGACCAGGCGGCTGCGCACCTCCGGCACCGCACTGACGGCGCTGACCGCCGCGGTGACCTCCTGGGTGCGGATCGGGCCGGAGGCGTCCACGCCGTCCACCGTGATCGTGGGCGCCGCCGGGTCGGACCCGGAGACGATCACCGGCTTCTCGGCGGCGGTCGCCACGGCGGCTGCGTCGTTCACGTCGACGCCGTTGCTCAGCATCCACCAGGTCATCGCCCGGTACTGCGCTCCGGTGTCCAGGTAGCTCAGGCCGAGCTTGGCCGCGACCGCCTTCGAAGTGCTGGACTTGCCAGTGCCCGAGGGGCCGTCGATCGCGACGATCACCGGATTCGACACAGTCGGGGGACCTTCCTTGTGCATGGAGCAGGTACACGGCTGGCGCAATGCCATCCCCACAAGGTTACCGGCCCACCCATTCGGCTCCGTACCACGAATTCCCGGGCCCCCCGCTCAGGCGCGCAGCGACCAGCCACGCTCCCGCAACGCCGCCGACAAACGGGCCGCCGCAGCCGGCTCCACCATCAACTGGACCAGACCCGCCTGCTGCCCCGTCGAATGCTCGATCCGCACGTCCTCGATGTTGACCCCCGCCGCCCCCGTGTCCCCGAAGAGCCGCGCGAGCTCCCCCGGCTGGTCGCCGATGAGGACGGCGACGACGTCGTAGGACTTGGGGGCGGAGCCGTGCTTGCCGGGGACCTTGGACCGGCCGGCGTTGCCGCGGCGGAGGAGGTCCTCGATGCCGGCGGCGCCGTCGCGGCGCTTGACGTCGTCCGCGGACTGCAGGGCCCGCAGGGACTCGACGGTCTCCGTCAGGTCGGCGGCGAGATCGGCGAGGACGTCGGCGACCGGGCCGGGGTTGGCGGAGAGGATGTCGATCCACATGCCGGGCTGCGAGCCCGCGACCCGGGTGACGTCGCGGATGCCCTGGCCGCACAGGCGGACCGCGCTGTCCTCGGCGTGCTGCAGCCGCGCCGCGACCATGCTGGAGACCAGCTGGGGGGTGTGCGAGACGAGGGCGACGGCGCGGTCGTGGGCGTCGGCGTCCATCACGACGGGGACGGCGCGGCAGAGCGCGACCAGCTCCAGGGCGAGGTTGAGCACCTCGGTCTCGGTGACCGGGGTCGGGGTGAGCACCCAGGGGCGGCCCTCGAAGAGGTCGGCGGTCGCGGCCAGGGGGCCGGAGCGCTCGCGGCCGGACATGGGGTGCGTGCCGATGTACGAGGTCAGGTCGCAGCCGAGCGCCTCCAGGTCGCGGCGCGGTCCGGCCTTGACGCTGGCGACGTCCAGGTAGCCGCGGGCGAGCCCGCGGCGCTGGGCGTCGGCGACGGTCGCGGCGACGTGGGCCGGCGGCACGGCGACGATCGCGAGGTCGACCCGGCCGGACGGGGGTTCGTCGGTGCCCGCGCCGAGCGCGGCGGCGGTGCGCACCACGGCGGGGTCGTGGTCCTCCAGGTGGACCTCGACGCCGCGCGCGGCGAGCGCGAGGGCGGCGGATGTGCCGATGAGGCCGGTACCGATGACGAGGGCGGTTCTCACTGGGCGATGTCCTTGCGGAGGGCGGCCGCGGCGCCGAGGTAGACGTGGGAGATCTCACCCTTGGACAGGCCGGACTCGACGTGGGCGAGGATGCGCACGACCCGGGGCATGGCGCCGGCGATGTCGAGTTCCTGCGCGCAGATCAGCGGCACGTCGGTGATGCCGAGCTTGCGCGCGGCGACCGCCGGGAAGTCGCTGTGGAGGTCCGGGGTGGCGGTGAACCAGACGCTGATCAGGTCGTCCACCGCGATGCCGTTGCGCTCCAGGATGGCGGTGAGCAGCTCGGCGACCTGCTCGTGCATGTGCTCCGCCTCGTCCCGCTCCAGCTGGACGGCTCCGCGGACCGCTCGTACCGCCACGTCATCGCTCCCTGTGTTGCTGCGCGCACGTACCTGGTCAGCGTAGTCGGGGCGGACGGGGCGCGGCGGACACGCCCGCCCTGCGAGACGCCAGGGGTGCTGCGGTACACCATGAAGCATGATCTTCCACCTTGTTCCGCTGGACGACTGGCTGCGCGACCCGGACCGTCCGTACGCGCCCTCGTCGCTCGCCGAGGACGGGTTCGTGCACTGCGCGCCCGACGAGGCGGTTGCGCTCGCCGTCGCCGACGCCTTCTACCGGGGCACCCCGGGCCCGCTGATGGTGCTGCTGATCGACGAGGAGGCCCTGGAGGCCCGTGTGCTGTGGGAGGACGCCGATCCGGTGCCGCCGCCGGGGGTCCCGCAGGAGACGCGCTTCCCGCACGTGTACGGGCGCATCAACCGCAGCGCGGTGGTCGGGATGCTGGAGGTGCAGCGGGACACGGAGGGTCGCGCGGTGGCGCTGGCGGTGTGGTCGTGAGCGCCGCTTCGTCCTGACACGCCCCTGGACGCGGGGCGGGCCGTCCGCTTCGATGGTGCCCTGACCGCGCGGCCTCGGGGGAGGCGGACATGAAGCGTTCCGGACCGCTCCACACGCTCCTCGCGGGGCTGGCACTCGCGCTGATCATGCTGTCGCTCAACGCGACGACGGAACCGCCGCAGGTGGGGCCGAAGGGCGGCGGCCCGCCGGCCGCGAGCCGGACGCCGTCCGCCGCCCCGCCGTCGTCGGCCCCCGCGGCCTCCCCGTCCCGCAGCACCGCGGTCCCCCGCCCGGACGCGGACTACGCGGGCCGCACCGGCGACGACGCGGCGAGCGTCGCGATCGCGCTGCGCGACGGCAAGGCCGTCGCGTACGTCTGCGACGGGCGCACCAAGGAGGCCTGGCTGCGCGGCGACGTCCGGGAAGACGGCGGCATGCGCCTGACCGGCGACCGGGGCGCCTCGCTGGAGGGCACCCTGGAGGGCGGCCGCGTCACCGGCGAGGTGCGGCTGACCGGCGTGGAGCAGCCCTTCACCGCGCAGCGCGCGGTCAAGCCGTCCGGTCTGTACCGGGCGACCGCCTCGGTGCGCGGCGCGCGGGTCGTCGGCGGCTGGATCGTGCTCCCGAACGGCAAGCAGGTGGGGATCGTCTCGCGCGACGGCGAACCGTCGGCGGCGCCCGTCATCGACCCCGCCACCGGCGCCGTGACCGTGGACGGCACGCAGCTCACCGCACGGCCGATCCCCTGACCGTCCGCCCGCAGGCAGGAGCAGGAGCGCCCCATGAACGTGGACCCGAACGCCGCCACCACGTCCTTCCCGGCCCCGTCACCGCGCCCCCGCCGACGGGTCGCCGTGTTCCTCGTCCCCGCGGTCGCCGCCGCGGCGGTCGCGGTCGCCCTCGGCGCGTACGGCAGGGTGCACGACCCGGCCGGCACCGCCTTCAACCTGGCCGGTTTCTCCAGCACGGGCGCGGTCAAGTCCTGGCTCGCCACGGCCGCCTTCGCCTTCGCCCTGGTGCAGGCGGTCTCGGCGCTGGTGATGTACGGCAAGGTGCCGGGCGTCCGCGCCCCCTCCTGGACCGGAGGGCTGCACCGCTGGTCGGGCCGGATCGCGTTCCTGCTGGCCATCCCGGTCGCCGTGCACTGCCTGTACGCGTTGGGCTATCAGACGTACAGCAGCCGCGTGATGGGGCACTCGCTGCTCGGGTGCTTCTTTTTCGGGGCATTCACCGCAAAGATGCTGCTGCTGCGGGCCGAGCGACTGCCGGGCTGGCTGCTGCCGGTCGTCGGCGGGCTGGTCTTCACGGCGCTGACGGTGCTGTGGCTTACGTCCGCGTTGTGGTTCTTCAGAACGGTCGGGGTGACGACATGAAGCGACGCATGGTGCTGCTGTCCACGGCAGCGCTGGCGGGTTGCAGCAAGTACGGCGAAGAGAGCGCGCCGCCCGCGGCGGCGACCTCCGCGCCACCACCGGCCTCGGAGCCCGTCTCCGCGCCGAGCTCGGCACCGGCCTCCGCTCCCCCGTCGGGGGAGGGCGCGGCGCTGGTGAAGGCGGCCGACGTGCCCGTGGGCGGCGGCACGGTGATCACGGACAAGAAGGTCGTGGTGACCCAGCCCCAGGCCGGCGAGTTCAAGGCCTTCTCAGCCGTCTGCACCCACCAGGGTTGCATCGTGAACAGCGTCTCCGACGGCACCATCAACTGCCCCTGCCACGGCAGCAAGTTCCGCATCACCGACGCCTCGGTGGCCGCGGGACCGGCCAAGAAGCCGCTTCCCCCCGAGGAGATCACCGAAAAAGACGGCGAGATCTTCCTCGTGTAGCCCGTACGATCCCCGTCCATGCGCGACCACGACCTCGTACGCCGGCACACCGTCTACGCCTGTGTGATGGGCTCACGCGCCTTCGGCCTGGCCACGGACGGCAGTGACACCGACCGCCGCGGGGTGTACGTGGCGCCCACGCCGCTCTTCTGGCGGTTCGACAAGCCGCCCCGCCACGTGGACGGCCCGGAGCCCGAGCAGTTCTCCTGGGAGCTGGAGCGGTTCTGCGAGCTCGCGCTGCGCGCCAACCCCAACATCCTGGAGTGCCTCCACTCCCCGCTCGTCGAGCACGTGGACGACACCGGGAAGGAACTGCTCGCCCTGCGCGGCGCCTTCCTGTCCCGGCACGTCCACGAGAGCTTCGCCCGCTACGCCACCGGCCAGCTGCGGAAGCTGGAGGCCGACGTCCGCACGCACGGCGCGCCCCGCTGGAAGCACGCCATGCACCTGCTGCGTCTGCTGATCAGCGCCCGCGACCTGCTGCGCACCGGCGAACTGCGCATAGGGGTCGGCGACCACCGGGAGCGGTTGCTGGCGGTCAAGCGCGGCGAGGTCGGCTGGTCCGAGACGGAGTCCTGGATGCTCCGGCTGTACGGGGAGGCCGAAGCCGCCGCGCCGCGCAGTCCGCTCCCGGACGAGCCGGACCGGGCCCGCGTCGAGGACTTCCTCGTCCGGGTCCGGCGGGCGTCAGCCGCCGTCACCGTCCCAGAGGGCGCCGAGGGCCAGTAGTTCGTCGCGGTGCTCGATGCGCTCCACCCAGGCGTCCGGCCAGGCCGCGAGACCGTGGTGCGCGCCGGCGAAGGCGCCCGTCAGGCAGGCGATGGAGTCGGAGTCCCCCGAGGAGCACGCCGCCCGGCGCACCGCGGTGACGGGTTCGTCGGGGAAGAGCAGGAAGCACAGCAGGCCGGTCGCGAACGCCTCCTCGGCGATCCAGCCCGCGCCGCCGGCCAGGCACGGGTCGGCCTCCCGGTCGGGCGCCGCGAGCGCCTCGTCGAGGCGGTCGAGCACCCCGAGGCACTCGTCCCAGCCGCGCCGGACGAAGGCCACCGGGCCGTGGTCCTGGGCACGCAGCCACAGGTCGCCGAGCCACCACTCGTGGTACGTGTCGCGCTGCTCCATCGCGTAGCCGCGCAGCAGGGTGGTCAGTTCCGCGGGCGCGGCGCCCTGAGCGAGCAGGTGGACGGCGTGCGCGGTGAGGTCCGAGGCCGCGAGCGCCGTGGGGTGGCCGTGGGTGAGCGCGGACTGCAACTGGGCCGCCCCCGCCCTTTCCTCGGGGCGCAGGCCGGGGACGAGGCCGACCGGGGCGACCCGCATGTTCGCGCCGCAGCCCTTGGAGCCGGTCTGGCTGGCCTCCTGCCAGGGCCGGTCCGGGTGGTCCAGCTTCTCGCAGGCGACCAGGCAGGTGCGGCCGGGGGCGCGGTTGTTGTCGGGCGAGTGGTACCAGTCGACGTACTCCTCGCGCACCGGGCGGGCGAGCCGGGACGGCGTGAGGGGGCCGCGGTCCATCGCCGTGCGCAGCCCGCGGGCGAGGGCGAGCGTCATCTGCGTGTCGTCGGTGACGAAGGCCGGGCGGGGCAGCTCCATCTCCCGCCACGGACCGCACTTGGCGAGGATCGACGGGACGTCGTTGAACTCCGTGGGGAAACCGAGCGCGTCACCGATCGCCAGCCCCGCCATCGCCCCCGAGGCGGCCCGTCTCACGCCGCGGCCACCCGGGTGCGCACGACCAGGTCGTGGAGGGCGTCGTAGGCCGCCGGCTCGCCGGGCAGCCGGGTGTCCCGCTGCGCGTCGTCCAGACCGGCGTGCAGGGCCTCGACGTCGGCGCGGACGCGGCGCGGGTCGAGGTCCATGGCGAGGCCGTGCTCGGCGACGGCCTTCTCGTGGATGAGTTCGCGGACGTACCCGGGGGCGGTGACGTGGTCCAGCAGCGTCGGCAGGTGCGCCTCGACGGTGCCGGTGCGCATCAGGTGGATGCCGGTCAGCAGCACCCGGAAGGTGTAGAGCAGCGGCTTGAGCTCGCCGGTCTTCTCGTACAGCTCCCACTGGGTACGGGCGAAGCCCCGGTAGTGGTGGGCGTGGTGGCTGGTGATGACCCCGGGTGCCAGGTCGACCAGTTGGGCGTGGACGCCGCTGGTGTGCACCACGAGCGGGGACAGCAGCTGCTCCAGGACGTAGCCGTTGCGCCGCAGCATGAGACGGGCGAACTTCAGCAGGTCGTGGGTGACCAGGTCGAGTTCGAGGCCGTCCTGCTCCCACATGCGGGTCTGGGTCTCCTCGCCCTCCCGCAGCCCGATCAGGTCGGACAGCGGGAGGAGGTGGACGCCGCGCAGGTCCACGTCGGAGTCGCGGGACGGGAAGCCGTACAGGTGCGCACCGGAGACGGTGGCGAACAGCAACGGGTGTCCCTGCTGCGCGAGGACCGGGGAGAGTTCGGGCAGCCCGGCCCCGCGCAGACGTTCGGCGTGGATGGTCATGGCGCCATCCTTCCCGGAACGGCGTCCTCCGGGAAAGTCCTTATCCGATGGGAAGCCGGTCAGAGAACCGGTCCGGCAGGGGGCGCGGACCGGCCCGTGACGGCGGGGACCGGACGGCTCAGAGGTCGACCTCGCGCATGAGCATGCCCACCTCGGTGTTGGTGAGCCGCCGCAGCCACCCGGACTTCTGGTCGCCGAGCGCGATCGGGCCGAAGCTGGTGCGGACCAGCTTGTCGACCGGGAAGCCCGCCTCGGCCAGCATGCGGCGGACGATGTGCTTGCGGCCCTCGTGCAGGGTCACCTCGACGAGGTAGTTCTTGCCGGTCTGCTGCACGACGCGGAAGCTGTCGGCGCGGGCCCAGCCGTCCTCCAGCTCGATGCCGCTCTTGAGCTGCTTGCCGATGTCGCGCGGCAGCACGCCGTTGATCGCGGCGAGGTACGTCTTCTGCACGCCGTATCGGGGGTGGGTCAGACGGTGGGCCAGCTCGCCGTGGTTGGTGAGCAGGATGATGCCCTCGGTCTCGGTGTCCAGCCGCCCGACGTGGAACAGCCGGGTCTCGCGGTTGGTGACGTAGTCGCCGAGGCACTGGCGGCCCTCGGGGTCCTCCATCGTGGAGACGACGCCGGCCGGTTTGTTCAGGGCGAAGAACAGGTACGACTGCGTGGCGACGGTCAGCCCGTCGACGCGCACCTCGTCCTTGTCCGGGTCCACGCGCAGGCCCTGCTCGGTGACGATCTTGCCGTTCACCTCGACACGGCGCTGCTCGATCAGCTCCTCGCACGCGCGGCGCGAGCCCATGCCCGCCCGGGCCAGCACCTTCTGCAGGCGCTCGCCCTCCTGCTCGGCGCCCGGGAAGGTCTTGGGGAGGTTCAGCTTGGGCTTGCTGTGCCGCTCGCGGTTGCGCTCCTCGATCTGGGCGTCGAGTTCGCGCGGGCGCGCGGGCGTGGACTTGCGGGGCTTGCCCGAGGCACCGCCCGGCTTGCCGCCGGTGCCGCCCGGCCTGCCGCCGGTGCCGCGCTTGGCGGCTCCGCCCGCTCCACCGGGGCCGCCGGAGCTGCCGCCGACGTCGTAGCGCCGCTCCTCCGGACGGGGCCGGCCCGCGCGCTTCTGCTGGTCGTCGCGCTGCCCCCCGGTCCTGGACCGGGACGTGCCCCCATCGGCACCCCGGGGATTCCGGTTGCCGCCGCTGTTCCTGCCGCTGCCGCTACTGCTTCGCATCAAGTATCCGTCGTCGAGTCCGGGTCGAATGAGGGGACGCCCTCCAGGGAGTCCGCCTCGACGGCGGCCGCCTCCGGGAGGAACGGGGCGAGCTCGGGCAGCTCGTCCAGGCCGCGCAGGCCCATCCGCTCCAGGAAGTAGTTCGTCGTCCTGTACAGGATCGCACCTGTCTCGGCTTCCGTCCCACACTCTTCCACCAGACCCCGCTGCAGAAGGGTGCGCATCACGCCGTCGCAGTTGACCCCGCGCACCGCGGAGACCCGGGACCGGCTCACCGGCTGCCGGTACGCGACGACCGCCAACGTCTCCAGCGCGGCCTGGGTCAGCCGGGCCTGCTGGCCGTCCAGGACGAACTTCTCGACGGCCGCGGCGTACGCGGGCCGGGTGTAGAACCGCCAGCCGCCCGCGATCAGGCGCAGGTCGAAGCCGCGGCCCTGCGCGGCGTACTCCTCCGCGAGGTCGTGGAGCGCGATCGCGATCTCCCGGCGCGGGCGCTCCAGCACCTTCGACAGGGTCTCCTCGGTGACGGGTTCGTCGACGACCATCAGGACCGCCTCCAGGGCGGGCCTCAGCTCCAGCTCCGCCACGGACAGCAGCCCCGCGGGCGCGCCCTCCGCCGCCTCACCGGTCCCCTCGACCGCCTCGGTCACCCCGGTCACCTCCGTCACGTCGGCCATCCTTCCCGTCCTTCGCGGCGGCCGGCACTTGGTCGAATTCGTCGGTGACGAGCGGCTGGGCCGGTGCCGCCTCGCCACCCGTCCAGCGGACCCGGAGCGTACCCAGGGCCTCCTCCTGCTCGAGCGCCACCGCCTTCTCCCGGTAAAGCTCCAGGAGTGCCAGGAAGCGCGCGACGACCGTCAGGGTGTCGGGGGCGTCGAAGGTGAGCTCCGTGAAGCTCGCCTCGCCGCGTTCGCGCAGCATCGCGATGACGTGCTCCGCCTGCTCGCGGACGCTCACCAACGGCGCGTGGATGTGGTCCACGTACACCTGCGGCTTCGGCTTCGGCTGCATCGCCTTGACGGCGAGCTGCGCGAAGCGTTCCGGACCGATGCTCAGCACCACCTCGGGCAGCAGCTCGGCGTGCTGCGGCTCCAGTCCCACGGTGCGGGGGTGGTGCAGCGCCTCGGCCTCCAGCCGCTCGGCGAAGATCGCGGCGATCTGCTTGTAGGCGCGGTACTGGAGCAGCCGGGCGAAGAGCAGGTCCCGGGCCTCCAGCAGGGCGAGGTCCTCCTCGTCCTCCACCTCGGCGGCGGGCAGCAGGCGCGCGGCCTTCAGGTCCAGCAGCGTCGCCGCGACGACCAGGAACTCCGTGGTCTGGTCCAGGTCCCAGTCCGGTCCCATGGCGCGGATGTGCGCCATGAACTCGTCCGTCACCTTGGACAGGGCGACCTCGGTGACGTCGAGCTTGTGCTTGGAGATCAGCTGCAGCAGCAGGTCGAAGGGGCCCTCGAAGTTCGCCAGCCGGACGGTGAACCGGCCGTCGTTCGCGGCGGCGCCCTCCTCGGCGTTCCCCTCGTCACCCGGCTCGTCACCCGGCTCGCCGGCAGGCTGCGGCTCCCCGTCCGGCGCGGCCTGGGGTCCGTCGTCCCCCGCCTCCGGTGCGGGCGGCGGCTCCGCGACGAGCAGGTGCCCCTCGGGCTGCGGGACGGCCTCCGCCGCTGCTTCGACGGCGGCAGGTGGCGGCGGCGCCGCGGGCGCGGTGTGGCCGAAGTCACTGCCCGCCTCGCCCGCGCCCTCGTCGGCCACGGCCGGAGGCGGCACGGGGTTCGCGCCGGGACCGCGGCCGAGGAGGCGGCGGGAGCGCTGCGGGCTGGCGGTGTCGTCGGGGGGCATGGGGGTCCAGATGGTGCTGACGGGGCCGTACGGAGGACGGCACCGTATCGCGCGGAGCGCGTCAGCGGCCGCGCAGGCGGCGTACGAGGATGCTCGCGTCGCCGCGGGACTCGAGGTCGGCCAGGACCACCGCGACCGCTTCGCGGACGATGCGCCCGCGGTCCACGGCGAGCCCGTGCTCCCCGCGCAGGACGAGGCGGGCGTGCTCGAGGTCCATCAGCTCCTCGGCGGAGACGTAGACGGTGATCTTCTCGTCGTGGCGCTCGCGCCCGCTGGGCCGCCTGGGGGCCCGACCGGACTTGCGGCGCGGCTGCGGGGGCTGCGGCGGCTGCGGAGCCGCCTGGGGGCCCGTGGAGCCCGTTCCGGGGGCCTGCAGGCCGCGCCGGACGGCCGGACCGGACGGACCCGCCTGCTCGGGGACGGAGCGGGCCGCGGGGGCGGGCGCGGTGCCGGGGTCGGTGCCGGCGTCCCGTCCGCCGTGCTCGGCGGCTTCGGAGGGCGCCGCGGACTCGCTGACGGGCGCCTCCTCGGGCGCCGGCTCCTCGGCGGGGGCGGGCACGGGCCGCAGCGGGCGTTCGCCGGGCGCGCCGGAGTCCGTGCCGGGGCCGCCGCCGGGGCCCGTGCCCGTGCCCGTGCCCGTGCCCGTGCCGGGAGTCTCGCCGTTGGCGTGCTGCCGCGGCGTCGCGGACTGGAGCCCCCGCCCCCCGGTGGTGCGGAACAGTTCGTCGGCCCCCGGGAGACTCACTCGGCGTGACACCGGGCGAGCACCTCCCTGGCGAGCTGGCGATAGGCGGCGGCGCCGACCGAATTGGAGGCGTAGGTGGTGATCGGCTCACCGGCGACCGTCGTCTCCGGGAAGCGGACGGTCCGTCCGATGACGGTGTGGTAGACGTGGTCGTCGAAGGCCTCGACGACCCGCGCCAGCACCTCGCGGCTGTGCACGGTGCGCGAGTCGTACATCGTGGCGAGGATGCCGTCCAGCTCCAGCTCGGGGTTGAGCCGTTCCCTGACCTTCTCGATGGTCTCGGTGAGCAGCGCGACACCGCGCAGCGCGAAGAACTCGCACTCCAGCGGGACGATCACCTGGTGGGCCGCGGTCAGGGCGTTGACGGTCAGCAGGCCGAGCGAGGGCTGACAGTCGATGATGACGTAGTCGTAGTCGGGCAGCAGCGGCTTCAACGCGCGCTGCAGCGAGGACTCGCGGGCCACCTCGCTGACCAACTGGACTTCCGCGGCCGACAGGTCGATGTTGCTGGGCAGCAGGTCCATGCCGGGCACCGCGGTCTTCAGCAGCACCTCGTCGGCCGAGAGCCCGCGCTCCATCAGCAAGTTGTAGACCGTGACGTCCAGTTCCATCGGGTTGACGCCGAGGCCGACGGAGAGCGCGCCCTGCGGGTCGAAGTCGACCAGGAGGACGCGGCGGCCGTATTCGGCCAGCGCGGCACCGAGGTTGATGGTGGACGTCGTCTTGCCGACGCCGCCCTTCTGGTTGCACATGGCGATGATCTTCGCCGGGCCGTGGTCCGTCAGTGGGCCGGGGATCGGGAAGTACGGCAACGGGCGGCCGGTGGGGCCCACGCGCTCACGGCGCTGGCGCGCCGCGTCGGGTGCGAGCGTGGCCGCGTACTCGGGGTCGGGTTCGTACTCCGCGTCGGGGTCGTAGAACTGACCGTCCTGCAGCTCTTCTTCGTAGTGCGCCATGGGGTTCGCGTAACGCGTCTCGTTGTCTGTCCCGGTCCTGCGCGCCTCGAACGTCCGGACGGCCACGGAGGCCACCGGTTCGAGCCGTGCGGAGCCGTCGGTCTGCACGGTCATTCCTGGCTGACCACCCCCGGGAGCAAATGTCGACTCATTCACAAGTCGTCTTACCTCCTTGGTGACCAGGAAACTTCTCAATAGGTCAGCGTTGCAGCATGCCGACGGTTGGCGACTCTATGGCGTGTCGGTGGTTCACAGCAACACAATCCACCGGACACGGCACGATGTGTCGGCAACCGAACGTCTCGCTGTCAAGGGTGTAACGACGACGCCGGGGATGTTTCGCGGGGGGACGAATCGGCAAAACAGTATGGTTCCACGCGAACGGCCGGGCCTTGAGACTCAAGACCCGGCCGTGCGTACCGGATTGGCGACAAGTTGACGCCAACGCGAGAAAAATCGATCAGTCGACCAGCCGGCGTCAGCCGAGGACGGTGGCCAGGTCGACGGCGTCCAGGCCGTGGGCCTCGGCGACCGGGCCGTAGACGACCTGCCCCTCGTGGGTGTTGAGGCCCTTGGCGAGCGCGGCGTCCCGGCGCAGCGCCTCGCGCCAGCCGCCGTTGGCCAGCTCGACGATGTACGGCAGCGTCGCGTTGGTCAGCGCGTAGGTGGAGGTGTTCGGCACCGCACCCGGCATGTTGGCGACGCAGTAGAAGACCGAGTTGTGCACCGCGAAGGTCGGCTCGGCGTGCGTAGTGGGACGGGAGTCCTCGAAGCAGCCGCCCTGGTCGATCGCGATGTCGACGAGCACCGAGCCGGGCTTCATCCGGGAGACCAGCTCGTTGGTGACGAGCTTGGGGGCCTTGGCGCCCGGGATCAGGACCGCGCCGATGACGAGGTCGGCGTCCAGGACGGCCTTCTCCAGCTCGAAGGCGTTGGAGACGATGGTCTGCACCTTGGTGCCGAAGATCTTGTCGGCCTCGCGCAGCTTGTTGATGTCCCGGTCGAGCAGGGTGACGTGGAAGCCCATGCCGACGGCGATCTGCGCGGCGTTCCAGCCGGAGACGCCGCCGCCGATCACGACCGCCTTGGCCGGGGCCACACCCGGGACGCCGCCGGGGAGCACCCCGCGCCCGCCGGCCGAGCGCATCAGGTGGTACGCGCCGACCTGCGGGGCGAGCCGGCCGGCCACCTCGGACATCGGGGCGAGCAGCGGCAGCTGGCGGTTGGCGAACTCGACGGTCTCGTAAGCGATCGCGGTGGTGCCGGACTCCAGCAGCGCGTCGGTGCACTCGCGGGACGCCGCCAGGTGCAGGTAGGTGAAGAGGGTCTGGTCCTTGCGGAGACGGTGGTACTCCTCCGCGATCGGCTCCTTGACCTTCAGCACCAGGTCGGCGGCGGCCCACACCTCGTCGGCGGTCGGGAGGATCGTCGCACCGGCGGAGACGTACTCCTCGTTCGGGATGGACGAGCCGACGCCGGCGTCCTGCTCGACGAAGACCTCGTGGCCGCCTCGGACGAGCTCGTGCACGCCGGCGGGGGTGATGGCCACGCGGAACTCGTTGTTCTTGACCTCGCGGGGGATGCCGACCTTCACGTCGATCACGGTCCTGTTCACGGGAGTGGAGGGTTTGTGCAGGTCTCCGGACATGTCACCCCATAACGGAGTACGCCGGACCTGACCGCGATGTTCTGCGGTGTGACCAAGTGTAGTGAAGGAAGAGTCACTGTCCAGCCTTACAAAGTGACTACTTTCAGCGAAGGCATTGGCAGTTTCGTAGGTACAGCTCGCGGACGGCGTGATCTGAGGGCCCCCGGTGGGCCCTTGGGCCCGGAAACAGAGGCGCTCAGTCCTCCTCGGGCTGCGGAATCTCCTCGGCGGGCAGCAGCCGGCGCGCCGCGGCCCGCTGGAGCCGGGCGCCCGCCGGGTCCCCGAGCCGCTCCAGGGTGTCGGCCATGCGCAGCAGCACGGCGCCCTCCAGCCGCCGCTCCCCCGCCTGCCGGGCCCAGTACAGGGCGTCACGGCAGGTCCGCAGGGCGTCCTCGGGGTGGCCCGCGTACTCCTGGACCCGGGCCACCTCGCTGAGGGCACGGGCCTGCGCGGGCAGGTCCTTCAGCCGGCGGTGGGCGGCCGCCGCGGCACGCCACTCGCGCAGCGCGTTGCCGTAGTGGGCGGCGTAGGTGAACAGGGCGCCGAGCCTGGAGTGCAGCCGCGCCTGGTGGACCACCTCGCCCCGGGCCTGCCGCAGGGCCAGCGCCCTGCCGTACCAGTCGGAGGCGCGCTGTGGGTCGTCCAGCTCCAAATAGGTCCCGGCGATGGCCTCCAGCGCGCGGCCCTCGGCGTCACCGTCGTAGGCCTCCCGGGAGGCCACCAGCGCGGCCCGGTAGCGGTCGAGGGCGTCGAGCGGGCGGGCCGCCTCCACGTCCAGGTCGCCGATGTTCAGCAGGGCCGCCGCCTTCTCGCGGTGCAGTCCGCGCCGCTCGGCCACGTCCAGCACCAGGTGGTGGAGCCGGTAGCGCTCCGGCGCGGTCGCGCCGCCGTCGGGGTCCGCGGCGAGGGCCCGGACGAGCGCGGCCATGAGACGGCGGGCCAGGGTGTCCAGTTCGCCGTCCGCGACCGCCAGTCGTGCGGAGGCCAGCAGGACCGGCAGCCGCAGCCGCAGCCACCCGGCCGCGACCGGACGGCCGGCGAAGCGCAGCGACTTGGGCAGCCCGTCCGGTTCCGACTCGCCCTCCAGGCACATCCGGCACGCGTGCAGCAGCCGTACCGTGCGCTCCAGCATCCGGGCGCGGGCGAGCAGCACCTCGGACGGCTTCTCCGTGCTCTCCAGCAGTGCCCGCAGCGGCGGGGTGAGCCAGCCCGGCACGCGGTACTGCGCCGGCAGGTCGCCGGCCGCCGGCTCGGGGTGCAGCAGCCCGCAGCCGGCCAGGTCCGCGAGCGTGGCCTGCGCGGCCTCGACCGAGCAGCCGCCCAGGGCGGAGGCGGTCTGCGCGTCGGTCAGGCCCGAGGGGGCGAGCGCGAGCAGGCGCAGCATGCGGGCCACGGCGGGCGACAGCGCTCCGTAGACGAAGCGGAAGGCGCGCAGCAGCTCCGGCGCGGGAGTGGCGCGCGGGGTGGGCGGCGGGGCGGCGTTCCCCTTCTCCTCCGCTCCCCCGGAACCGTCGGCGTCCCGAGCGCCGCCGGGCTTCCGCGCGGTCGGGTCGGCGGACGTGCCCGCCCGGCGCAGCACCCGCGCCTGCCCGTCCGCGGCCAGGCCGCGCAGCGCCTCCGGCAGCGGGTTGCTGCCCGTGCGGTACCCGACGTCGGCGCGGAGCGTGCCGTCGCCCCGGGTGGCCGTGCCGCCCTCGGCGGCCACAGGAGCCGCCGGTCCGGCGGCGGCGGCCGGCTCGGCGGCCTCGGCGTGCAGCCTGCGGGTGGCCTCGGCGACGGAGGTGCGGGGCTGGGCGGCGAGCCATGCGGCGACCAGGCGCAGCGCCGCGGGATGGCCGCCGCACTCCTGGGCGAGAGCCTCCGCGGCCCGGGGGTCGTTGGTGATCCGCACCCGGCCAACGGCCTCGGCCAGCAGGTCGACGCACGCCACCGGGTCGAGCCCGCCCAGGGTGCACGGGCGTACGTCGTGGACGCCGGGCAGCGGCCCCTCGGCCGTGGCGACCAGCAGGTTCCCCGAGCCCTTGGGCATCAGGTCCAGCAGCTGGCGGGAGTCCACGACGTCGTCCAGGACGAGGACGGCCTTGCGCCCGTTCAGGGCGGTGCGCAGTGCGGCCTGCAGTTCCTCGCGCTCCGCGGCCGGTTCGACCTCGACGTCCATCGCGCGCAGCAGCGAGCGGGCGGACTGCTCGGGCGGCACCGGACGGCCGTCGTTCTCACTGAGCCGTACGTAGAACTGGCCGCCGGGGTAGCGGTCGGCGACCTCGTGGGCGAGGCGCACGGCCAGCGCCGTCCGTCCCGAGCCCGGCCGGCCGGCCACGAGGAGCACGCGGCTGCCGTCGGGCGTCTGGCCGCGCAGGGCCGCCAGGCCCGGCCGGTCGATGTCGGCACGCAGTTCCTCGAGCTCGCGGCGGCGCCCGACGAACCCCGGCAGGCCGGGGGGCAGCGTGCCGTGTGCCGGGGTCTGCGACGCCGGCCCCCACGGGCCGTCGTCAGAGGCCGCCGCCGATGCGTCGGCGTCCAGCACGTGATCCGCCACGGGCCCACTCCCGTTCTCCTACGAACGGCAAGAGCCTAGTTCACGGTATGGGTCCAACCCCCCTGCGCGACGCGGCGGATCCGGTCAATGATCACCCTCTCGGACGATCGGATGGTCAGACCGAACGGGTCACACGGAGAACGGTCGCGCGGGCCACTCGGCCTCGGCGGGACGCAGCGCCTCCAGGCCGTCCCCCGCCCGGGCGGCCTGCAGCGCGAGCACACCCACCACGAGGCAGTTGTTGTGCAGTTCCCCGGCGAGGACGCCGCGGACCAGCTCGTCCACCGGGACCCGGGCGAACTCCATGTCGGCCTCTTCCTCCGACACCTCGAAGCGCTCGCCCTCCACCTCGGACAGGCCCCGCGCCAGGAAGATCCGCACGGCCTCGTCGCAGCCGCCGGGCGTGGTGTACACGTCCGTGAGCACCCGCCAGTCCTCGGCCTTGACGTGGGCCTCCTCGTACAGCTCGCGCTGGGCGGCGTGCAGCGGGTTCTCGCCGGGGACGTCGAGCAGTCCGGCGGGGATCTCCCACAGCTTCATCCGCACGGGGTGGCGGTACTGCTTGAGGACCAGCACCCGGTCCCGGTCGTCGAGGGCGAGCACGGCCACCGAGCCGGGGTGGACCTGGTAGTCGCGCCGGGCGACGCCGCCGTCGGGCATGACGACGTCATCGGTGCGGACGCTGGTCTTCTTCCCGGTGAATGGGGTGGCGGTGGCGGTGACCCGCCACTCCTCGGGAGTGTCCTTCAGCATGGTGCCCTCCGTACGCGGTACCGGGGCGGGCCGTTCGCCGGCCCGCCCCGGCAACCGTACCGATCAACCCTTGAGGCGCTCGACGGCGGCCGCGACCAGACCCGCGAACAGGGGGTGCGGACGGGTCGGGCGGGACTTGAGTTCGGGGTGCGCCTGGGTGGCCACCAGGTACGGGTGCACGTCGCGGGGGTACTCGACGTACTCGACCAGCGTGTTGTCCGGGGAGGTGCCGGAGAACACCAGGCCGGCCTTCTTCTCCAGCTCGCCGCGGTAGGCGTTGTTCACCTCGTAGCGGTGGCGGTGCCGCTCCTCGACGTAGGGCTCGCCGCCGTAGACCTCGCGGACGATGGAACCCTCGGCGAGCTTCGCCGGGTACAGGCCCAGCCGCATGGTTCCGCCGAGGTCGCCCTGGCCGGCGACGATGTCGAGCTGCTCGGCCATGGTGGAGATCACCGGGTGCGCGGTCGCGGCGTCGAACTCGGTGGAGTTGGCGTCCGGAATGCCGGCCAGGCTGCGGGCCGCCTCGATGACCACGCACTGCAGGCCCAGGCACAGACCCAGCAGCGGGATGCGGTTCTCGCGGGCGAAGGTGATCGCCGAGACCTTGCCCTCCACACCGCGGTCGCCGAAGCCGCCGGGCACGCAGATCGCGTCCACGTCGCCGAGCTGACGGGCCGCGCCGGCCGCGGTCTTGCAGTCGTCCGAGGTCACCCACTTGATGTTGACCTTGGCGTTGTTGGCGAAGCCGCCGGCGCGCAGCGCCTCGGTCACCGACAGGTAGGCGTCCGGCAGGTCGATGTACTTGCCGACGAGGGCGACCTTCACCTCGTGCTCGGGCTGGTGGACCCGCCCCAGCAGGTCGTCCCACTGCGTCCAGTCGACGTCGCGGAACGGCAGGTTCAGCTTGCGGACCACGTACGCGTCCAGGCCCTCGGTGTGCAGCACCTTGGGGATGTCGTAGATCGACGGGGCGTCGATCGCCGCGACCACGGCCTCCTCGTCGACGTCGCACATCAGCGAGATCTTGCGCTTGATGGAGGTCGGCACGTCGCGGTCGGCGCGCAGCACGATCGCGTCGGGCTGGATGCCGATGCTGCGCAGCGCGGCCACGGAGTGCTGGGTCGGCTTGGTCTTCAGCTCGCCGGAGGGGCCGATGTACGGGAGCAGTGAGATGTGCATCACGAAGACGTTGTCCCGGCCGACCTCGTGCCGGACCTGCCGCACGGACTCCAGGAAGGGCAGCGACTCGATGTCGCCGACGGTGCCGCCGACCTCCGTGATCACCACGTCCACGTCCTCGGTCGCCATGCGCCGGATGCGGGACTTGATCTCGTTGGTGATGTGCGGGATGACCTGCACGGTGTCGCCCAGGTACTCGCCGCGCCGCTCCTTGGCGATCACCGAGGAGTACACCTGGCCGGTGGTGACGTTGGCCGAGCCGGCGAGGTTCACGTCCAGGAAGCGCTCGTAGTGGCCGATGTCCAGGTCGGTCTCGGCGCCATCGTCCGTGACGAACACCTCACCGTGCTGGAACGGGTTCATCGTGCCCGGGTCCACGTTGAGGTACGGGTCGAGCTTCTGCATGGTGACGCGCAGACCCCGGGCCTTGAGCAGTGCGCCGAGGCTGGAGGCGGTCAGTCCCTTGCCGAGCGAGGAGGCGACACCCCCAGTGACGAAGAGGTGCTTGGTCGTCGTGGATTTGGGCGGCAGTGCCAACAGGGGGCTCCCGTGGTCGCGAGGTGGTGGTCGGGACGGCACCATGGTGATGAAGAGGGGTGTCGTCGCGGCGGTTCAGTGGTTCAGGCCACCGGCCCACGGGCTACCAGGGTATCAGTGACGCGCACCAGACGGTGCGGGCGGCTCTCTGACGAAAAACGCGGTCACCGGGAGTTTGGTACGACAAAATGCACCCGACCGGCCCAGCGGGGGCGGTCGTCGCTTCCGCACAGCCCGCGTTGTCGTCGTATCCTGCTCGGACACATCGATTCGATGCGAGTGAACCGGCACGGCACTACCCCGCCCGCTCCCGGGAAAGAGCTCGTCGACAGATCCACAGACCGCAATCACCGCCCCAGTCCCAAGGGGCGCCGCCGTCGTTCGACTGGGAGACCTACGTGGCCGGGCGTATCGAGGATTACGCACTCATCGGCGATATGCAGACCGCCGCCCTGGTGTGCCGGGACGGCACGGTCGACTGGCTGTGCCTG
Source organism: Streptomyces sp. NPDC006207 (assembly GCF_040613835.1). Classification (NCBI taxonomy): domain Bacteria; kingdom Bacillati; phylum Actinomycetota; class Actinomycetes; order Kitasatosporales; family Streptomycetaceae; genus Streptomyces; species Streptomyces sp. NPDC006207. Next base: position 13,469 of record NZ_JBEXSX010000069.1, on the reverse strand, counting down.
CCCCGCTTCGACTCCCCCGCGATCTTCGCGGGCCTCCTCGGCACCGAGGAGCACGGCTACTGGCGGCTCGGCCCCGCCCACGCGAACGGCACCCCGTCCCCGGCCGCCACCCGGCGCCGCTACCGGGGCGACTCCCTGGTGCTGGAGTCCGAGTGGGACACCCCCCGCGGCACGGTCCGTGTGATCGACTTCATGCCGCCGCGTGACGGCGCCCCCCAGCTGATCCGGATCGTCGAGGGCGTCAGCGGCCGGGTGCCGATGCGGTCCGCGCTGCGCATGCGCTTCAGCTACGGCTGGGTCGTGCCGTGGGTGCACAAGGTGGGCGAGCGCACCGTCGCCGTCGCCGGCCCGGACTCCGTCTGGCACGACACCGATGTCGAGACGTACGGCAAGGACCTCACCACCTACGCGGACTTCACGGTCTCGCCCGGCGACCGCATCGCCTTCACCATCAGCTGGCAGCCCTCGCACAAGGAGCCGCCCCCGCTCGCCGAGCCCGAGGCGTCGCTGGAGGCCACCGAGGACTTCTGGCGGGAGTGGGTCGCCCAGTGCACCTACCACGGCCCCTACCGGGACGCCGTGGTCCGCTCCCTGATCACCCTCAAGGCCCTGACGTACGGGCCGACCGGCGGCATCGTCGCCGCCCCCACCACCTCCCTGCCCGAGGACATCGGCGGCGTCCGCAACTGGGACTACCGCTTCACCTGGCTGCGCGACGCGGCGATCACCCTGTCCTCCCTGCTGCGCACCGGCTACCGCGACGAGGCCCGCGCCTGGCGCGAGTGGCTGCTGCGCGCGGTCGCCGGCGACCCGGAGAACCTGCAGATCATGTACGGCATCGCCGGTGAGCGCGAGCTCGGCGAGACCGAGCTGGACTGGCTGCCCGGCTACGAGGGCTCGATCCCGGTCCGGGTCGGCAACGGCGCGGCCCACCAACTGCAGCTCGACGTCTACGGCGAGGTCACCGAGGCCCTGCACCTGGCGCACATGACCGGCCTGGCCCGCAACGACTACGCCTCGCTGCTGCAGATCCGGCTCATCCAGTACCTGGAGGACCACTGGGACGAGCCGGACGAGGGCATCTGGGAGGTCCGCGGCCCGCGCCGGCACTTCGTCCACTCCAAGGTCATGGCCTGGGTCGCCGTCGACCGCACCGTCAAGCTCATCGAGTCCGGCGAGGTCGACGGCCCGCTGGAGCGCTGGCGCGACCTGCGCGACGAGATCCACCGCGACGTGTGCGAGAAGGGCTACGACAAGGAACGCAACACCTTCACGCAGTCCTACGGCTCGCGCGAGCTGGACGCCTCGCTGCTGCTCATCCCGCAGGTCGGCTTCCTGCCGCCGGACGACAAGCGCGTCATCGGCACCATCGAGGCGATCCAGCGGGAACTGTCCACCGAGGACGGCTTCGTGCTGCGCTACCCGACCGACGCCCCGCCCGGCGGCGAGAACCTGGACGGCCTCCCCGGCGACGAGGGCGCCTTCCTCGCGTGCTCCTTCTGGCTCGCCGACGACCTCGCCATGATCGGCCGGGTCGACGAGGCCCGCAGGCTCTTCGAGAAGCTGCTGGCGCTCCGCAACGACCTCGGCCTGCTGGCCGAGGAGTGGGACCCGCGGCTGCAGCGGCAGGTCGGCAACTTCCCGCAGGCCTTCAGCCACGTGCCGCTGATCGACACGGCGCTGCGGCTCACCGCGAGCGGCGCGTACGGCGGCTGACGCACCGCCGCCGCCCGCGAAGCGGCCCTCAGGACGAGGTCAACTCGTCGTAGATGCTGAGCACTTGGGCGACCGTGTCATCCTCGGTCGGCCAAGTGGCGGCCTGCACGGGACCGGCCGCGGCGAACCCCGCACGCCGTGCCGGGTCCCCCAGCAGACGCGTGACGGTGTCCGCGAGCGTCTTCGGATTGCCGTAGGGCACCAACACCGCTGCCTCGCCGACGAGTTCGGGCGTACCACCGACGGAGGTCGCCACCAGCGGCGCCCCGGCGTGCAGCGCCTCCTGCGCGAGAAGGGACCGCGCCTCCCAGCGCGACGGCAGCACCACCACGTCGGCGGCGGCGAGGAGTTCGGGCACGTCGTCGCGGCGGCCGAGCAGCCGCACCGGCAGCTCCTCGCTGTCGATCCGCTCCTGGAGCTCCGTACGCAGCGAGCCCTCGCCCGCGACGACCAGCAACGGCGCCGGGTCGAGCCCCGCCCAGCCGTGGGCCGCGTCCAGCAGCAGGTGATACCCCTTGCGCGCCTCCAGACGGCCCACCGCGAGCAGCAACGGACGCTCCCCCACGGCGAATTCGTCCCGGGTCTTGTACCGGCGCCGCTCCGCCTCCGCCACCGCCTCCGGGGACGGCGCGGCCCGCGGCGGCGCCGGCACCCCGATCGGCCCGAGCCGGGCGTCCCGGGCCCCGGCCGCACGGGCCCGGTCCACCAGGTCCGACGAGGCGCCCAGCACGACCGCCGCCGCCCGCGCCACCCGGCGCTCCAGCAACCGCAGCACCCGCCCCCGCGCCCCCTCCGCCAGCACCGCGCCGTGCCAGGTCACCACCAGCGGCGTACGGCGCCCGCTCAGCGCCATCGTGGCGAGCAGCCCGGCCCGCAGCCCGTGCGCATGCACCACGTCCGCCCCGGCGCAGGCCGCCCGCAACGCCGTCACCACGGCCGCGTCCGCCCTCGGTTGTGCGCGCCGCGTGATCTCGACCGGCGCGAACCGCGCTCCCGCCGCCCCGAACCCGTACCGCTCCTCGGCCTCGGCGGGCCCGCAGACCGTCACCTGTACGCCGCGCGCCACCAACCCGCCCGCCACGGAGGCGACATGGGCCCGCGCCGTCTCGCCCAGCACGTGGACGGCGTGCAGCTGCCCGTGCAAGGGGCTCGGTGAACTGCTCACGCGGGGTAGGACTCCTGACTCGGCATCGTGCGGAGGGCGGCGGGGTCTGCTCCCTCAAGGATGCCAGGCCGATAGGCCATCCAGGGAGCGATGCCCCACCCCCACCCGGCCACACGTACGCGGGACCACCCTTACGAGTGCCCCCCGCTCCCCCATCACGCCGACCCCGCACCCGCAAGCGGGGGTACCCGCCCTCGGGCGTGGCACGCGCCGGTGCACGCCCACGGCCGGGGGACGGCGGTGCCCCCGACGGACCGGCCACGGACCGGCCGGCGGCGTTGCCGACCGCCTCCGCCCCGTGTGCGGTGCGCGGAAACCCCTCCCGGGGGTCCGCCGGACGGCGCCCGGGGAACGTCGGTCGGCCACCCGCCGCGCGGCAAGACCGCACCCCCACTGGCGAAGGCGAGACGACCTCCCGGCCACGACCACAGCCGCCCTGCGATCCGCACACCGGCCGGAGCGACGGCCCACGCGGGTCCGGCGCGCGTCAGCGCGCTTCGCGGGCCGCGGCCAGCAACTCCTCCGCGTGCGCCCGCCCGAGCTCCGAGTCCTCCAGCCCCGCGAGCATCCGCGACAGCTCGCGTACCCGCTCCTCACCCTCCAGGACGCGCACCCCGCTCCGCGTCACGGACCCGTCGTTCGTCTTCTCGACCAGCAGCTGCCGGTCCGCGAACGCGGCCACCTGGGGCAGGTGCGTGACGACCACGACCTGCGCGGTCCGCGCCAGACGCGCCAGACGCCGGCCGACCTCGACCGCCGCCTTGCCGCCGACGCCCGCGTCGACCTCGTCGAACAGGTACGTCGGTACCGGGTCCGACCCCGCGAAGACGACCTCGACGGCGAGCATCACCCGGGACAGCTCACCGCCGGAAGCACCCTTGGCGATCGGCCGGGCCGGGGCGCCGGGGTGGGGTGCGAGCTGCAGCTCGACCTCGTCGGCGCCGGTCGCGCCGAAGGCGACCCGGCGGCCGCCGACCTCGATGCCCTCCGCGTCCTCCGTCTGCCGGAGGGCGACGCCGACCCGGGCGTGCGGCATGGCGAGCTGCGCGAGCTCCGCCGTGACGGCCGCGGCGAACCGGTCCGCCGCCTCCCCCCGGGCGTCGGTGAGGGCCTGGGCGAGGTCGCCGAGCTCGAGGCGCAGCGCGTCGCGCTCCCCGGTGAGCTCCCCGATCCGCTCGTCGTCGCCCTCCAGCTCGCCGAGCCGGGCCGCGCCCTGCTCGGCCCACGCCAGGACGGCGTCGATGGACTCCCCGTACTTGCGAGTGAGGTGGGCGAGGACGGCCCGCCGCTCCTCCACGACCGCCAGGCGCCGGGGATCGGCGTCCAGGTCGTCGGCGTACCCGGCGAGCTCACCGGCGACGTCGCCGAGGAGGATGCCGATCTCGCCGATCCGGTCCGAGAGCGCGGCCAGCGCCGGGTCGTGGGAGCGGACGGCCTCCAGCGCACGCTGGGCGCCCGCGACGAGCATGCCGGCGTCGACGCCCTCGGGGTCCTCGGGGTTCCCCGCGAGCGCGGCGTGCGCCTGGGTCGCGGCCGACGCGAGCGCCTCGGCATGGCCCAGCCGCTCGGCCTCGGCGGCCAGGTCGGCGTCCTCGCCGGGCAGCGGTTCCGCGGCGGCGACCTCGTCCAGGCCGAAGCGCAGCAGGTCCGCCTCCTGGGCGCGCTCCCGGGCCCGGGTGGTCAGCTCGTCCAGCTCGCCGGCGACCTCGCGCAGCCGCCGGTAGGCGCCCGCGTACTTGGCCAGCGGCACGGCGACGGCGTCGCCCGCGTACCGGTCCAGGGCCTCGCGCTGGCGGGCCGGCCTCAGCAGGCCCTGCTGGTCGGTCTGGCCGTGCACGGCGACCAGCTCGTCCGCCAGCTCGCCCAGCAGCCCCACGGGGACCGTGCGCCCGCCCACGAAGGCCCTGGAGCGGCCCTCCGCCGAGACGGTACGGCTGATGAGCAGCGCACCGTCGTCCAGCTCGGCGCCCGCCTCCTCGGCCCGCACGGCGGCGGGCGCGCCCGCCGCCAGCGTGATCCGCCCCTCGACCGACGCCGATTTCGTACCGATCCGGACCAGACCGGGATCGGCACGGCCGCCCAGCAGCAGCCCGAGACTGGTGACGACCATGGTCTTGCCCGCGCCGGTCTCGCCGGTCACCGCGGTGAAGCCGGGCGACAGCTCGACCACGGCGTCCTCGATGACTCCCAGCGACCGGATCCGCATTTCCTCCAACACGGATACGACCATACGAGGTTTGCGGGCCGCCGCGCGACGGGCCTCACCCCTGAGGGCAATCTCAGTGCGGCGCGCCCCGCCAGCCGGCCACCGGCAGAGCGAACTTCGCGACCAGCCGGTCCGTGAACGAGGCGTGGTGGAGCCGCGCCAGCCGCACCGGCACCGCGCCCCGCCGGACCTCCACGCGGGCCCCGGCCGGAAGGTCCACCGAGCGCCGCCCGTCGCACCACAGCACGCCGTGCGGAGTCTTCGGCTGCACCTCCACCGCCAGCACCGACTTCGGGGAGGTCACCAGCGGCTTCGCGAAGAGCGCGTGCGCGCTGATCGGCACCATCAGCAGCGCCTCCACCTCGGGCCAGACCACCGGCCCGCCGGCCGAGAAGGCGTACGCGGTCGACCCGGTCGGGGTCGCCATCACCACCCCGTCGCCGCCGAAGCGGGAGACCGGACGGCCGTCCACCTCCGTGACGACCTCCAGCAGCCGCTCGCGCGCCTGCTTCTCCACCGACGCCTCGTTCAGCGCCCAGTCGGTGTGGACGACCCGGCCGTCGTTGCGCACCAGGACGTCGATCGTCATGCGCTCCTCGACCTCGTAGTCGCGGGTGACCACGCGGTCGACGACCTTGTCCAGGTCATCGCGCTCGGCCTCCGCGAGGAAGCCGACCCGGCCCAGGTTGACGCCGAGCATCGGCACCCCGGAGGCACGCGCGAACTCCGCGCCGCGCAGGAGCGTGCCGTCACCGCCCAGGACGATGATCAGCTCGCAGTCCGCGACCGTCTCCGGTCCGATCTCCTGCACCCGCTGCACCCCGCCGTCCCCGGGCAGCGTCAGGTCCTCGGCCTCCTCGGCCAGCACCCGTACGCCGATGTTGCAGCGCTTCAGCCCCTGGACCACCCGCTCGGCACTGCGGATGGCCGCCGGCCGCCCGGTGTGGGCGAGGAGGAAGACGGTGCGGCCGGACGTCCCGTGCACCTCGTGCGTCTCGTGCGTCTCGCTCAACGGGGCCCCTCCGCCACAGCGCGTTCGACATCCGCCGGGTCCAGTTCGGGCGCCCCGGCGCGCAGCCACAGAAAGTACTCCACATTCCCCGACGGTCCCGGCAACGGGCTCGCGGTCACGCCCAGCACCCCCAGTCCCAGTGCGGCCGCCTGTCCGGCGACCTGTCGTACGGCATCGGCGCGCAGCTGAGGGCTGCGGACGACACCGCCGCTGCCCAGTCGCTCCTTGCCCACCTCGAACTGCGGCTTGACCATCAGGACCAGGTCCGCGTCGGGCGCGGCGCAGCGTACGAGGGCGGGCAGGACGAGCCCGAGCGGGATGAAGGACAGGTCGCCGACGACAAGGTCCACCGGCTGGTTGTCGATCTGCTCGAGCGTCAACTCGCGGACGTTGGTACGGTCCTTCACGGTGACGCGTTCATCGCTCTGCAGCGACCACGCGAGCTGTCCGTAGCCGACGTCGACGGCGACGACGTGCGCCGCGCCGTTGCGGAGCAGGACGTCGGTGAAGCCGCCCGTGGACGCCCCGGCGTCCAGCGCGCGCCGCCCCTCCACGAGCAACCCGTGGGGCACGAACGCCGCCAGCGCCCCGGCCAGCTTGTGGCCGCCGCGGGAGACGTAGTCCGGGTCCGAGGCGTCATCGGCGACGACGACCGCGGCGCTGGTCTCCACCTGCGTGGCGGCCTTCGTCGCGGTCGTCCCGCCCACGGTCACCCGGCCGGCCGTGATCAGCTGCCCGGCGTGCTCCCGCGAGCGGGCCAGGTTCCGGCGCACCAGCTCGGCGTCGAGTCGGCGTCGTGCCACGTGAGGTTCAGCTCCTGTTGTCGGCGTCGAGTCCTGTGAGCGTGTCGCGCAGCCCACGGTGTACATCCTCGTACACCTCGACGTGGTCCTCGGTGGGAAGCAGGTCGGCATCCCGCAGGCGGACAAGGACGGCGTCCACCTCGGTATTCCCCGTGGCGTCCAGCACGACGCCCAGCGGCCGCGGCCCCGCGTCGACGACCGCCTCCGCCGGGACCGCGGCCTCCGGTGCGGGCGCGGGTGCCACGCCCTCCAGCCCGGTCTCAGTCACGTCCCTTCACCTCCTGCGTGCGGCCCGCCGCCTTCTTGGCAGGGGTGGCCTTCTTCGCCGCCGTCGTCTTCTTCGCGGGCGCAGCCGCTCGGGACACCGCGGCGGTCTTCTTGGCCGGGGCGGTGGCAGCGGTGCCGGACACCGCGGCGGTCTTCTTCGCGGGGGTGGCCTTCTTCGCCGCCGTCGTCTTCTTCGCGGGCGCAGCCGCTCGGGACACCGCGGCGGTCTTCTTCGCGGGGGTGGCCTTCTTCGCCGCCGTCGCCTTCTCCGCGGGCGCAGCCGCTCCGGACGCCGCCGCAGTCTTCTTGGCCGGGGCGGTGGCAGCGGTGCCGGACACCGCGGCGGTCTTCTTCGCGGGGGTGGCCTTCTTCGCCGCCGTCGCCTCCTTGGCGGGGGCGGTGGCAGCGGTGCCGGACACCGCCGCGGTCTTCGTGGCGGGGGCCGCGTTCTTGGCGGCGGCGGCCTTCTTGGCGGGGGCGGTCTGCTTCGCGGCAGGAGCCTTCGCGGGGGCCGCGTTCTTCCGCGCGACCGGCACGGCAGCCGTGCCCGCGGCCATGTCGGGCTCCGGAACCACAGGGGCTGCAGGCGTGGCGGGAGGCTGCGCCGGCGCGGCGTTCTTGCGCGCCACCGGGGTGGCGGCGGCAGCGCCCGTCCCCGTGGGCTTCTTCGCGGGCGCAGGCGCAGGCGCGGGCGCGGGCCTGGCGACCGGCGCATGCTCCACCGGCGGCTGCGGCGGCACGTACAGACCGGGGTCCGGCTCCTCGTCCGTCATGTCGGCCCCGGCCGGCTCCCGGTCGTCGTCCTCCAGGTTCCGGATGCGGCGTTCCAGGGCCTCCAGGACGACGCCGACCTTGGTGACCTCGTCCGCGAGCCGCCCGACCCGGCCCATCGCCTTGTCGATCTCCTCGCGGACGAGACCCACGAGCAGGTCGCGGTTGGCCCTTCCCGACGCCATCAGCTCGTCCGCGAGCGTCTGCACCTCGGGCGGGATCCGCTCGCCGATGCTCCGCTGGACCGCGTCGACGTCTATCCCGGTCTGGTCGAGCAGTTCCTTGGCCGCCCCGACCGCCCGTCGCCGGGTGGCCTCGGTCAGGCCGCCCGCGATCTGCAGACAGGTCCGCAACGCGTCCCGCATACGCCCTCACTCCTCGCCTTCACCAGTTCCCCAGACTTCGTCGGTCACGACGCTACCGTCTATGGCGCCGCGTCTCCCCGACAGTCCCCTGCGGTACCGTCGATCAAGACCAGCACGAGCCACGTCCGAACGGGAGAAGCACAGCCCATGGCGACCATCGAGGAGTGCCGCAGCGCGCTCGAGCGGCTGTCCGAGAACCTCGCCGGGACCGAGGGCGGCGACCTGCGCAGCGCGGCCGCTCTCGACCGCTCGCTGAGCTGCCGCATCACCGATCTCGACGTCACCTTCGTGGGGCGTCTGGTGGACGGCCGCATCCAGGACGTGGTCACCGTGCAGGGCCCGCCGGCCGAGCGCGCCGAGATAAGGCTGACCATGGCCGGTGACGACCTCGTCGCGCTCGTCGACGGCAAGCTGCACTTCGCCAAGGCGTGGGGCAGCGGCAGGGTCAAGCTGGAGGCGGGCTTCCGCGACCTGCTGCGGCTGCGCAAGCTCCTCTAGAGCCCCAGCCGGTCCAGCGCCTTCTCCGCGTCCAGGTCGCAGGAGCCGTCCCCGGCCCGTGTCCAGGCCGCCGCGCACAGCGCCCGCAGTCCGTCCATGGGTTCGCCGTCGCCGTCCAGCAGCAGCGCCCCGTCGCCCGCCGAGGCGGTCCAGCTCCCGCAGCGGTACGCACCCGCACCGGCGTCCGTGACCCCGGGCTGCGGGGTGAGCAGGCCGCGCAGATCGGCGTCGACGTAGGTGGGCCGGTGCTGCGGCGGAGCGGCGAGCAGCAGTGCGGGAGTGGTGACCCCGGTGAGCACCAGCAGCGAGTCGACGCCGCCCGCGTGGGCGCCCTCGATGTCCGTGTCGAGCCGGTCGCCGACCACCAGCGGCCGTCGCGCGCCCGTCCTGATGACCGTCTCCCGGTGCATGGGCGGCAGCGGCTTGCCCGCGACCTGCGGTTCGCCACCGGTCGCGATCCGGACGACCTCGACGAGCGCGCCGTTCCCCGGTGCCGTGCCACGGGCGGTCGGGATGGTCAGGTCGGTGTTCGAGGCGAACCACGGCGCACCGCGGTTGACCGCGAACGCCGCCTCCGCGAGCTGCTCCCAGCCGACCTTGGGCGAGTAGCCCTGCACGACCGCGGCCGGGTCGTCGTCGGCCGAGGCGACCGGCTGGAGCCCGCGTTCACGCAGCGCCTCCACCAGCCCCTCGCCGCCGATCGCCAGCACCCGTGCGCCCGACGGGACCTGATCCGCGATCAGCCGGGCCACCGCCTGGGCGGAGGTGATGACCTCTTCCGCCTCGGCCGGCACGCCGAGCCGCGTCAGGTGCTCCGCGACGGTCCGCGGCGTGCGGGCCGCGTTGTTGGTGACGTACGCCAGCCGCATGCCGTGGGCCCGGGCCGAACCGAGCGACTCCACGGCGTGCACGATCGCGTCACCACCCGCATAGACCACTCCGTCCAGGTCGAGCAGGGCGGTGTCGTACGCCTGGTCAAGGGGGCTTTCACTGCCGGCCGGGCCGGTCCTGTGGGTCATCGGGCGGTCGCTCCTCGTATGTCGTCGATCACTCGGCACACTTCGCGGACATGACCCGCGTAGCATGCCCGGATGAGCAATTCCGGACCCGCTGTACGGGGCTTGCGGCTGGCGCCGTTCCGCGCGCTCCGCTACGTCCCCGAGCGGGTCGGCAGCCTGGCCGCGGTCACCTCGCCACCGTACGACGTCGTCGTCCGGCCCGAGGAACAGCGGCACCTGGAGACAGCCGACCCGCACAATGTCGTGCGGCTCATCCTGCCCACCGCCGAGCCCCCGGACGGCCGGCACCGCAAGGCCGCATGGGCGCTGTTCCAATGGCAGGAGGAGGGCGTCCTGGCCCTCGACCCCAAGCCCGCCCTGTACGTGTACGAGCAGCGCGAGGGCCATCAGGTGCAGCGCGGCCTCATCGGTGCCCTGCGCCTGACCCCGCCCGAGGAACGGATCGTGCTGCCGCACGAGGACGTGATGCCCGGCCCGGTCGCCGACCGCGCGGCGCTCATGCGTGCCACGGCCGCCAACCTCGAACCGCTGCTGCTGGCGTACCGGGGCGATGACGGGGAGGCGGCCGAGGTCGTCGAACGCACCGTCGCGGAGCCGCCCTTGCTGGCCACGACAACCGAGGACGGCATCCACCACCGGCTGTGGGCGATCACCGACCCGGGGGCGATCGCCGCGGTCGACGCCGACCTGTCCCGGCACCAGGCCGTCATCGCCGACGGCCACCACCGCTGGGCCACGTACCTGCTGCTGCAGGCCGAGCACGAGGCCCCCAGCCCCTGGGACTACGGCCTGGTGCTGCTGGTGGACACCGCCCGCTACCCGCTGCGGGTCCGCGCCATCCACCGTGTGCTGCCGCAACTGCCCGTCGCACGGGCCGTCGAGGCGGCCCGCCACGCCTTCCGCGTACAGGAGCTGCCCGGCCCCCTCCCCCAGGCCCTGGCCGCCCTGGAGGCCGCGGCGGCCGAGGGCAACGCCTTCCTGCTCACCGGCGACGGCCGCTTCCACCTCCTGGACCGGCCGGACACCGAGGCCCTCGACCGCGCCATCCCCGTGGACCGGCCCGAGGAATGGCGGCAGCTGGACGCCACGGTGCTGCACAGCCTGCTCCTGGACCGGATCTGGGAGGTGCCCGACGCCCCCGAGCACATCCACTACATCCACGACACCCAGGCCGCGGTCGAGCGCGCCGAGCATTACGGCGGCACGGCCGTGCTCATCCACCCGGTGCGCGAGAGCGTCGTGCACGACCTCGCCAAGCAGGGTGTGACGATGCCGCGCAAGTCGACCTCCTTCGGCCCGAAGCCGGCGACCGGCCTGGTGCTGCGCAGCCTGGAACTCGACGGCACGCCCGCCTGAAGCCGCACAACGCGAAGGGCGGCATCCGCGTGACGCGGATGCCGCCCTTCGCGTTGTGCCGGCGATCAGTCCTCGGTGCCCTTGGCGGGCTCCTTGAACGGGTCGTCGAGGAACGCCGTCGGATCGGCCTCGTCGGTCAGGTCGACGTCCGGCTCCCCGGCGTCACCGACCTCGCGCTCCCCGTGCTCCTCGTCGTCGGAGGCCTCGGCATCCGCGGAGTCCTCGGCGGCGTCGTCGTCGATGTCGTCGCCGTCCCGATCCGCCGCGACGGGCGCGCCGGCCCCGGCGCCCTCGTCGGCACCCTCGTCCAGCGCGTCCACGAAGGCCACGCCGTCCAGCTGCGCCAGCCGGTCGGAGGCGTCCGTGCTGCCGCTCTGGTCGGCCTCCAGCGCCTTGGCGAACCACTCCCGGGCCTCGTCCTCACGGCCCGCCGCGAGCAGCGCGTCGGCGTACGCGTAGCGCAGTCGCGCCGTCCACGGGTGCACGGCGTTGGACGCCAGTTCCGGGCTCTGCAGGGTGACGACGGCGGCCTCGTTCTGGCCCATGTCGCGCCGCGCACCGGCGGCGACCAGACGCATCTCCACCTGACCCGCGCGGTCCAGCTTGTGCACCTCCGGCGCGCCCGCCATCTCCAGCGCGCGCTCCGGGCGGCCCATGCCCCGCTCGCAGTCCGCCATGACCGGCCACAGGTCGACCGTGCCCGTCATCCGCCGGCATGCCCGGAACTCGGCCAGTGCCTCGGCGTACCGCTCCGTGGCGTACGAGGCGAAGCCGGCCGCCTCACGGACGGCGGCGACACGGGACGCGAGTCGCAGCGCGACCCTGGAGTAGCCGTAGGCCAGGTCCGGGTCCTCGTCCAGCAGCCTGGCCACCATGACGAGGTTGCGCGCCACGTCCTCGGCGAGCGTCTTCGGCAGGCTCATGAGCTCCTGACGCACGCTGGGGTCGATCTCCTGACCCGTCACGTCGTCCGGGATCGGCAGCCGCTTCACCGGCTCCCGCTCCTCACGGCGCTCGTCACGGCCCCGGGTGTTCTCGAACCGCCCGCGCCCCTGCACGTACGGCCGCCGGCCGCCGCCCTGGCCGCGCTCGTCATCACGACGCGGGCCGCGGGGACGCTCGTCCCGACGGTCGTCGCGACGGTAGCCGCCACGGTCGTCGTCCCGGCGCGGCCCACGGGGCCGGTCGTCCCGCCGGTCGTCACGGGGACGATCCTCACGGGGACGGTCGTAGCGCGGCCGGTCATCGCGACGGAACCCACCACGGTCGTCCCGCCGGTCGTCACGGGGACGATCCTCACGGGGACGGTCGTAGCGCGGCCGGTCGTCACGACGGAACCCACCACGGTCATCACGCCGGTCGTCACGGGGACGATCCTCACGGGGACGGTCGTAGCGCGGCCGGTCGTCGCGACGGAACCCACCACGGTCATCACGCCGGTCGTCACGCG
>NZ_JBEXSX010000069.1:0-744 GCF_040613835.1 Streptomyces sp. NPDC006207 | reverse complement strand
GGGGACGATCCTCACGGGGACGGTCGTAGCGCGGCCGGTCGTCGCGACGGGGCCCACCACGGTCATCCCGCGGCCGGTCCACACGAGGCCGGTCCTCACGGGGACGGTCATCACGACGGAAGCCACCGCGGTCGTCGCGACGGGGCCCACCACGGTCGTCACGGGGCCGGTCCACACGAGGCCTGTCCTCACGGGGACGGTCATAGCGCGGCCGGTCGTCACGGGGACGATCCTCACGGGGACGGTCGTACCGCGGGCGATCGTCGCGACGGGGCCCACCGCGGTCATCGCGCCGGTCATCACGCGGCCGGTCGTCGCGACGGGGCCCACCGCGGTCGTCACGCCGGTCATCACGACCCCGGTCCTCGGACCGCCCACGCGGCCGGTCGTCGCGGCGGTAACCGCCGCCGGCCCGGTCGCCTTCGCGCCGGGGGCCGCCGCTGCGGTATCCACCCCGGTCGCCGCCCTGGCGCGGAGCGCGCCGCTCAGGCCGATCAGGCCGTTCCTCGGGCGAGTTGGACATCGACGTGACTCCTGTCGTTTGTGCTGCCGTAGTGCCAGTCTCTCGTACCAGTTCGCGAACTGGGCACCACGCTAAAAAACAAAAGGACCCCCGGTCCCAGCGCTTTGGCCAGGACCGAGGGTCCACAAAGATTGTTCGGCGGCGTCCTACTCTCCCACAGGGTCCCCCCTGCAGTACCATCGGCGCTGAAAGGCTTAGCTTCCGGGTTCGGAATGTAACCG
>NZ_JBEXSX010000068.1:0-53540 GCF_040613835.1 Streptomyces sp. NPDC006207 | reverse complement strand
TTGGGGTCCAGACCAGCCTCGGTGATCACCACACCGCCATAGGAGTGCCCCACCAGGGCCACCGGCCCGTCCTGCTCCGCCACGACCCGCAGCGTCGCCGCCACGTCCCCAGCAAGAGACTCGGTCGGATTCTGCACCACACTGACGTTGTAGCCCGCGTCCACGAGGCGCTTGTGAACGCCCTGCCAACCGGATCCATCAACGAATCCACCATGAACGAGGACCACATTCCGTACTGCAGGATGAGCAGTCACGACGGCATCTCCCCCTCAATATAGGGAATTTATTCGGACTCGCTCAGCTTAGGGATTCGCCCGGTGCATGGCTTCTGTCAGATGGCCTAGATCGGCCCCTTGCCGACGCCTGAACCGCGCGAGTGTCGGCGAGGGACGCCACCCATCCGTGCGCAGCCAACTTCTCTTGACAGTACGGTCGTTGTGCGGTCATTCGGTTGAGCGGGCCATGGGAATCGACTGGTACGCGGCCAGGGGGCGCAGAGTCTTACCTTCTTGCCGCTGCTGAGCGAATGGTGGCTTGCGCCCGGGGGCGGGGTTGTCAAGGAACCGGTTACGCATGGGCTGCCCGAGCGGCACCGGCATGTGTCGCTTCTCGTAGTGGACGCGTTGACTCATGTGCGGCGTGGACAAGGTGATCATGTCGCCCTGGCATCACGCCCCGTAAGACAGCATGCTTCTCAGCTTCGCCAGACAAGCGCCACTGAGGAGGAGTCGCCCCCGCTTCGCCGCCTCGCGTGCTGCCGTTTGCGCGGTGCACGACTCGGCCCAGTGGGCAGTTAGCCAACCGACGGCAGAGGCTCAGCGCTGGTCGGCCGGGGGCGGGACTGCGCCAAACCTGGCTTCGCTCGGTGTCATGCCGAACTCCTGCCTGAACACGGTGGCAAACGATGAATGAGAACCAAAACCGCATGAGTGGGCGATCTGGGAAATCGAATGATCGGCCCAGCTCGGGCTCGCCAGCCGGGTCCGGGCGAGCTGTAGTCTCTCCCGGCGAATCAGCTCACGCGAGGTCGTGTTGGCTGCCTGCAGCACCTGTTGGACGTAGCGTGTCGACCAGCCGAGAGCCCGCGCAATGCTGCTGACGTCAAGGTCCTCGTCGCAGGCATGTTGCCGAATGTAGCTCCGGATCTCCGCCTCGACGGTTGCCCGTTGCCCCGATGGCGCCGAGTCAGTGGCGCCATCGGCGGCTAGGCACACCAGATCGAGCAGGCGTTCGCACGCTATGTCGAAGGTTACCTCCGAGAACTGTTCGCGCTCCTCCTGCAGCGTAGTCATCATCGTGTGAATCACCCGGCCCAGGCCGCTGGCCCCGCTGAACAGTTGCGCCTCACGGGTAGCCTCAGGGCTGCGGTCAACGACTGCCTGGCCCGGCACGATCAACGAGATCGACTTGAAGCCGGCATCGTGCGCGTATGTCACTGGCCGATCAATGTCGCATAGGGCCATGAATCCGGGACGGATTTCGACCGACGACGGTCCCTGCTCCACCCAGGCCGCTCCCGAGAGCGGAACGAGCAGTTCGTACGTACCCCGAGGGTCGGACCGTATGTGGCGGGCCTGCCGGGTGACCTTTTGCTGACCGCCGTAGCACAGCGCGATGCCGTGCGCCCGAGACTGCTGCCACTCCAGGCGCCCCATCCACGGGGCGAGGTGATCCGCGATTGTGATCCGGCTCGCGCCGTGCAGGCCAGTGAAAACCTCGTCCCACGCGCCCGCCGAAGTGATGGACTCAATCCTCTTCCACTCGTACACACTTCATTCAACCACTTCGCCAACCACGCAAGCAACTCGGCATGTAAGAATTCATGACCACCATCTCGCAATTCAAATTGAATCCGCCGCGACATAGCCGAAGACGCAGAACGCATAATCGCCATGCGAGATTCCATCTTCTCGCCGGCACATGACAGCAGGCTTCAGAAATCCCCGCCTGCGAGTATCGCAATCGCCAACGTCTAATAGAGCCGTTTCCTGTGCGAGCACTGCAAAGGATAGGCCGCCCTCGACTGCTTCAGCGTGCCACGCAGACGTCGAGCCAGGAAAAACAGGGACGCAGAATTCAAGATGGACTGCTCTCTCCACCGCCCAGCTGGCACATCGGCAACCGGAAACTGCCGCGCCCCTGACCATTCCTCGCGAGGAGGATCAACGTAAGGGGGGTGGGTCTCCTCACCGTCACTACACTCGCGATTTCGCGAGTCAACTCACCCAACGGCCGTGGTGAAACCGTGAGCCTTTTACGACTTGGTGCGTGATAGCGGTTGAGATGTCTGCGTTGGCGAGTGTCATGATCTGTGTTTGGCGATCATGGTCAATCGAGCGGTCCTCGCGCATCGGCTGTTCACCGAGGTCTCGTAAGGTCATCTGGGCCGCCTGGTCGAGGAGTTGGCCCACCATGGCAGGCCGCGATCGAAGGCCGCCGTCACGCTGCACGTGGCGGTGTCAGGAAGCGGGCGGCGGGTGCCGGCGCCCGGCATCAACTGGTGTTCGTCGACCGGGTGGTGGCCACGCTCATTCATCTGCGGCATGACCTTCCGCATGCCGTGCTCGGGCGGCTGTTCGGCGTCGATCGTTCGACGATCACCCGGGCCGTCGCAGAGATACGCGCCCTCCTGGCCCAGCGAGGCTGTGCGGTCCCCGACCACCCTGACCTGCGGCTGCCCACGCTGGCGGACGTATTCCTCAGGCACCGGTCGACATGGCGCGGGAACCCGCGTGGCTGGACCTGGAACAGCACTTGGAGCACTGGTCACCGCCTGCGGCCCCTATGGCGCCTGCCGGTCCGGTGACGTACTGCGGGAGCTGCGGCTACGGGTGGGTCACCGGTGAGGACGGCCGAGCCAGCAAGAGCCCATGCTGGACCAGCGGGCCGCCATGACCGGGCCCCGATTTCACTCACCGAAATCAATGGTGACGTGCCGTGAAACTTCACCGCCCCGCATACTCAGGCAAACACGGAGGGAATGGGTCAGCATGATCATGATCCCTATTGGAAGCGGTGAGTTGGCGCCGTACGGTGCCACGTACATCGCACCGCGACACCCGCCGCATGATGCGCCGCCGTCTCGGGAGCACCATTCCCGTCACGTGCGTCGGGCGTCACCGAGGTTACGCAACCGATGCCAGGGGGAGGCCACCCGTGCCGAGCACCACCGACCAGCGCCACCTTCAGCTCCGCCGAGCACGCCAGGGCGCAACAGTGGCCGTAACCGTGATCGCGGGCATTCTCGCCCTGGCCGCATGCGGCGGCGACAAGGAGTCCACGAAGTCGGCCGCTGCCCCGGGCTCTGTGCAAGCGACCACCTCGAAGGCGGCCGCGGCGTCGCCGGACCCGTCGACGGCCGCGAAGGACCGGGCCGTGGCCGCGTTCCAGGGCCTGGTCGACGCGGAGACCGCAGGGTTCGCGAAGGCCACGTTCGAGGGCACCGACATCGAGCACTACGCCTCCGGTCAGGTGCTGGCCGACGGGAAGAAGACGCTGGTGATCAACCGGGCCAACGGCATCGTCACCAAGGGCAAGCCCGCGTTCACCGTCACCAAGGCCACCGTGGACCTGTCGGTGAGCCCGCACCGGGGCTCGTTGACCGTGTGCTGGGACGACACGAACTGGACACCGGTGAAGAAGGCGACCGGTAAGAGCGTTGCCGCGCCGAACCAGGCCCAGCGGTACGTGGTGAACTCCAAGCTCCGCACGATCGGGACCCGGTGGGTTGTTACCGACAGCACCGCCGCGCGGGACCAGACGTGCTGACGCGGATGCTGGCGGCCGCCGCCATGGCGGGCGCTCTCGGGCTCGGATCGGTCGGTCCGGCTGTTGCCGACAACGGGGTGGTTTGCCCCGCCATCGGCGACTGCTCGGTCGGGGTGACCGTGCCTGGCAAGCCCGGCGGCACCACGACCAGCGACACGGGAACAGGGGGCAGCAACGGTTCCCGCCGATGCGAGGACACCCTGCTGAACGTGGAGGTGCCCTGCTACCTGAAGGATCTGGGGTGGTGGAGTCCGAACTGCTACTTCAAGGTCATGGAGCCGCAGCCGCCGGCCGGGGATCCGGCCTGGCAGGGTCACAAGCCCGGTGACGGCGCCGTGTACGACGCGTACTGCCCCGATGAGGGGCCGCCGGTGCAGTGGCGTGCCGCTCCGCCGCCGGGCATGGACGGCGGAGTCGACCCGGCCCAGCTCGCTGCCGAGGCCGTGAAGCGGCTGCCGATCGACGGTCCGGACATCGGGATCGTGCCCGAGCCCGGCAGGACGGGTGTGGTCGGGATGCCGGTGTGGCTGTGGAACCGCACCAGCGCCCGAACCTGGGGCCCGGCGGCAGAGTCCGTATCCGCGGGCGGCATCACGGTGACGGCGACCGCGCACGTGTCGCAGATCGTGTGGGACATGGGAGACGGCCACACCGTCACCTGCGGCGCCGGCACCCCCTACAAGGAGTCGGAAGGCGCGAAGGACTCCCCCAGCTGCGGCTACCGCTACGCCACCACGTCCGACGGCGGTAAGGGCGATGTGTTCTGGGTGACCGCGACCGCCACCTGGGACGTGCACTGGGCCGGCGGCGGACAACGCGGCGACCTCACCACCACCCGCTCCTCCCAGGTCCAACTGCGCGTCGGCGAAGTCCAAGTCCTCGGCCAGTGACCCGCTGACCTCCCCACACAGGAGGCACCCTCATGAGCAGCATCACCCGATCCGTCGCCCCGCCCTCCGCGGCCGCGGACGCGCCGACAGCCCCGGCGGGGCCGCAGGCCGGACCGGTCGCCGCACCGCGGATGGTCCGGCAACGCCGGCGCCGCCCCGGGCTGATCGCCCTGTCGGTCGCGCTGATCGCCTCCGGGGGCCTGTCCGGAGCCGTCCTGTACTCCAGCTCCGGTCACCGCACCCCCGTGGTCGTCGTCGCCCGGGACGTACCGGTCGGCGCCCGCCTCACACCGCAGGACCTGACGACAGCCTCGCTCGCGCTGGATCCGGCCGTGCAGTCCGTGAAGGCCTCCCGAGCCGACGGGCTGGTTGGGCAGCGCGCAGCGACCGACTTGAAGGCGGGATCGCTGCTCGCGCCGTCCCAGGTCACCGACCGGTCCCTGATCGGACCCGGTGAGCAGCTGGTTGGGGTCAGCGTGAAGCCGCCCCAGCTTCCGGCGACGCCTCTGGTGCCCGGGGAGAAGGTGCTGATCGTGTCCACCCCCGACCCCAGCGCCGCACCAGGCCGAGACGCGACCAACGGCGACGGCCCCATGGCGGAGAACGGGGTGGAGCCGGTGACGCTGTCGGCGAAGGTCGTCGCGGTCGGCCGGCCCGCGGCCGTCACGGGAGCCGTGGTCGTCGACGTCGCCGTGCCCGCCACCGAAGGGCCCGCGCTGGCCGCCCGGGCAGCGACCGGGAACGTCGCCCTGATCGTGGTCGCCCGGGACGGTTCGTGATGGCGGTCATCGCGCTGGCCGGGGGCCTTGGTGCGCCCGGAGCGACCACTACGGCGATGGCGCTGCTGCTGACCTGGCCGCTGGAGGTGGGGCATCGGGTGGTGCTGGCGGAGTGCGACCCGGACGGCGGGGCGATCCTGCCCGGAGCGTTGCAAGGCACGCTCGGTGGTGCGCACGGGCTGCGGAACCTCGCGCTCGCAGCGCGGCAGGGTCAGCTCGGTGAGGCGTTCTGGCGGCAGTTGGTCGACGTCACCGACGCCGGCACCCGGGACCGGCTGGTTCTGCCAGGTCTGTACGACCCGGCGCACGCCTCCTCGATGAGCCCGGTGTGGAAGCCGCTGTCAGCGATGTTCGCCGGGATCGAAGCCCACGCCCATGATGTGCTGGTCGACCTCGGCCGGCGCGGGGCGTTCGGCCCGTCGCAGGTCCTCGCGCAGCGCGCGGATGTGGTGCTGCTGGTCGCCCGGAACACCCTGCGAGGGCTGCAGGGCACCGAAGTCCGTCTCGCCGCGCTGCGGGAGCAGCTCGGCACCACGGCGGAGGTGCGGCTGTTGCTGGTCGACGCCGGGCCGTTCCCGGCCGCCGAGGTCCAGCGGCAACTGGGTGTTGAGGTCGTCGCCACCCTGCCGTGGCGGCCGCGTGAGGCTGCGGTCCTGTCCGACGGCGGCGAGCAGCCGCGGAAGTTCGAGCTATCGGAAGTGATGCGCGCGGCCCGGTCGGCAACCACGCGGATCCGGCAACTGGTCGCCACCCGCCGGGCACGACTCACCGCTCCTGGCCCGGGTTCCCTCGAGGGAAGGGCGATGACCGGTGCGCGCTGAACCCCTGCATCACCAGCCTGGGCCCCCACCAGTTGACGCTGTCCCGGTCCGGGCGTTGCGAGCCGCACCGCGAGATCCCCTGCCTCGGCCTCCGGGCGTGGTCGACTACACAGCGGTGCGGCTGATCAAGAAGGAGGTCGGTGAGCGGCTCGGCGAGCTGCTGCGCGCCCGGCCGGGGATGAGCGCCGCCGCGCAGGAGCAGCAGGGACGTGCGCTGATCAATGAGCAGGTGGCTATCTGGTCGGACGCCGAGGCCGTGCGTCGCGGGCAGGCCACCAGCCCGGCGGAGGACGCGTCGATCGCCCAGGCGGTGTTCGATCTGCAGTTCCGCGCCGGCCGGCTTCAGCAGCACCTGGACAACCCGGCGGTGGAGAACATCTTCATCAACGGCTACCGCACCGTGGTCCTGGACTTCACCGACGGCCGCCGCGCCCACGTCGCGCCGGTCGCAGACTCCGACGAAGAGCTCCGCGAGCTCCTGCGCGATCTCGCACGCCGCACCACCGGGCAGGCGGAGCGGAGCCTGTCGACCGCGGACCCGTTCCTCGCTCTGCGGCTCGCGGACGAGTCGCGGCTGCAGGCGGTCATCGACGTCACGCCGGGGACGTATGTGACGATCCGTCGGCACTCCATGCGCCACGCCGACCTGACCGAACTTGTGCAGCGCGGCATGCTCGACTCCACGCTTCAGGCCTTCTTGTCCGCGTGCGTGCGGGCGGAGAAGAACGTCATGGTCGTGGGCGGTCAGGCTGCCGGGAAGACCACGCTCCTTCCTGCACTGCTGCGGGAGATCGACCCGCAAGAGCGGTTCGCCACGCTGGAGATGGAGTACGAGTTGTTCGCGCACGAGAACGGCTTCCACCAGCAGGTCGTGCCGATGGAGGCTCGGGAGTCCAACGGTGAGCGGGTCGACGGCCGGGCCGCCGGCGAGATCACGCTCATGGACCTGATGTACCGGGCGCTGCGGATGTCGCTGGCGCGGATCGTGGTCGGTGAGGTCCGTGGCCCGGAGATCGTGGCGATGCTGCAGGCCATGACGAATGGGCAGGGCGGCAACCTGTCCACGCTTCACGCGATCCACCCGTCGGTGGTGTTCGACCGGATCGCCGAGCTGTATCTCCTGGCGCAGGCGAACATGAGCGAAGCGCTGGCGTACCGGCAGGCCGCGAACGGGCTGGACTTCATCGTGTTCGTCGCGTCCATCGATGAGACCCGTATCGGCGGGCATCGGCATCGGTTCGTCTCCCACGTGCTGGAGGTGACCGGGATCGGCGAGGGTGGCCGCCCCGACACGAACCTCATCTTCGGGCCGCGCCCGGAGTGGGACGAGCCGAGAGCGATGCCGCTGATACACCCGCGGTGCGTCGCTGACCTGCGGCGGGCCGGCTTCGCCCCGGAGCTCCTGGACGAGCCGGCCGGCGCCTGGCCTGCTCAGCTGCAGCTGATGATCCGGGAGGCTTCGTGAACGGCACGGGCCTGCTGCTGTGGGGCATCACCGGCGCCGCGTTGGTCGCCGGGCTGGTCGGCATCGTTATCGGCGTGACCGGCACCGATGCTCCCCGAAGGCCGTCCATGTGGTCCCGGATACAGGCCGCAGGGGCTGCGGGTGTCGGACGTCGGGCGCTGGAACAGCGCAGGACCCGGCTCGCTGCCGGTGCCGTTGCCGGCGCGGTGGTGTGGGCAGTGACGGGGGTGTTTGTGGCCGGCGTGCTGGTGCTGCTGGCCGTGCCGGGGGTTCCGTGGCTGCTGGCGCCGACCAAGGGCGCGAGCCTTCGGATCGCCCGGCTGGAGGCGCTCGGGGACTGGACGCAGCGGCTGTCGAACGTGCTGCGGCTCGGCCGTGGCCTGGACGAAGCCCTCGCGCTGTCCGGGAAGGGGGTGCCGGAGCCGATCGCGGGCGAGGTAGGCGACCTGGTCGACCGGCTCGCCGTCGGCTGGCGGCCGGCCGATGCGCTGCGCGTCTTCGGTGACGCACTCGACGACGTGACCGCGGACAAGGTCGTCGCCGCCCTGGTGCTGTCAGCAGCGGATCGCGGGCCGGGGCTGGCGCAGGCGTTGGACGACCTGGCGACGTCGGTGCACGAGGAGGTCGCCAAGCGGCGGCAGATCGCAGCGGACCGGGCCAAGCCCCGCACCACCGTGCGGTGGATGACCCTGATTACGCTCGGTGTGGTCGCCTTCGGGTTCCTCATCCCCGGCTACACCGCCCCTTACGGTTCCCTGCTCGGTCAGCTGGTCCTGGCGCTGCTCGCTGCCGCCTTCGTGGCGGTGCTGGTGTGGATGCGGCAGCTCGCCGATCACCACCATGTGCCGCGGTTCCTGATCGCCGACCCCCGCAGCCGCGTCAGCGGACCGGCGACACCTCTCCACGCTGGCCCTGAGCCGATCGGTGGCCAGGTCGCCCTCCGTCGCGGGGAGGCACGGTGATCCCGGTGGGTGCGCTGCTGGCCGGCGCCACGGTCGGCGCCGGGATGGCGCTGCTGGTCAAGGAACTCCTCAAGCCTGCGCCCGCGTTGGGCCCAGCGCTGCAGCGCATGAATCACCCCGCTCCCCCGGCCCCCGAGCTGGACAGCGCGGACCGCGATGAGCGGTGGGGGGCGTGGCTGGTCGACCACCTCGGCGGTCTTCCCGGGCTGCGGTTCCCCGGAAGAAACTTGCACTGGTGGGCACGTCGCCGAGCCGGTTCCTGCTCGCCAAGACCGCTCTCGCGGCCGCGGGGCTGCTGGTGCCCCCGCTGGCGGGGATTCCGCTGCTGCTGCTCGGCCTGCCGCTGTATCTGCCGGCCGTAGTCGGTGCGCTGTTCGCCGCAGTGCTGTGGTTCGCACCCGATCTCGCCCTGCGCGACCAGGCCCGGCGCGCACGCGAGGAGTTCGCGCACGCCATGGCCGCATACCTGGACTTCGTCGCCCTGCGCCGCGCCGGGAACGTCTCCGCCGAGCAAGCTCTGGAACAGGCCGCGCAGGTCGCAGGCGGCTGGGCGTTCGCCCGGATCCAGCAGGCCCTGATGCAGTCCCGGGTGGACAAGGTCCCGCACTGGGAGAGCCTGATCCGGCTCACCGCCGAACTGGACCTACCGGCGCTGGAGGACCTGGCGGCCATCATGCGGCAGTCCACGGACGACGGCGCCGCCGTCTACGCCACGCTTCGCGCCCGCGCGCGGAACCTGCGCACGGAACTGCTGGCCGCGCAGGCCACGGAGGCGAACGCCAACAGCGAGAAGATGACCGCCCCCGGCGCCCTGCTGGCCGTGCTGGTCATGCTGCTCATCGCTTTCCCCGCAGTCATCCGCATCCTCACGACCTGACCTCCACGCCGAAGGAGCGCTGATCCATGCATCACCTGACCCGCGCCGCGACCGTCGCTGTCCTGTGGGTGCGCGGCCGCCTCGAGCAGGGCCGTGCCCGCGGCAGCGACCGCGGCGACATCTCCATCACCACCGTCATCATCTGGGTCGCCGCCGTCGGCGGCGCACTCGCCATCGCCGGCACCATCGGCGTGATCGTCGGCAAGTACAACGGCCTGCTCAACGGGATCTGACCAGCCGATGGCCAGGGCAACGGGGACGAGCAGCAGCGCGATACGGGTCGCCCGTCGGGTGGCGGCCGCAGCCGGGCGGCGTGGTGACCGGGGCGAGGCGTCGATCCAGATGGCGATCGTGTTCCCGTTCGTCATCTTGCTCACCCTGGCCGTGGTGCAGGCCGGCATGTGGTTCCACGCCCGCAACATCGCCCTGGCGGCCGCCCGCGAAGGCGTCACCGCCGCCCGTACCTACCAGGCCACCGATGCTGACGGCGCCGCCCGGGCACGCGAGGTCCTGGGGCGGATTGCCGGTGACAGCCTCCGGGCCGCGGCCGTCAGCACAGCAGGCAGCGGCACGGAGTCCGTGCGGGTCACCGTGACGGGGACCGCCCCGTCGCTGCTGCCCGGTATCGGAGGCTTGGACGTCAGCCAGTCGGCCACCGGCCCACGCGAACGATGGACTACGCCATGAGGCGCGCGACGGGAGATCGGGGAAGTGAGTCGGTCCAGGCCGCGATCGTCACGCCGCTGCTGATCGCGTTCCTGTGCCTGGCCGTCGCTGCCGGACGCCTCGCCGTCTCTGGTGGAAAGACCGATGCGGCCGCCGAGGACGCCGCACGCGCCGCGTCGCTGGAACGCACCCAGCTCGCCGCGCAGTCCGCGGCCGCCGAGGCTGCCACCCGCTCGCTGGAGGACCAAGGTGTCCACTGCGCCGGCATCGACGTGGACGTCGATGCTTCAGGACTCGCCGTCCCGATCGGTCAGGTCGGGTACGTCACCGTCACCGTCCGCTGCACCGTCGACCTGTCCGATCTGCTGCTCCCGGGAGCTCCCGGTTCCAAGACTCTGACCAGCAGCTTCACCAGTGTCGCGGACGCTTTCCGAGCGAGGCAGGGATGAAGCCGACCTCACAGCCATCCGTCCGCAGCCGCGGTGACCGGGGCGGGATCGCGGTGTTCGTCGCGATCTGCACCGTGGCGCAGCTCGCGATCGCCGGGCTGGTCCTGGACGGCGGCGGCAAGCTGCGTGCCACCGAACGCGCCGACGCCCTCGCGCTGGAAGCCGCCCGCGCCGGTGGCCAGGCACTCGATCCCGCCGCTGCTGTCACTGGCACCGCGATCCGCGTCGACCCCGCAGCCGCGCAGGCCGCCGCCACCGAGTACCTGCGCCAGGCCGGCGTCCACGGAACCGTGACCGTCTCGCCGGACCGCAGCGAGCTGACCGTCACCGTCGACACCACCTACGCCACCCGGTTCCTGCCCATCATCGGCATCGGCTCCATGGATGTCACCGGGCACGGCGCCGCGACGCTCCTGCACGGCGTCGAACAGCCGGAATAGCCCACGAGAAGGGCCACCCGCCATGCCCCAGCCCTCTGTTGTCCGTCCGCCGCGCAGACCACCCACCCGCCAGGCACGCACCCGGAGCACCAGCATCCGCGCGGTCGTACGCGCGGCCGCGAGCCTTCTGCTGCTGGCTGCACTCCTGCTCGGCCTGCCGATGCTGCTGTTGTGGGGCACCGCCATCGTCGGCCCGCCCGGCATCCAAGCTCTGGGCAACCTGCTGAGCACGCAGGACTCCGGACAGGTCTTCCTGCTCGTCCTCGCCGCGGCGGGCTGGGCAGGATGGGCCGGCTTCGCGGCCGCCGTAGCTGTCGAGGTGCCGGTTCAGCTGCGCGGCCGGACCGCACCGAAGCTACGGCTGCTGGTCGGCCAGCGCGCGGCCGCCGCACTGGTCGGCGCCATCCTCATCGCGCTGCCCACCGGCACCGCTCTGGCCTCACCGACCCCCGCCCACACTGTCACCACCACCGCGGCGGCCGCCAGTTCTCCCGCCCGAGGCGGACATGCCGCGGCCACCCCGGCCGCGACTGCTCAGGCAGAGCAGCAGGACGGGACGGTCACGCATACAGTGCGGGCGGTCCGTCCGGCGGAGAGCCTGTGGTCGATCGCCGAGGACCGGCTCGGCAACGGCTACCGCTGGGAAGAGATCGCCGCCCTCAACGACGGGCGCACCATGACCGGCGGCACCGTCTTCCGGGCGGAGGATCCGATCCGGCCCGGCTGGGTGCTGCTCCTGCCCGACGACGCCGCGCCCACCGGACCCCGTGCGCAGGGCGGCCGTGGGAGCGCCCTCGAGGAAACCGGGCCGGAGGGGTACACGGTACGGCCGGGCGACACCCTGTCGCAGATCGCCGAAGACGAGCTCGGCGACGCCGACCGCTACCCGGCAATCTTCCGCCTCAACCGGGGCGAAGCCCAGCCTGGCGGCCGCCACTTCACCGACCCCGACCTGATCTATCCAGGTCAGCACCTCGACCTCCCCGGATCGGACGCGTCCGCTACTGCTGCCAGCCCGCAGCAGGACAATCGCGAGCACTCGCGCGACCGCACCCCGCCCTCGGGCAACACCGACGTTCCCAGCGGACTCGACCGGACGGCGAGTCCCTCCACGGCACCGCAGGCGGCGCCCACTACCGCAGCTGCGACACCGTCGGCGGTCGCATCGCCGAACGGGGAGACGTCGCTGCCGACGTCCACGCCCAGGCCGACAGACCCCTCACGTCCGACCGAGACCGCTGTGCCCGACAGGAATCCTGACCACGCACGGCCGACGCAGCGCACCAGCGCAGCCACCGAACCGACCGCTGCTACCCCGCCCGAGTCGCCGCGGTCCGGGGCGCCCTCCGCAGCCGAGGCACCTGCCGCCTCGCCGTCGACACCTCCCGCGCCGTCACCCTCCGCAGACTTCGCCCCGGCAGGGCGCGCTGACACCGCGCCGGATTCCGGCATGGAGCGCCAGGTCGTGCTGATGGCCGGGATCGGTGCCTTGCTGGCCGCGTTGCTGACGGGGGCCCTGGGGGTGCGACGGATCCTTCAGCAGCGCCGGCGCCGGGCAGGCGAAACCATTGCGATCGACGACGACCCGACCCGGACCGAGCAGATCCTGCAAGCCGCAGGCGAGCCGGCCGGCGTCGCACTGCTCCATTCCGTGCTGCGCACCCTGGCCCACCGGGCGGCCGAGTCCGGCGACCAAGTGCCTGCAGTGCAGGGTGCCCGGGTCACCGCGTCCGGCGCGGTACACCTGGTCGTCGACGACCCCGAAACCAATCCGGTCCCGCCGTTCACCGCGGGCCAGTCGGCCGGGGTGTGGGTGCTGGACAACGGTCTGCCGCTGCTGCCAGCGGAGCAGGCGCGGCAGGTTCCCGCACCGTATCCGGGGCTGGTCACGCTGGGAGCCGCCGAGTCCGGTGACCTGGTGTTGATCAACCTCTTCCAGACCGGTGGACTGCTGCTGGACGGGACGCCGGAGGATGTTCTGGCGGTGGCCCGGGCGTTGGCGCTGGAGGCGGGCACCAGTGCATGGAGCGATCACACCGAAGTCCTCACCGTGGGACTGGGAAGCCGTCTCGCGGGGCTGTTGCCGAAGGGCCGGTTGCGGGCGATGCCGCATCTGGCGTCGGTGGTCTCCGACCTCGGGGCGCTTCTGGTGGAGGTGTATCAGCATGGCGAGGACCAGGCGGTGGAGCCGCTGCCGTGGATCCTGATCTGTGCGGCCGATGTCGATCCCGAGCAGGTCTGGCAGCTCGCCGACGCGATCGCCGCCGCCCGGCACCTGCCGGTCACCGTGGTCCTGCCCGAGACCCCGGCGACACGGCAGGCCTTCCCCGATGCCGGCGCCGTTCCGGTCGCCCGGGCCGCGAGGGCGGTCTTCCCCCAGTGGGCGTCTGGCCCGGTGGAGTTGCAGCGGCTGTCGGATGAGCACTACCGGGAACTGGTCCACGCTCTCGACGTCGCGGATCAGCCCGCGGACCGCGCGACGGGCACGTGGCAGCTCGCCGAGGACCATGCTCACGCTGCCGCGACCGCGCGGCCGGCTCCGCATCCCATGTTGCTGCACCCGATCGCCGACGACGCCGGCGCGGACGCGGGCGCCGAGGCAGGCAGCCCGTTCCCGGCTCTGCTGGCGACCGCCGACCCGGGCCGGATCCACCTGGTTAAGGCGCCCTCGCCGTCCGGCACGGACTCAGCTGCGGAGCCCGCGAACCAGGAAGACGCCATCGCTGCGGACAGCGGGGAGGTCGTCAGCGCTGCCGGTGAGGTGGCGTCGATACCTGAGCCATCCGGCCCGAGGGCTCCTGAGATCAATGTGCTCGGCTCTCTCCAGGTGTCCGGGATCACCGGCTCCGGGCATGGCCCTCGGCTGGAGACGCTCGCGGCACTGATCTACCTCAAGCCCGGGAGGAACGCCGACGCGCTGTGCACGTTCATGGATCCGGCCTCGCCGTGGACGACCCGCACCCTGCAATCCCGGATGTCGGAGATCCGAGCCCGACTCGGCTCCACCCCGGACAACCAGCCGTACCTGCCCCGGCCCAGAGCAGGGTCGGGATACGCGTTCCACCCGTCGATCCGCTCGGACTGGGCGACCTTCCAGGACCTCGCGACCCGGGGCCTGGCCTCGGGCCCGGCGGCGGGCATGGCGGATCTGGAAGCCGCTCTTGCTCTGGTGCGGGGCCGGCCGTTCGACGGTCAGGAGTATCCGTGGGCGGTGTCGGTGCAGCAGGAGATGCTGTCTCGCATCGTCGACGTCGTGCACACGCTCGCTACTTGGCACTGCGCAGGTGACGCGCCGGACTGGGACGCGGCCCGGGGGGCGGTGCTGCGGGGCCTGGACATCGATGAGACCGCCGAGGTCCTCTACCGCGACTGGATCGCGATCGAGCAGGCCGCCGGGAATCACTCGGGGGCCCGCAAAGCGGTGGCGCGGGTCACCGAGGTCACCCGGGCTTACGACATCTCCATGGACGCGCGCACCGAGCACGCCATCGCCGAGGTGCTTGCGGAGTCCGGGGACCTGGCGGCCGCACCCGGCGGCGCCTGACGCCCCACGCGAAGCGGGTGCCGGCCGCGACGGGGGAACGCGGCCGACACCCACTGCAGATCAGCCTAACGCCGATACGGGGGAGGTAAGTCATGGTCGCCGCACTGCGGCTTGAAGTCACCGGAGTGGTGGAGACGTTCGAGCTGCCCGAGGACTACCCCCGACAACGTCAGGTACTGCGCGCTCTGCTCAGTGGCGCCGTCGACGGCTCGGTCTACCACCGGCGTGCCCTGATCCACGTCCACGGCCAGGGCTCCTTCAGCCCGGCCCGGCAGCTCAACGTCGCCGCGTGGGCGCTGGCCAGCACCTGGCGCGGCACCGAGCTGCCGTACGGGCTGTATGGCACGGCTGTCGTGACCGGTCCGAACCGATCCGGCGGCGGCTCCCACGCGTTAGACGACGATCTGGTCCAGGAGGTTCAGGAGGTATCTGCGGCTGTGGCCGATGTCCTCACCACGTGGCAGGTCACACCGCCGCACGCCGAGGCCGCGGCCCGGAATGCGGTTCGTGCTGGCGTCCAGCTTCGACGGAGCCACCCTCGATGCATAGCGAGCCCGGGCTGGCGGCCGGGCGGTGCTCTGCGGTGATGCTGACGTCGGCTGCTTCTCGTCCGCAGGCTAGCGGCGCGGGACGAGAACGGACGAGAGGGTCGTAAGAGGTCGTCTCATTTGGTGAGTCTGCGGTAGCAGATGAGGGTGCAGGCGATGCTGGTGAAGGCCAGGAAGTGGTCGGCTGAGCGTTCGTAGCGGCGGTGGAGCCGGCGGCATCCGGCGAGCCAGCTCATGGTGCGTTCGATCTTCCAGCGGTACCGGCCCAGGCGCGCGGAGGATTCGATGCCCTTGCGGGCGATGCGGTGGGCGATACCTCGTTGCCGTAACCATCGTCGCAGGTGAGCGTAGTCGTAGGCTTTGTCCGCGTAGAGCTTCGCGGGCCTGCGCCGACGTGGACCACGGCGTGAGCGGGTCGGCGGTATGCCGCGGATTCGGCTGGCTGATGCGCTCACGCCGGCTGGCCAGCGATTACGAGCAGCGGCCCGACACATCCGAGGTGTGATCCTGTGGTCGATGACCATGCTCATGACCCGCCGCCTCGCAGCCCGGACACGAGCGCGAACCGCCCCGACGGTTCCTTGACCAGCCCCCCTCCGCCATCCGAGCCGCCTTCGACCGCACCCCCTCGACCTTCGCCGGCACGCACTCCAAAGCCGACCGCAGGCCAACGCCGCCGGAGAGGCGGCCAGGACCCCGACGATCCGCCGATAGTCCGGCGACAGCGCCGACACCTCGACGCCTTCACCCCTGACCGGCACCACCGCCCCCGAGGCCCTCCCGCCCTTCGGCGTCGGCGTCGGCGTCTGCGTCTGCGTCTGCGTCTGCGTCTGTGTCTGGGCAGTGTTCTCCGTAACCGGCGCTGCCGTCTTCTCTACGTCAGCACCACCGCCCGCACCAGCGAGAACCTCGACGAGAACCTCCCGCGCAGTCACGAACCGTTCCCAGAACAACTCCGCGTCACGCAACTCGGCAAGGACGCGGTCCGCTTCCTCACGCAACACCTCAACCCGCTGCCGGGCACCCCGTTCCCGCTCCTCCAGCAACCCGACCACCGACGGCATCCCCGAACCTCCACGATCAAGACGACACGACGTGTCCTGTCTGCCACACAACCCGCCGCACCATGCCTGACCAGCAGAAAGTCAGCGATCAAGTACGGAAAGACAACAGCGTCTAAGAATTGTCTGACCCCCGCCTGGCGTACTGGATACCGCTTCACGGACTCCGCATCGATCTCGAACCGGGTCACGTAACCGGGTCCAGAGGCGGGCACGTTCCAGTCGCAAGCGATGCGCACCGCACAGTCCTCGTTCAGGACTACCTCGTCAAAGTTGGCGACGAGGAGCGCCCTGTCTCACCACGTTGCTTCCTGCAGGGTTTTGATCACTTCGACTGCTCCGATCAGCTCGGCCAGGCCGAACCCATGACCTTCTCAACCATGCTGACGTGACGGAAACCGGGAATGAAGTGCACCAATACGTCCGAACTTATGGTGGCGTAGGTGGTGTCCGGGCGGTCTCTGGTTCCCTCGAGAAGGGCCTGCAGGAACCCGTTCTTGAAATCGCCGCGCGGATGAACAGCGGTGATCTCGTCTACCAGGCCGCGATCCAGCTCCTCCAAACCTACGCCCAGCACGTCGGTCAGCACGCCGTGGTTTGTGGCGGCGATCTCCGGGCCCATCCGGCCGGGAATACTCGGCGTGCTGTGCAGCGCGATCGCCTCCCAGACCACGTCGGCGGCCGTGGCCGAAAAGTCGCGGTCTAGCAGGAACTTGCGTGCGTGGTCGGCGCCATCGAGCTCGAAGCGCTGCTCCACGTCGGAGAAGGGCGTCAGCAGGCCGAGGTCGTGGAAAATGGCGGACAGGTAGAGCAGCTCCGGGTCCGGCCGCAGACCGACCTCGCAAGCATGAAGCGAGGCGAAGAAGAAGACGCGCCGGGAGTGATGGAAGATGAGGGGGCTGGTCATCCGCCGGATGTGGCGGGTGGCTTCGGCGACCGCCACCGTCTCGGGGACCTCCACCCCTGCGATAATTTCGGTCATGAGCTGTGCTCTTTCTGGTCTCGGCGCTGCGAGTGGAAAGTGCGTCCATCTGCATCAGAAGGTTGTGCGTTCGAGTTTTCTCGTCCAGGGGGAACTTGGAGTTCGCCCGCCTGTTCTCCGAGCCCTGATACGGCCTCAGGTCGTGCATTCGACACGGATGGGGTGGGACAGCACCGGGTGATAGCAGTAGCCCAGGTCATTCCAAGGGACGGTGTCGGGCTGGGTACGGCCCTGGTCGTCGGTGGCGCGTACCCGGATGGTGTGATCGCCGGGTTCGGGATCCCAGCTGAACTGCCAGCGTACCCACGCCCCCGGTATCTCCGGCGGAGCCAGGGACGCCTCCTGCCAGGAACCCTCGTCGATGCGGTATTCCACCGCTGTGACCTGGTTCTCTCCCGCGAACGCACGCCCCCGGATGACTTGCGGTACCGGCCGCAGCCTTGCTGGCCAGGTCAGTTCTACCAGGCTCGCCACCGGTATGCCGGTGATCGGCATACCGAGTGAGGGCGCCTGCGGAGGGTAGTCCGGACCGATCAGTACGTAGTCCTCGGTGTTCCACGGAACGTGCAGCGCATGTTCGGAGACTTCGATCCGGCCCACCCACTTGATGCTGGCGGCACCGAGCCATCCGGACACCACGACCCGAGCCGGGTACCCATGATCGAGCGGCAGCGTCTCGCCGTTCATGGTCAGCGCCAGCAGGGTGTCGTCGGCAAGCGCCTTGGCCAGCGGCATGGGCCGGCGGGCCCTGATCTCGTCGAGCGCTTCCGGCATGACCTCGCAGGCTCTCGGGGTGATCCCCGCCGGTTCGATCAGGTCGCGCAACCGGATGCCGGTCCATTCGGCAGTACTGATCGCGCCGCGGCCCCACTGGGTACCTTGGAATTTATGTTTGTACTCTGCGCCGAACAGCACACGGCGGTTACCGGCGCACTCGATCGTTCGGACCATTGAGACCAGCGGAAAGTGATCCACCAAATCGGCGTAGGTGTAGGTGATCGGCTCCCGTACCCCGCTTCCTTCGATCCGGAGCGACCATCTCGCCGCGTCTAGATGGGGGGTCGGTGTGTGGCTGCGAAGGAAGAAGCGGTCGATAGGGGTGATGTAGCCAGGTATGCGGTCCGGCCGAATCCCGTAGTCTAGACCGGTCCCGGCGTCCTCCATGAGCTCGAGGGGAGTCGGCTTGACAACTTTTAGTTTTCTAACCCCCTCAAGTGAGGGATGATCAGGCTCGCTTCCGCGTAGGGGACCACTCAAGGCGCATCGCCTCCCAAGGCTGGCTTGAGTCTCTTCCCGAGGCCCCCACCTGGCCTAACCTCTTATATTATTGTGCCATAGCGGATTGCGGCTTGCCGTTCAAAGAGATCGGAAACGGGCAGCGCGTCCGACTCCAGCGGGATACGGAAGACCGTCCATTGGGGTCCGGAGATCTCTTCTGGGAGCTCCGGCGGTGCGACGGGTTCCAGGGCGAGATCGGCGAACCGCACGTGGAAGGGGTGGCAGTAGACTTCCCAGGTGTTGTGAGTGCTCTGAGCACGGGCGGCCGCGGGCACGAAGAAGGGGCGCCCCCGTCTCTTGGGGCACCCCTTCTGCCCAGCGCCTTCGCCGGCCTAGTGCGGAGAGCGTGGGATTTGAACCCACGGTGACCTCGCTGCCACGACGCTTTTCAATACCGCTCGCCGATCACGTACGATAACAGAAAGGCGCAAGCCCTTTGGCTGGCCTGCCATAGGCACTTCCTGCGCTCGCACTTACCGATCAGTCCCGGACGCTTCGTGTCTACCAAGCATTCCTGAGCCCGCCGTGACGGTGGCGAACCGGATCGGTCGCTCCCGCGTGCCGCGGCCGCGGCTACGGCTCGGCGGTGACCTCAGCGGCGATCTCCGCTGAGCGGGACTGTGGGGCGAGAGCGGCATACCTGCACTCGAGCCCTATGGGGATCTCGGTTTACCAGGCGCTGGGATTCAGGACGATGGAACATTGGACGCACTTCACCTCGTGACCTGCCTCGTGCGGAAGGTGGCGGACGGGGAACGTTCTACTCCGAGACATTTTCGGCGCTCATCATCCAGGCGTGCTTCTCGAGGACGTCGGTGATCATGTGCAGTAGGTCGGCGGTGACGGGATCCTCGCGGTCGACCACGTCGTGCAGATCCCGAACGGTGCTGGTCGCTGTCCGAAGGCGGCTGGTGACGATGTCGATGACGACTGTGGTGTCCTGCTCGCCTGCCGGGAACTCCGGCAGTGTCGTGGTGGTCACCACTGTCTGTGAGCGGCCGTCGGGGACCGCATGGACCGCTCGCATTCGTTCTGCGACGGTGTCGCCGGCGTCGCGGCTGGCATCGGCGATCTGGTCCAGGTGGAGGTGAAGATCGCGGAAGTTGCGGCCGACCAGGTTCCAGTGGGCCTGCTTGGCCTGCAGATGCAGCTCGATCAGATCGACAAGGATCTGTTGCAGGGCATCGGCCATGTGCGGGGACGCCGTGAACCCGCTGACAGCTCCCTCCTTCCGTCGTCGCGTACCGAAAGCTGTGCTCGACACGGTCATGGGGATTCCTTTCTGTACATCTTGAAAACGCACGGCCGCCGGATCGCGGTGTCGAACGTTTGTGGGGCGCTGACGGCGCTCCCGGTGCCAAGAAGCCCGGGAGCGCCGTATCTCACGTCCTTGGCCGTGAGCAGAGATCGCATCCGCCGCCGGAGCGGCGTGCCGAAACTCAGTGCTTGTCGTGCAGCCCGTCGTAGAGGTAGGCGTTCGCCTGGCTGATCCCCGCCTTGTCGGCGTTGGTCTTGCCGAGGGCGTTGAGCATGAGGAAGTCGTGGATCATGCCCTGGTAGCGCACCGAGGTCACGTCGTTTCCGGCGGCGCGCAGCTTGTTGGCGTAGGCCTCGCCCTCGTCGCGCAGTACATCGGCTTCCTCGGTGATGACGAGGGTCTTCGGGAGCCCCTTGAGCTGGTTGAGGTTGGCGCGCAGCGGAGAGGCGAGGATGTTCTTGCGGACCTTGTTGTTCGGGGCGTAGGCGTCCCAGAACCACTGCATGGCCTTGCGCGTCAGCCACGGTCCGTCGGCGAACTGGCGGTACGAGGAGGTGCTGAAGTTGGCGTCGGTGACCGGGTAGAAGAGGACCTGCTCGCGCAGTGCCGG
Organism: Streptomyces sp. NPDC006207; assembly: GCF_040613835.1. Lineage (NCBI taxonomy): Bacteria > Bacillati > Actinomycetota > Actinomycetes > Kitasatosporales > Streptomycetaceae > Streptomyces > Streptomyces sp. NPDC006207. The sequence goes on along the minus strand of NZ_JBEXSX010000068.1, from coordinate 33,142 downwards.
GCCGCCTCGCTGCTTGGCCATGAGTGCGACGACGGTTGCCATGTTGCCGCCCACGGAGTCGCCGGCGACGGCGAGGCGAGAGCCGTCGACATCGATGTCGCGGCCGTGCTGCGCAACCCACTGTGTGGCGGCGTAGGCCTGCTCGATGGCGATGGGGAAACGCGCTTCGGGCGAGGGGGTGTAGTCGACGAAGATGACGGCCGCGTGGGCGCCGTTGGCGATCTGACGGACGAGGCGGTCGTGGGTGCCTTCATCGCCCAGGACCCAGCCGCCGCCGTGGAAGTACATGATGGCGGGCAGCTTTCCGGTGGCGCCCTTGGGCCGGACGATGCGGACCGTCACCTTGCCGGTCGGCCCGGCCGGCAGGGTGCGGTGGCTGATGTCGGCCGGCAGCAGATCGGTCGGGTTGCTCTGTACGTCGTCGAGCGCCTTGCGGGCGTCGGCGTAGCTGAGCGTGTAGATCGGCGGGTTCTGTGCAGCGGCGGTCGCGAAGACCTGCGCGTCGCGCTCGAGAACGGGCTCGGTGGCCTTGCGGACAGCCGTGGTGGAAGTCGTAGCGCTGGCCCCGGCATTGACTTCGAACAGGATTCCGAAAGCGAGGGGCAGAGCGGCGGCAACTGAGGCAGAGCTGGAGATGCCGGAGCTGCCGTCGCCGGTGTTCGTGCCGGTTCTGGGCCGGATCGCGGCGGGCGTCCCGATCCTGGCCGAGGAAGTCGTAGAGGAGTTCTTCCCTCTGCCGCGTGAACTGGTCGGTGATGGCGAGTTGTTCGCGCTGAAGGTGGCTGGGGATTCCATGACGGGCGCCGCGATCTGCGACGGGGACTGGGTGACGGTGCGGCAGCAGCCGGCGGCGGACAACGGTGACATCGTGGCTTCTAGCGGGGTCAACCGTCGTGCAGCGTGATCCGGTAAGGATCAGTGCAGCTCAGCAGCAGTACGAAGGACGCTACCTCGTGCAACAGGTGTGGCCCTATCACCCGATCAGGTTCTAAGGGGCGCGCCGTAGGCGCCCCGAGGCGATGCAGGCCTGCCCGGGCAGGCCTGCGAGCTGGTCGCCGTGGCCGACATCGAGTGTGGCGGCGACCTTGCCGCCGAAACCGTGCGGGTCCGCTCCACAGCCGACTGGCTACGACGCCCGGGGAGACGGTGTTCACGCGAACACCGCGCGGCGCCAGGTCCTCGCCGGTGGACGCCACTGCTGTGCCCGCATGGTCGCCCAGCGGCGCCTCACCTCCACCACCTTGCGGGGTCGCCCGGCGCTGGGAAAGCCAGCATCGGCCGGCTCGTCGCAGACGGCGGCGCCATGTCCTTGAGTCGGTACCGACCACCTTCTCCGGCAGTGCCGGACCGCTTCAGGTCCTAAGGTAAGTGGATCGACTTGCCATAGAGGTAGCGCGGGAGCTACCTTCAAAAAGGTAAGTCCATCGACTCACCTTCGACTCGGCAAGGAACAATGAACATGACTCGTCTTGCGGGCAAGCGCGCCCTCATCACCGGCGGCACCAGCGGGATCGGTCTGGAGACCGCGCAGCGTTTCATCGCGGAGGGGGCCGACGTGCTGGTCACGGGCGTAACCCCGGCCAGCATCGACAGGGCGCGGCAAATCCTCGGGGACAAGGTGCCGGTGGTGCAGGCCGACGCACGCGATCTCGATGCGCAGCGCGGCCTGGCCAAGCAGGTGGGTGAGCACTTCGGGGGGCTGGACGTGGCGTTCCTGAACGCCGGCGTCTCGGACTGGCGGCCGTTCGAGGACCACACGGAGGACAGTTTCGACCGGCTCTTCGACATCAACGTCAAGAGTGTCTTCTTCCTGACGCAGGCCCTGGTGCCGGTGCTGGCCAACCCGTCCTCGGTCATCCTCAACGCGTCCGCCAGCGCGCACGGCGGCTACGGGAATTCGAACGCCTACGCCGCCACGAAGGCCGCTGTCGGGTCCCTGATGCGGTCGTGGAACGCGGACCTGCTCAAGTCGCACGGCATCCGCTTCAACGCGGTCAGCCCCGGCCCGGTGGACACCCCGCTCTACTCCAAGCTCGGGATCGAGGACCCCGCGGTGCAGGCGGCGGTCCTGGAGGGGATCAGCGCCGGCATCCCGCTGGGTCGCATGGGTCTGCCCGAGGAGGTCGCGGAAGCCGTCGTGTACCTGGCCTCCGATGTCTCCGCCTTCGCGGTGGGCCAGGACCTTATCCTGGACGGAGGCCAGACCGTCCTCTGACAGCGAGGACGCGGCCGGGCGACGGGCGAGGGACGTTAGGTATGTCGGTGGAGGACCGAGCGGTAACCGGTGGCGACACGTGCCAGGCCGGGTATCACGCGCAGATCAAAGAGGAGAACCGCGCGCGCATCATCCGCGCCGCCCGCGACCTCTTCCTCGCGCGGGGATATGACAAGACCTCCCTCGCCCAGATCGCCAAGCAGGCCCGCGTCTCCACCGGCACCCTCTTCAAGCGGTACCCCACAAAGGCCGCGCTGTTCGCGGCCGTCACCTCCGAGCAATGGCAGCTGGACGTGGAGTACGCCGCACCGCCCCCGCCCGGTGATCCCCGGTTCGGTCTGGACCACATCGGCCGCGATTACGCCTGCCTGGTCGCGCGGCCCGGCACGGCGGCGCTGTGCCGGCTCATCATCACCGAGCTTCCCCAGATGCCGGAACTCGCCGACATCGTCGGCACCGGCTTCGCCATCGACCGCGGACCCTTCTTCGACCGGCTCCGCGACTACCTGGAGGCCGAAGCACACGCCGGCACACTCGACTTCCGTTCGGCCGACGGACAGCCGCAGTCCGCATCCGTCGTGGCCGAGCAGTTCCTCGGCATGATCTGCAGCCAGTTGCTGTGGCCTCAACTCGTACGGACCGACTTCGTCCCGCCCAGCCCCACTGATCCCGCGATCGTGGACGAAGCCGTCGCCCTCATGCTCAAGCGCTACAGCACCGGATCCTGAACCCCGCACCACCACTTCACCCTGCCACAACCCCGATACGTCCCCTTACCGGGACAGGTGCACGCGCCCTCCCGGTACTGCCGGCGTACACCCCGGCCTTGCGCCCGGTGGCGTGAGCATCGACCAGTGATCAACGCGATGGCAGGTCCCGGCTGTCGCCCAGTTCGTAGAGCTGCCCGAGCGCCGACCGCGGCGCCTCGGCGATCGACACCGCGTACGAAAGGAACCCGCGCGCCGCCGAGAGCACGACGTTAATCCGCCGCTCGCGGCGACCCGGCGTGCCGCCCGGACCGGACCGGACAACGACAGGACCATCGTCATCCGCTCGGGAGGGGGTGTGCTTCAGCCAGACGATGAACAAGCCGAGGTCGCGAGCGCCCTTCCTCCAGTCACGACCCGTTGCGCCGCACCAACGGAGGTAGAGCGCCGCACCTCCCGCGTTCGTCTTGGTCGTGAGTTCAGCTCGGCTGCGACCGAAGCGCTGGTATCGCCCCCAGCTGTCGGCGATGGGGACGACGAGGAGGTCGTCATCGAGGACGGTCCAGTACCGCGTGCCCGAGGGCAGGGCCACGGGGAAAGCCCGCATGTGAAACTCCGGTGTTCTGACGGATCATGCAACAACCCGCCCCAGAGCCACACCCCGCGAGTACGAGCGTCCAAGCACCAACGAGGCACACTCGCACCACGTCACACCACACTTGTAGGAACCCCGTAGAACGTGGCTGCGCTCATCGAGGGCGAGGCGACCGTGAAGCGGCTGAAGCGGGAGCGCGACCGGGTATGGCTGCTGCCGGAAAATCCGGCGTTCGCTCCGATCGAGGGGGAGAACGCCACCGTCCTGGGGAAGGTCGTGGCGGTGGTGCGAGCCCTGTGACCAGGCCGTCGGCAGCGGCTCTCAGTCGACTTCGAGATAGGCCACGATGATGATCGTATTCCGAATGGTCAAAAAGTAAACGAAACGGACGCCGGATTCGTCGTCGCGGTAGTCCCGCAGGCCGTCGGGCCTCAGCACGCCGATGTCCGGTCGGGCCTCCAGGGCCCCGCGAGCCCGCTCGACCGCGCTCGCCTGCTGAACCGTGCTGATCTTCTCCAGTTGGCTGTGCGCGAGGGGGCTGTAGAAGACCTCCGCCTTGCGCGGCCGGGAGTGACTAGGCGACACGCCCCGCCCCACTGACCCGGGCCCACATCGCTTCGTGCGCCTCGGCGGCCGGCACGCAGTCCTCCAAGGCAGGCACACCGTGCGCAGCGATGTCTTCCAGGACGCCAGCCAGTGCTTCCGCTGACTCACGTTCGGCGGCCGCGGACGCAAGCAGCGCCTCCGGCTGGCCCTCTTCGAGGCCTTCGGGAACGGACTGGGGGTGCTGTGCTGTCATCGCGGCGTCTCCTGGGATGGAGCTGGGGACCGAATCGTGGCTGGCGGTCACGTGGCCGGTGGTGGCACGCACGCTGGGTGCGTGCCACCACGGTACGGGAAATCCGACCGGGGTTGAATTGGGATGCCGTGATCGTCCACTGGCCCTTCCCTTCACACAGGGGATTCGTCAGATGCCTCGGCAGGGCCGTCGACCTCGCCGTCCCGAGTCCACCGCTGAGGACCTTGCGGTGGCCGTCGGTCTCCTCCAGCAGCTTAATGATCACCTCTGAGTCCGGGTCCGGGTTGCCATAGAGACCGACGTAGCTCCGGTAGGCGCGCAGCGCCGTGTCGTGGGTGTCCCAGCTTCCGGTGACAGTCGGGCCGCCGCGGTGGAACTGCAGGTAAGCGACGAAGGTGGTGGCCATCGGCTAGGGGTCACGCTGCGCTTCGAGCGGACGGCAGCGCCCAGTCGTGGGCATCGGCCTCTCGTTCGGTGATCCCCGCCGGATTGACCAGGTCGGTCAGGGCCACTCCGCACAGGCGGTCTTTGGGCAGGCCGGTGATCCTGGTCATCAAGTCGGTATCGACTCGCACGGTGATCTGTCCATGGGCCCAGGCGTCCAGGGCCACGTGCGTGGTCGACTCGCCAGCGCGCACTATCCACGCGCGGCTTCGCTCGTAGGTTGCCATGCCTGCCTCCGTGCACATCGTGCCTGATCAGCCTTGCCCAAGCGGCGAGGCACGTCAACGCAAATGTCGCTGAGCCCTGACGTCAGCCTCTGGTCAGAGCAGACCGACCTGCTGGAGGACTCGGGTGTCTGCGGTGTACGGGTAGTGGTGGCCGTGCTCGAGGCTCTTCTGAACGAGCTGCCCCCTCTCCTTGTCCGCGTGGAAGGTCGACCAGTTGTGGCACGTCTGGCACACCTCGGTCGTGAGGAAGGGTCGCAAGAGGTGGAGGCCGCGGTCGCGGTCGACCAGGTACAGACTGCCGCTCTCGATCGTGTTGCTCCGGTACTTCATCGTCGACATGGGCACCACGGGATGGTCGCCCATCAGCCGTCAGAACATGATCGAAGCCTCGGCCTCAAAGGCGTCCCACGACACGGATCTCACGTGGATGAGCGGCAGGTCGGCGAGGAACCAGCTGTGTTCCAGGAGCAGTTGAAGCCCCTGCATCACCCGTCTCCCATCAGGCCGGAGTACGTGACGTAGCTGTTGTGATCCTCGGTCGCCCCGGAGGACGACCGCCACCCGGTCGTGGAGATCGCCACGACCCTGCGCGTCCACAAGTTGCGATCCTCGGTCGTCCCGGGGGACGACCGCCACCGTCCGGGCCGCGCACGGACCTGGTCGTCGCCCGCGTGGTTGCGATCCTCGGTCGTCCCGGAGGACGACCGCTACACGGGGGCGTTCGGCCAAAGTCGCTTCACCTCTCGCACTTTGTGATCCTTGGTCGCCTCGGAGGACGACCGCCACCTCTGGATCGGTGTGGCGCCGGCTCCGCTCGCCATGTCCGATCTTGGCCGTCCGGAAGGACGACCGCCACACTGAGAGAGGAGAGGATTCCGGTGGCGCTCACGGAGTTGCGATCCTCGATCGTCCCGAAGGGCGATCGCCACACGAGGGGCCACTGGAGCGGTCGGGCCGGGTCGTCATGTCGCGATCCTCGGTCGTCCCGGAGGACGACCGCCACCCCGAGGAGGTCGACCTCGACCGTGCCGCCGAGGGTGTTGCGATCCTCGGTCGTCCCGGAGGACAACCGAGGATCGCAACCCCAAGCTGGCCAAGGCGATCTTCGCGGGCCACGGTTGCGGTCGTCCTCCGGGACGACAACAGTCACCCGGAGACCGACGTAAAGCTCCCCCACTGAACTGGCGCGTCCTGGGCAAGGTCTGAACGAAGGCGCGTCAACGTAATTGCCCGTCCCGGCGCATCTGCGCCCTGGCCTCCGTCCACTGCGGCTGGCTGCGCCGTGGACACGGAGTCACGCTGCTGGCCGGGACGCTCGTCATGCGGAGCGGTGCATTCTGGCTCGCCGGAGGGCTGGAGGCTGGCCTTTTTGCGATGCCGTTGGTATTCCAGGCCGCAGAGCCGCGCGTCGTCGCTTCTGCTCACGGCCCGGGATGGTGCGGCCTCGATAGCGGCCTGGCCGTCGGCGAAGACCTCCTCCGGCTCCCGGTTGCTGCGCAACGCGGCATCATGCTGTGCAGCCCGTTCTCGGCTCTCCCGCTCGAAGCCCGTCTGTTCGGCGGCTCCAGCAGCGTCTCGGATGGCAGCGAGCGCGAGGTGATACCCGGCTGGCGCGTCGGCTCGGGACCGAACCGGGTGCTCCGCCTGCGCAGGAGCGGTAAGCGGTGAGCCATGGGTCGGCTCGGGAACCGGGCGTGTCGCCCGGGTGATGTTGCCGGGCTGGTGGATCTTGATGGTGCAGACTGCCTCGAGCCCGGCCGTCTCGGCGATGCGCTGCAGCAGCACATTCTGCAGGAGGCGGGCTTGGGTGGCGTAGGCGGGTGAATCGGCCAGCAACTCCAGGGTGGCGGTGGTCTCGTCCCAGGTCAGAACAGCGACGTGGGCGGCGAGTTCCGGAGCCAGTGTGGCCCACTGGTCGACCAGGCTGCCGCTGGCGACCGGGTCTCCCAGCCGCAGGCCGCGATGAGTCCGCTGATCGCGGCTCCGAGGCCGACCGGATCCCGTCCCGCGCCGCGTGCCAGCGTCGCGCCGGTTCGCCGCCTGCTGTGCTTCGTCGACGCGGTCGCGCGGCGCTGCTTGGCATCCTCCTGCGCGGCCCGTAGCGCTACGCGGGCGAGGTCGATGCCGCTGGGCTCGATGGCGGCGTCCTCGTCGTCGACGAAACCGGCTTCCTGAAAAGGGGGCGGGTCTTCGGCCGGAGTGCAAAGGCAGTACACCGGCACCGCAGGGCGCATCGAGAACGCGCAGATCGGTGTGTTCCTCGCCCCGGCCACCGGCCGGGGACGGGGCCCTGATCGACCGACGACACTCCTGGTCCAATGACCCCGAACGCCGTGACACGGCCGGGATACCCGAGACGGTGCACTTCGCCACCAAGCCCCGTCTGGCCCAGGAGATGATCGAGGCTGCGCTGGACGCCGGGATCACTGTCCCCTGGGTGACCGGGGCTTCGCCGTACGGAGACACCGGTGCCCCGCGCGCACGGATCGCGCGGGGCACCCGTGGGTCTGTCCGGGTCAGACGATGATCTTGCCCTCACGCAGCCTGGCGATGTCGTTCGCGTCGTACCCCAGGTCCGCCAGGACCTCGCTGCCGTGCTCGCCGAGCAGCGGGGCACCCTTGATCTCGGGCTTGAAGTTGGAGAACTTGATGGGGCTGCCCACCGTCAGGTAGGTGCCGCGGCCCTTCTGCTCGACCTCGACGATCGTGCCGCTCTTGCGCATGTCCGGGTCCTCGGCGAGCTCCTTCATGCTGAGGACGGGCGCGCAGGGCACCTCCCACTTGCGCAGGATGTCGACCGCCTCGTACTTGGTCTTGTCGGCCAGCCACTTCTCGATCTCCGCGAAGATCTCGAAGATGTGCGGCTGCCGCGCCCTGGCGGTCGTGTACTCCGGGTCGTCGACCCACTCGGGCCGGCCGATGGCCTCGGCGGTGCGCTTCCAGTTCTGCTCCTGGACCGTGAAGTAGATGTAGGCGTTGGGGTCGGTCTCCCAGCCCTTGCACTTCAGGATCCAGCCCGGCTGGCCGCCGCCGCCAGCGTTGCCGCCGCGGGGCACCGCGTCGCCGAACTCGCCGTTCGGGTACTGCGGGTACTCCTCCAGGTAGCCGATCTTCTCCAGGCGCTGCTGGTCGCGGAGCTTGACGCGGGTCAGGTTGAGGACGGCGTCCTGCATGGACACCGACACCTTCTGCCCCACACCGGTCGCGTTGCGGTGGATGATCGCCGTCAGGAGGCCGATCAGCAGGTGCATGCCGGTGTTGCTGTCGCCGAGGGCCGAGCCGCTGATGGTCGGCGGGCCGTCCCAGAAGCCGGTGGTGGACGCGGCGCCGCCGGCGGCCTGGGCGACGTTCTCGTAGACCTTGAGGTCGTTCCAGGACGAGTCGTCGTTGAAGCCCTTGACCGACCCGAAGATCAGGCGGGGGTTGAGCTCGTGGATGTGGTCCCAGCCCAGGCCCATGCGGTCCATGGCGCCCGGCGCGAAGTTCTCGACCAGGATGTCCGCCTCGCGGATCAGCTTCTCCATGACCTCCTTGCCCTCGGGGGTCTTGGTGTTGATGGCCAGCGAGCGCTTGTTGCTGTTGAGCATCGTGAAGTACAGCGCGTCGAGGTCGGGGTCGTCCCGCAGCTGGTTGCGGGTCACGTCGCCGCCCTGGGGACGCTCGACCTTGATCACGTCGGCGCCGAACCAGGCGAGCATCTGGGTGCACGCGGGGCCGGCCTGGACCCCGGTGAAGTCGATCACCTTGATCCCGGCGAGCGGCTTTTCACTCATGGTGGCTTCCTTCTTGTCTGTTCGCGGTGCGCGGGTGGGCGGTACTGGGGAACGGTGCTTCGGGGTGCGGTGCGTCGCCTACGGGGCGGTCACTTCTTGGCCGGCACGATGTTGCCGACGGTGATGCCCTTGGGGTTGAGGTGGGAGATGTGGCCGCTCTCGGTGCCCGCCGAGGGGTCGATCACGCAGTCGATGAGGGCCGGCCCGCCCGAGGCGAGCGCCTCGGTGAGGGCGGCGGTGACCTCGGCGGGGGTGGTCGCGCGGTAGCCCTTGCCGCCGAAGGCCTCGAACATCACGTCGTGGCGGGCCGCGGACATCAGCGTCGTCGGCGACGGGGCCTCGTCGTAGGGGTTGACGTCGTCACCGCGGTAGACACCGCCGTTGTTCATGATGACCGTGACGACGGGCAGCTTGTAGCGGCAGATCGTCTCGATCTCCATGCCGCTGAAGCCGAAGGCGCTGTCGCCCTCCACGGCCACGACCGGCTCCCCGCTCTCGACGGCGGCGGCGATCGCGTAGCCCATGCCGATGCCCATGACGCCCCAGGTGCCGCTGTCGAGGCGGTGCCGCGGCACGTGCATGTCGATGACGTTGCGCGCGATGTCCAGGGCGTTGGCGCCCTCGTTGACGAGGTAGACCTCGGGCCGCTCGCGGATGACGTCGCGCACGGCCTTCAGGGCGCCCATGAACTGCATCGGGTGCGGGTCGGCCTTCAGGCGCTCGGCCATCTTGGCGACGTTCTGCGCCGAGCGGGCGCCCAGCTCCTCGCGCCAGGCGGCGGGGGCCGCGATCTGGCCCGGCTTGCTGCGCTCGATGAGGGCCTCGACGACCGACTCGATGTCACCGACGAGCGGGGCGGCGATGGGCTGGTTGCTGTCCATCTCCTTCGCCTCGATGTCGATCTGCACGAACTTCGCGTCGGGGTTCCACTGCGGTGCCTCGCCGTGGTTCAGCAGCCAGTTCAGGCGGGCGCCGACCAGCATCACGACGTCGGCCTTCTTCAGCGCCAGCGAGCGGGCGGTGGCCGCGGACTGCGGGTGGTCGTCGGGCAGCAGGCCCTTCGCCATCGACATCGGCACGTAGGGGATGCCGGTGGACTCGACGAACTCGCGGATCTGCGTGTCCGCCTGAGCGTAGGCCGCGCCCTTGCCGAGGACGATCAGCGGCCGCTGCGCGCCGGCCAGCAGCTCGATCGCGCGGTCCACCGCCTCGGGGGCGGGCAGCTGGCGCGGTGCCGGGTCGACGAGGCGGCTGAGCGTCTTCGCGCCCTCCCCGGCGTCCATGATGGAGCCGAGCACCGCGGCGGGGATGTCGAGGTAGACGCCGCCGGGGCGCCCGGAGACGGCGGTGCGCAGGGCGCGGGCGATCCCGCGGCCGATGTCCTCGACCCGGCTGACGCGGTACGCGGCCTTGCAGAACGGCTGCGCGGCGGCGAGCTGGTCCATCTCCTCGTAGTCGCCCTGCTTGAGGTCGACGAGGTGGCGCTCGCTGGAGCCGGAGATCTGCACCATCGGGAAGCAGTTGGTGGTGGCGTTGGCGAGCGCCACCAGCCCGTTGAGGAAGCCCGGCGCCGACACCGTCAGGCAGATGCCCGGCTTCTTGGTGAGGTAGCCGGCCGCCGCCGCCGCGTGTCCCGCGTTGCTCTCGTGGCGGAAGCCGATGTAACGGATGCCCTGCGCCTGGGCGAGCCGGGCCAGATCCGTGATCGGGATGCCGACCACCCCGTAGATGGTGTCGACGTCGTTCATCTTGAGCGCATCGACGACCAGGTGGTACCCGTCGGTGAGCTCGGCCGGTGCGTCGGCGTTCGCCGCTGTCTCCAGTGGTGAGGGGGCGGTCATGGTCCGAGGTCCTCCTTGGGCGGGTCATGCGTGCGGCTTCTCCCTTCACCATCCGCAGCCCGCTCCCCCGCGTCCAAGACCTATCGGCGACCAGCCGATAGACGGCGTTTATCGACGCACGCCACAGGGGCGTTGAGGTGGGTTGATAGACCTCCGCTATCGACCGTTCGCCAGTGCGTATTGGACGGGTGCTCCGCGCCCCGCGCAGTCTCGCTGGGGACGGTTCATCAGACATTCCAGGCGCGAGGAGGTGCGGCCATGGCCGTTCCGGCCGCTGCATCGGTGCGCGACCCCGACCGTTACCGGCCGCCCGCGGTCACGGGCCTGACCGATCTCCTCGACCGGCACGCCCGGGGGCGTCCGCAGGCACCGGCGCTGATCGCCGGCGCGGACCGCGCGGAGGTCTCCTACCGCGCCCTGGACGAGCTGGCCGACGCGGTGGCCGCGCGCCTGACCTCGGCGGGGCTGCGCCCCGGGGACCCGGTCGGCCTCGTCGGCGCCAACACCGTGGAGTTCGTCGTGGCGTTGCTGGGCGGGGCGCGGGCCGGGCTGGTGGTGGCCCCCGTGGACCCCGCGCTGCCCGAGCCGCGGATGACGGCCCGGCTGGAGGCGCTGGGGGTGCGGGCGGTCCTGCTGGGCCCGGCCGCGGGCGGCGCCCCGCCGGCGGCCGTGGGGCCCGGTGTCCCGGCCTGGACCCTGCGGGTGGACCTCTCCCCCGCCGGGACGGCGGCGGCCGTGCTCGGAACGGGCGCGGGCGCGCCGGCCGCCGCGCGGGGCGCGTCCGGCGAACTGACCGCGCACGACGCCCTGGTGCTGTTCACCGCGGGGACCACCGACCGGGCGAAGATGGTCCCGCTGACGCACGGCAACGTGGCCGCCTCGGTCCGCGGCGTGTGCGCCGCCTACGAGCTGGTGCCGGGCGACGCGACGGTCGCGGCGATGCCGTTCTTCCACGGGCACGGGCTGTTCGCCACGCTGCTGTCCACGCTGGCGAGCGGGGGCTGCGTGCTGCTGCCCGCGCGCGGGCGGTTCTCGGCGCACACCTTCTGGGACGACATGCGGGCGGCCGGCGCCACGTGGTTCACCGCGGTCCCCACCGTCCACGAGCTCCTCCTGGAGCGGGCGGCGACGGACCTCACGGGCCCGCAGGTGCCGGGCTTGCGGTTCCTGCGCAGTTCCAGCGCGCCCCTCAACACGGCCACCCAGCGGGCGCTGGAGCGCACCCTGGGCGCGCCCCTGCTGTCGGCGTACGGCATGACCGAGTCCGCGCACCAGGCGACGAGCGAGCCGCTGCCGCAGTACGGGTCGCTCAAGCACGGTTCGGTCGGCCGGCCGACCGGGATCGAGCTGCGGGTCCTGGACCCGGACGGGAAGCCGTGCCCGCCCGGCGGCGAGGGCGAGGTGTGGGTGCACGGTCCCACGGTGGCCCGCGGTTACCTGGGCAATCCCGCCGAGACGGCACACGGCTTCGCCGACGGCTGGTTCCGCACCGGCGACCTGGGCGCGCTCGACGAGGACGGCCACCTGTTCCTGACCGGCCGCCTGAAGAACCTGATCATCCGCGGGGGCGAGAAGGTCGTGCCCGAGCACGTCGAGGACGTCCTCGCCGGGTGTCCGGGGGTGGCCGAGGCCGCCGTGTTCGCCGTGCCCGACGCGACGTACGGGCAGCGGGTCGGCGCGGCCGTGGTCCTGGGCGGCGCGGAGGCGCCGGGGGCCGAGGCGCCCGGGGCCGAGGAGATCCGCCGGTACTGCCGCGCCCGGCTGGCCCCGTTCGAGATCCCCGACCGGATCCGGGTCGTCGCCTCGCTCCCGCACACGGCGAAGGGCGGTCTTGACCGGGCGGCGGTGGACGTCCTGTACTCCGAGGGCCCCGTATGGCCCGGGCTCACCTGACGCGGTGCTCCGCGGGCAACGGCTCGTCGAAGAACTCGTCCAGCGACAGACCGGCCGCCGCGGTCATGAACGCCCGCGCCGCGACCGACCCCGGGGTCGCCGCGTGGATCGCGACGGAGACCTGCGCCCTGGCGTCCGGGTCGACGAGGCGCACGGCCCGCATCCGGCCGAGCGGCGGCATCGCGCGCAGCCAGGTGTGCGGGACGATGCTCGCGCACGCGCCGGCGCCCACGCTGGCGTAGAGGGCCGCCACCGAGTCCGTCTCGACCTGCGGGGTCACCACGACCCCGCTCTCGGCGAACGCGTCGTCGATGACCTGGCGGATCCTCATGTCGGGGGTCAGCAGGGCGAGGGGCATCGTGGCCGCGTCCGCCCACTTCATGGTGTCGGTCTGCGGCAGCAGCTGGTCGCTTGAGGCGAGGAGCATGTACCGCTCCTCGTACAGCGGCATCACCTGCAGGTTCTCCCGGTCGTGCGGGGCGAAGTGCGCGATCGCGGCGTCCAGCTCGAACGCGAGGAGCTGGCGGTGGAGTTCGGTGGTCGACAGCCGGGAGCGGACCTGGACCTTGGCCAGCGGATGGGCCGCGCAGAAAGCGGCGACGGGCAGGACCAGGGTGGTGGACGCGGTGGGCTCGGTGCCCAGCCGCAGGGTGCCGGTGATGCCCGACTGGACGGCGGCCACCTCGGCCTTGAAGGCCTCCTGCTCGGCAAGGATGCGTTTGGCCCAGACCACCAGCCGTTCGCCCTCCGGGGTCAGGCCCTGGTAGTTGTGCCCGCGGTTGATCAGCGTGACGTTGAGCTCCCGCTCCAGCTTGGCTATCGCCGCCGAGAGCGCGGGCTGCGAGACGTAGCAGGACTCCGCCGCCCGGGCGAAGTGCCGCTCCCTGGCAACCGCCACGAAGTACTCCAGCTGACGGAACAGCATGAACGACTCCTCTCTGCCTGGGCCGCGGCCGCGCCGGCACTTCCTGCTGGAGTCGCAACGCCGTCGGTGCCGGCGGACCGGCGCTCCCGGGACCGGGAACGTCCCCGGGCGGCCGACGGCGGACGGGCTGGTTGCGGTGTGACCGGGCACAGCCTACCGAGCCGGATCGCGGCCCTCGTTCGCGCCCGCCAAGCCGGTGCGGGCCCCTGCCCGGGGCCCGGTCCCGTCGCCGCCGCGACGGGACCGGGCTCCGGAGGTGCTGCGGCGGTCGTCCGGCGGTGGACCGGCGATCCGCGGGTGTCTCGGGTTCGGATACGCGGGGGACGGGTCAGGCGGGGACGGGTTTGCGCGCGCCGGCCCCGTCCTCCCGGTCCGCGGTGACGCCGCGGGCCAGCAGGTCGGTCGCGGCGTGGACCGCCCGCAGGTTGGGGGCGTCCGCGCCGGAGATGTCGGCCATCTCCACGACGGCCGTCACGATGGCGTCGAGTTCCAGCTGCTTGCCGGCCTCGAGGTCCTGGAGCATCGAGGTCTTGTGGTGTCCCACCCCCTCGGCGCCCCGAAGCCGCTTCTCGATGGAGATGTCGGGGGTGCTGCCGACCCTGGCCGCGATGTCGAGGGTCTCCTCCATGAGCTGGGCGACCAGCCGCCGGGTGTGCGGGTGCTTGCAGATGTCGACCATCGTCGCCCTGGTGAGGGCGCTGATCGGGTTGAAGGCGACGTTGCCCATCAGCTTGATCCAGATGTCGTCGCGCAGGTTGGGCTCCACCGGGCACTTGAGGCCGCCGGCGATCATGGCCTCGCTCAGCTCCGTGCACCGGTCGGAGACACCGCCGCCCGGCTCGCCGATGGAGAACCGGGTGCCCTCCAGGTGCCGGATGACCCCGGGGGCCTCGATGACCGTCGCGGGGTAGACGACGCAGCCGATGGCGCGTTCCGGCGCCAGCACCGCGCTGGTGGCGCCGCCGGGGTCGACCGCCTCGATCCGCCGCCCCTCGTAGGGGCCGGCCAGCTCGTGGAAGTACCACCAGGGAATGCCGTTCTGACCGGCCACCACCGCGGTCTTGTCGTCGAGCAACGGGGAGATCAGCGGTCCTGAGGTCGCGTAGGAGTGTGCCTTCAGGCCCAAGAAGACGTAGTCGACGGGGCCGATCTCCTTGGGGTCGTCCGTGGCGTGGGGCTTGGCCACGAAGTCACCGCGCGGGCTGTTCACCCGGACTCCGTGGGCGCGTATCGCCTGAAGATGCTCACCCCGGGCGATCAGGTGGACGTCCGCGCCACCACGGTGCAGTGCCGCGCCCACGTAAGCGCCGATCGCACCGGCTCCGAGGACTGCGATTTTCACGGCGACTCCTCTCCATTCGAAGGGGGAGTGAATACTGTATGCAGTACTCTCTTGGGATGTACAGTCCCCTCACGCGAAGTCGCGCGCCCGGAACCGAACAGGGTCCCGCCCGGCGCCGCGGCGGAGGTCTCCGGCGTCGCCCGGGACCATGAACCGGGTCACACACGCTCCGGACAGGTTGATCGAGCACGCAGCGGGGGAACGCTTCGCCGCACACGCGGTCCCGGGCACGCACGGCC
Source organism: Streptomyces sp. NPDC006207 (assembly GCF_040613835.1). NCBI lineage: Bacteria > Bacillati > Actinomycetota > Actinomycetes > Kitasatosporales > Streptomycetaceae > Streptomyces > Streptomyces sp. NPDC006207. Next base: position 18,142 of record NZ_JBEXSX010000068.1, on the reverse strand, counting down.
GCACCACGAGGCCGGGGAGCACGCAGTGCGGACGACGGCTCGGCTGACGACGCCGTGACGTCGGTCAGTAGCGACGGAAAAGGAGAGCGATGTCTGATTCACCCCCACAGCAGATCGGTGTCGTCACCGAGTCCACCGCCGGGGAGACGCGGGTGGCGGCCACACCGGACAGCGTCCGCCGGCTCCTCGGCCTCGGCTACGAGGTCGTCGTGGAGTCCGAGGCCGGAGCGGCCTCCGGCTTCCCCGACGAGGCCTACACCGATGCGGGCGCGCGGATCGGCGACGCCTGGCAGGCGGACGTGGTCCTGAAGGTCAACGCCCCCTCGCACGAGGAGATCGGGAAGCTGCGCGAAGGCGCGACCCTGATCGGGCTGATCGCCCCGGCCCACAGCCCCGACCTGGTCGAGGAGCTGGCGGCACGGCCGATCACCGTGCTGGCGCTGGACGCCGTCCCGCGCATCTCCCGGGCCCAGTCGATGGACGTGCTCAGCTCGATGGCGAACATCGCCGGGTACCGGGCGGTGATCGAGGCGGCCCACGTCTTCGGGCGCTTCTTCACCGGCCAGGTCACCGCGGCCGGCAAGGTGCCGCCGGCGAAGGTCCTGGTGGCCGGCGCGGGCGTGGCGGGTCTGGCCGCGATCGGCGCGGCCGGCAGCCTCGGCGCGGTGGTGCGGGCCACCGACCCGCGGGCCGAGGTCGCCGACCAGGTCCGTTCACTGGGCGGCGAGTTCCTCGCCGTCGAGGTGGAGCAGGAGGCGAGCGGCGACGGCTACGCCAAGGCGACCTCGCAGGCGTACGACCGGCGCGCCGCGGAGATCTACAGCGAGCAGGCCGCGGACGTCGACATCATCATCACCACCGCGCTGATCCCCGGCCGCCCGGCCCCCCGGCTCATCACGGCGGCCGACGTGGCGTCGATGAAGCCCGGCAGCGTCATCGTCGACATGGCCGCCGCGCAGGGCGGCAACGTCGAGGGCACGGTCAGCGGTAAGGCGATCGTCACCGACAACGACGTGACGATCATCGGCTACACCGATCTGGCGGGCCGGCTGCCCGCCCAGGCCTCGCAGTTGTACGGGACCAACCTCGTCAACCTGCTCAAGTTGCTGACGCCGGGCAAGGACGGGCGGCTGACGCTCGACTTCGACGACGTCGTGCAGCGGGCCGTCACGGTGGTGCGGGAGGGCGAGAAGACCTGGCCGCCACCGCCCGTCCAGGTGTCGGCGGCGCCCGCCGGGCAGGCACCGGCGCCGGTGGCGACCGCGCCTGCGCCGAAGGAGCCCCGTCTCTCACCGGCCGCGCGCTACGGCCTGATCGCCTCCGGCATGCTCGCGATGTTCTTGTTGATCGCCTTCTCCCCGGCCCAGCTCGTGGGCAACTTCACGGTGTTCGCGCTGGCCGTCGTCATCGGTTACTACGTGATCGGAAAGGTCCACCACGCCCTGCACACCCCGCTGATGTCGGTCACCAACGCCATCTCGGGGATCGTGGTGGTCGGAGCACTGCTGCAGATAGGCCACGCCGGACCGGCCGTCACCGTGATGTCGGTCGTAGCGATCATGTTGACCACCGTGAACATCTTCGGAGGATTCGCCGTCACCCGCCGTATGCTCGGCATGTTCTCGAAGGGCTGAGGATCGATGAACGCAACCACGGCCGCACAGGCCGCCGACATCGTCGCCGCGCTGCTGTTCATCTTCAGCCTGGCCGGACTCTCGCAACACCGCACCTCCCGCGCCGGAGTGGCGTACGGCATCGGCGGCATGGCGCTGGCGCTGGTCGCCACCGTCGTCGCCGCGGCACAGGACATCCCGGGCACCGCCGTCGTGCTGATCGTCGCCGCCACGGTCGTCGGCGGTGCCATCGGCCTGTGGCGGGCGCGCCGGGTCGAGATGACCCAGATGCCCGAGCTCATCGCCGTCCTGCACAGCCTCGTCGGCCTGGCCGCGGTGCTGGTCGGCTGGAACAGCTACTACGAGGTGGAGGCGCACGGCGCCGCGCAGACCCGGGTCGCCGGCGACCTGCTCGGCATCCACCACGCGGAGGTGTTCATCGGCATCTTCATCGGCGCGGTCACCTTCACCGGATCCATCGTCGCCTACCTGAAGCTGTCAGCGCGGATCAAGTCCCGTCCGCTGACCCTGCCCGGCAAGAACGCCCTCAACCTCGGGGCGCTGGCCGCCTTCGTGGCCCTGACGGTGTGGTTCACGGTGAGCCCGGACCTCGGCCTGATGATCGCCGTCACCGCGCTGGCGCTCGTGCTCGGCTGGCACCTGGTCGTCTCGATCGGCGGCGGTGACATGCCCGTCGTCGTCTCGATGCTCAACAGCTACTCGGGCTGGGCCGCGGCCGCGGCGGGATTCCTGCTCAACAACAACCTGCTCATCGTCACCGGCGCGCTCGTCGGCTCCTCCGGCGCCTACCTGTCGTACGTCATGTGCAAGGCGATGAACCGGTCCTTCCTCTCGGTGATCGCCGGGGGCTTCGGCGCCCCGGCGCCGACGGGCGGCGACGCCGTACAGGGCGAGCACCGCGAGACCTCCGCGGAGGAGACCGCCGAACTCCTGGAGAACGCCACGTCGGTGATCATCACGCCCGGCTACGGCATGGCGGTGGCCCAGGCGCAGCACCCGGTGGCGGAGCTGACCCAGGCGCTGCGGCGGCGCGGGGTCGAGGTCCGCTTCGGCGTCCACCCGGTGGCCGGCCGGCTGCCCGGGCACATGAACGTGCTGCTCGCCGAGGCCCGGGTGCCGTACGACGTCGTGCTGGAGATGGACGAGATCAACGACGACTTCGGCGACACCACGGTGGTACTGGTGATCGGCGCCAACGACACCGTCAACCCGGCGGCGGAGGAGGACCCGTCCAGCCCCATCGCCGGCATGCCGGTGCTGCGGGTGTGGGAGGCGGAGAACGTGATCGTCTTCAAGCGGTCCATGTCCTCGGGGTACGCGGGGGTGCAGAACCCGCTGTTCTTCCGCGAGAACAGCCGCATGCTCTTCGGCGACGCCAAGGAGAGCGTGGACGCCATCCTGCGCTCGCTGAGCACGCCCGACCCCGCTTCCGCGGCGTCGCGGGGCCTGCGCACCGACCAGCAGCCCGCCCCTGCCTGACGGGTGCTGCACCCACGGCGGTGGGGCGGGGGAAGCGCGGCTTCCCCCGCCCCCGTCCGCCGTGCCGCCGGTGCTCCGCCGCGGGCCTTCGCATGCCGACGGCCGATTTCCGACCAAGCCTTGTCCATCCTGCGGCTGAATTGCATACCGAAATCTGTATTCTTGGCACTGTGCAAAGAACTCAGCCGACAGGGGGGCTCATGCGCGAGAGAAGCACCGCGGCCGCCGTCGTCCGGGTCACCCGGCCGGCACCGTTGCGCCAGGCCGTCTACGAGGCCCTGATCGACCTGATCGTCAACGGCACCCTCAGACCGGGCCAGCACCTGGTCGAGGCCGAACTCGCCGACCACCTCGGGGTCTCCCGCCAGCCGGTGCGCGAGGCGCTGCAACGGCTGCAGACCGACGGCTGGGTCGACCTGCGCCCCGCCCAGGGCGCCTTCGTCCACTCCCCCACGCAGGAGGAGGCCACCCAGCTCCTCAGCGTCCGCGCCGTGCTGGAGACCCACTCCGCGCACGGCGCAGCGCTGCACGCCACGGACGCGGACGTGGCACACCTGTGGGAACTGCAGGACGCCGGCATCGCCGCCCTGGCGGCGGACGACGCCCGCGGGATCGTCGAGGCCAACGCCGCACTGCACGGCTTCATCACCGAACTGTCCCGCAACCAGGTCCTCGGCGAGCTGATCCTCCAGGTCGACCGGCGGGTGCGCTGGTACTACATGCCCATCGCACGGCCCCGCGGCCGGGACGCCTGGAACGAGCACGCCACCATCATCGAGGCCATCGCCCTGGGCGACGCGGAGCGTTCCGAGGAGCTGATGCGCCGCCACACCCGGAACACCACCGACTTCTACTGCCGGCAGATCGCCGCCGCCGTCGACGCCGGGAGGGCGTGAGGGCCCACGGGAACGCCGGACGGTCCGGGGGCAGGGGGGCACCCGGACCGTCGTCGAGGGGGGAACAGGAGTACGGGGAGCACGGGAGGGACGGGCGGGGCCGGGCGGAGCAGGGAGCGCACCCCACCGGCCGGCCCCGCCTCCGTGACGCGGGCACCCGGTGCGGAACTGCCGCCGTCCCGGGCCGGGCTCCTACGCCCGCGCACGTTCGATGGGGGGCTCCTCGCGGAGCCCCGGTACCGCAACCGTCAGGTGGTCGCCTCGGCAGGGGCGGCGGTGAGGCCGCCCACCGGGGCCACGGGGCTCCCGTCGCCGCTGCGGCGGGGGGCGCCGGGCTGCCGCAGGAACACCGTGATCAGCGCGGAGAGGAAGGCGATGCCCCCGGCCAGGCAGTACGCGCCGGTGTAGCCCCAGGCCGCGACCACCCCGGCGGCCACACCACCGCCGCCGACGCCGCCGACCAGCTTGGCGCTGTAGACCAGCCCGTAGTTCTGCGCGTTGTTGTTCTCCCCGAAGTAGTCCGGAGTGAGCGCGGCGAACAGCGGGTAGAACGCCCCGCCGCCGAAACCGTTGAGGAACGCGAAGAACAGGAACAGGGGTTCGTTGTGCGCCTGGCCCGACCACAGCACGCCGAACTGCGCCAGTCCCGCCACCACCAGGACCAGACCGAGCGTCTGACGCCGGCCCAGGTAGTCCGACAACCAGCCCACGATCGCCCGGCCGACACCGTTGACCACGGCGAGCACACCCGCCGAGGAGGCCGCGACCAGCGGGCCGAAGCCCAGGCTCTTGGCGAACGGGACCTGGAAGTTGATGCCGAAGAGCGACACGCCGCCGATGCAGACCAGGGCGAACCACATCAGCGGCAGCTGCCCGGTCCTGATCGCCTCCATCGGGGTGAACTGGCCCTTGGCGGGCGGGTTCTTGGCCAGGCGCTTGGCGACCCGCCTCGCGTCCTCGGTCACACCGCGGTTCAGCGGGTCCACGTCGTGCGGCCACCAGCTCTTCGGCGGGTCGCGGAAGAACATCCCGCAGAAGGCGACGACCAGCACCATGCCCAGCGCGATCAGGTCGAGGACCATCTTGTAGTTGGACGGGTGGAACCAGTAGTTGAAGACGAAGATGAGCGGGAGGGTTCCGTAGGCGAAGCCGCCGTTCACGAACCCGGTACGGGCGCCCTTGTTGTCGGGGTACCACTTGCCGACCATGTTGATGCAGGTGGCGTACACCAGGCCGGCGCCCGTACCGCCCAGCACCGAGTAACCGGCGATCACCACGTAGGGGTTGCCGAGGTGCGAGAGCGCCAGGAAGCCCAGACCGGAGAAGACCGCTCCGGCGAGCATGGCCGTCCTGGCCGGCAGGACCCCGGTCTCCCGCAGCCGTCCCGCGGGGAACGCGACGCCCGCCTGGAAGACCGCCCAGATGCTGGCGATCCAGAACGTCTCGGTGAGGGTCCATCCGTGGGCGTGCTCGAGCACCGCCTCGGCGGAGCTGTAGCCGTACTCGTAGACGCTGACGCCCATCATCGCGATCCAGGGGAGCCAGACCATCCAGGCCCTGGGCCTCCCGAGGAGGGAGGCGTCGGTCTCCCCGACCCGGTAGACGCGGCCGTTCGCGTCGGTGACCTCCCGGTACTGGCCGGGAGTCACGTGCGGTGTTGCTGACATCGGTGCCTTCCCTTGCGTGAAAAGAACCTGGCGTGCGCCCCCTGGGCCTTTCTCTTCATGCGGAGGGGTGGAGCGGACCATCCCTGCGGCTCGGCCCGGCATGGCCGGGCCCGGTGGTACGTCGTCCGGGCGACTGAGGTCCAGGGCGGCAACCCGGACCGTGACAGCGCGCAGGCGGGTGACACGGTGGTACGGCCCCGGGCATGGCTGTTCGGCCGTGCTCAGGGAGTGTTGAGGCAGACATTCAGCTGGTCAGCGCGATTCTCCATACTGGAGATTGCATACGGTATGGACCTGCGAAACGGGGTGTCCAGGGGACGACGGGAAGATTGACCAGCGCATTACCAACCGATCAAGCCCGCACCGCGCCCGTCCCGGCGGGCAACTCAGGCAGCTCCAGGGCGCGTTGTCCCAGGTCGGAGGGGTAACTGCCACTGCCCGTCGGATGGTTGCCCGGGGCATCCGATGCCTTCGCGCCGCGGACCGGGCCGGGTCCGGGTAAAGGATCGGTAAGGAGGGGGCGGCACCCTTGTTACGCGCTCAGGCGCCCGAACCTCCGTAGCGCCAGCGGCAGGAACACCGCCAGCAGGGCCAGCGGCAGGCCACCGCGGCCCAGACGTGGCCGGATTCACCACCGGGACCGCCGAACAGGTCGCGTACCGCCGTCGCCGTCCGGGACATCGGGTTCCACTGGACGGCCGTGCCCAGCCAGCCGGGCATGGAGTCGGGCGTGGCGAGGGACGCGGCGAGGTCGAGGCGGCGCCGCATGCCGCCGCTGTACTGCCGGACCGCCTTGCGTCCGGTGTCCGCGAGGCCGAAGCGCCCGAGCAGTTCGCCGGCGCGCTCGCGCGCCCGGCGGGCGCCGAGATGGTGCAGGCGCGCGAACATCTCCAGGTTCTGGCGGCCGCCGAGTTGCTCGTCCAGGGCCGCGTGCTGCCCGAGCAGGCCGATGCGGAACCGCACCTCCCGGGCCTCGGTCACCACGTCGTACCCGGCCACCTCGACGCGGCCGCGGTCCAGCCGGAGCAGGGTGGACAGGATCCGGACCAGGGTCGTCTTGCCCGCGCCGTTGGGGCCGAGCACCCCGTGCACGGTGCCGCGCGCGACCAGCAGGTCGAGCCCGTCCAGCGCCGGTTTGTCGCGGTACTTCTTGTACGCCCCCTCGACGGTGATGGCTGCGTCGGTCATGGGCCACTCCCCCACTGGGCAACTAGTCAAACTTGACTACCGGCGCAAAGTAGCGGGCGCGGAATCCATTCGTCAAATGTGACTAGTGCTCGTCCCCGGGATGCGGTTCGCCCGTCGTGTACGGGTTCTCCTCGCCCTGCGCGAGCACGCCCACGAAGGGCTCGCCCTCCCCGGCGAAGGTGTAGGCGCCGCCCTCGATCCGCTCGACGAGCCCACGGGTCCACGCGGCGTCGGAGTCGGCCGTGTGCACCCAGAGGTTCATGATCTCGCCGATGTGGCCGAGCCGGCCGGGGCCCTCCTCGGGGACGTAGTGCTCGGTGACGGCGGCCCGCCACTCCCCGATCCTGCGGATCCGCTCCCTCAGCAGGTCCAGTGCCTCGTCCCGGCGCAGGTCGACGATGAAGCCGATGGCCGCGGACTGGAGGTCCATCTTCTGGTCGTAGGCGACCAGCGCCTCGTGCAGGAGGCGCAGGAACTCCTCGGTCCCGGTGTCCGTGATCTCGTACTCGGTGCGGGGCGGGCCGCCCGCCGTCGACGGGGCGACCTCGTGGGCGTGCAGCAGTCCCTGCTTCGCCATCTGCTTCAGGGCGTGGTAGATCGAGCCGGGCTTGGCGTTGGACCACTCGTGCGCGCCCCAGTACTCCAGGTCGTTGCGCACCTGGTAGCCGTGGGCCCGCCCGTGCTGGCGGACCGCGCCCAGGACGAGGAGACGGATCGCTGACATGCCGTCCAGGTTAGGCCGAACGGCACCGGGCCCCGCACGCGCCCCGGCACCGCCGTGCCGCAGCAGGTGCCGGTCCGGTGTCGGGCCCCGTGTACGTCCCCCGTCCGGTCAGCCCGCGGGGTTGCGGCGGCCGCTCCGGCCGCCCCGGCCCTCGGTGCCGGCCACCGGCCGCCGCCCGGAGCCGCGGGTCCCCGTACCGGAACCGGCACCGGAAGCCGCGCCCGCCGCTCCCCGGCGGTCGGCTCCCCGGCCGCCCGAACTGCCTGCGCCACCCGTCGTCCCGCGCGCGTCCGCCCGGCGGGCGCCACCGCGAGCACCGGTCCCGGTGGCGGCACCTGCCGCCGCCCCGGCTCCGCCGCCGCCGCTGCGGCGTCGGCGAGCGGGCCGCCCGCCGTTCTCGGTGCCGTTCTTCTGGCGGGACGCCTTCGGCGCGGCCGGCGGCTGGGGCACCTCGATGGTGACGGCCACGCCGGACGGCTCACGGGCGCCGGTGATGGTCGCCAGTTGCGCGTCGCTCGAGGTGATGCGGGCCGTCCGGGGGCGGATGCCCGCGTCCGACATGAGCCGGGTCACGTCCCGCTTCTGGTCGGGCAGGACCAGCGTGACCACGCTGCCGGAGCCGCCGGCGCGGGCCGTGCGGCCGCCCCGGTGGACGTAGTCCTTGTGGTCCATGGGGGGATCGACGTTCACGACGAGGTCGAGGTCGTCGATGTGTATGCCGCGGGCCGCGACGTTCGTGGCGACCAGCGCGGTGACCTGGCCGTTCTTGAACTGCTCCAGGGTGCGGTTGCGCTGCGGCTGGGAGCGGCCCCCGTGCAGCGCCGCCGCGCGGACACCGACGGCCAGCAGCCGCTTGGCGAGCCGGTCGGCGGACCGTTTGGTGTCGAGGAAGAGGATGACCCGGCCGTCGCGTGCCGCGATGCGCGTGGTGACGGCCTTCTTGTCGGTCTCGTCCAGGACGTGGAGCACGTGGTGCTCCATCGTGGTCACCGCCCCCGCGGACGGGTCCACGGAGTGCACCACGGGGTCGGTCAGGAACCGCTGCACCAAGCGGTCGATGTTGCCGTCCAGGGTGGCCGAGAAGAGCATCCGCTGCCCGTCGGGCCGCACACGCTCGATCAGCCTGGTGATCTGCGGCAGGAAGCCCATGTCCGTCATCTGGTCGGCCTCGTCCAGCACCGTGATGCCCACGCTGCCGAGCACGCAGTCGCCGTGCTCCACCAGGTCGTTCAGCCTGCCGGGGGTGGCCACGAGCACCTCGACGCCGCGCCGGAGCGTGGCGGCCTGCTTGGTCATGGACAGCCCGCCGACCACGGTGGCCATGCGGAGGTTCACCGCCGTCGCGTACGGGGTCAGCGCGTCCGTCACCTGCTGGGCGAGTTCCCGGGTGGGCACCAGCACGAGGGCGAGGGGCGCCTTGGGCTCCGCGCGCAGTCCGGCCGTACGGGCGAGCAGCGCCAGTCCGAAGGCGAGGGTCTTGCCCGAGCCGGTGCGGCCCCGTCCCAGCAGGTCACGGCCGGCCAGCGAGTTGGGCAGCGTCGCGGCCTGGATGGGGAAGGGGGTGGTCACCCCCTGCGCGGTGAGGGTCTTCAGCAGCCCCGCGGGCATGTCGAGAGCGGCGAAGTCCTCGACCGCGGGAAGTGCGGGTGTCGTGCTTTCCGGCAGCCGGAATTCTCTCGGCGACGATGCGGACGGTGCGGACGACGGCGCGCGCCGATTCGATTTCTGGGGCCTGCGGGACATGCGGATATTTGCCTTCCTGGAGCAGCGCAAACCGGGGTCCGCACCATGACGGTGCGGACCCCGGTGAGCAGGTACGCGTCCGGCGATCAGGCGGGGACGATGTTCTCCGCCTGCGGGCCCTTCTGGCCCTGCGTGACGTCGAAGGTGACCCGCTGGCCCTCCAGGAGCTCACGGAAGCCCTGGGTGGCGATGTTCGAGTAGTGGGCGAAGACGTCGGGGCCGCCGCCGTCCTGCTCGATGAAGCCGAAACCCTTTTCGGCGTTGAACCACTTCACGGTTCCCTGTGCCATGACATTCTCCTTCAGTAGGCAGAGGGCCCATCCGGGGAATGCCGGAGAACAAATAATGCGCCTGCGGGAGATGAATTCCGTCAGGCGCACATAGGTTTCATGGGTACCACAACTGCAACCAGGACACCTTAGCACAGGCCGCGCCCCGGACGACGGGGCGCAAGCGGCGGCAGGCACGGGACGGCGGGCGGGCACCGTCGGTCACGACGCGTTCACGCCGCAGGGTGAAACACCCACCGGTTCATGTGCCGGAGGCTCGGCACGCCCCCGCCCGGGGGCGCGGGGACAGGTCCCCGCGCTCCCCGGTGTCCGGGATCCCGGCCGGCCGGGACCGGCCGGGATTGCGCGTCGTCAGCGCAGCAGCTTCACCGCCTCGACCACCAAGGGGTCCAGCCCGTCCGCCCCGGCGTCGACGAAGTCGAGGAGACGGGTGCGCATGCGCGGGTCCCAGAACCTGCCGATGTGCCCCGCGACGGCCTCGGCCGCCCGGTCGCCCGGCAGATGGACGAGGTTGGCCGCGATGTCGTTGGCCATCCGGCGCTCGGCCGGCACTGCGCCGGCCACCTCAGTCCACCACCGTCAGCAGCTGGTCCCTGTCCCGGTCGTGTTCCGCGCCGTCGGCCCGCCGCGGGCGGGCGAGCCCCACCTGCACGGCGGTCACCTTGTACTCCGGGCAGTTGGTCGCCCAGTCGGAGTTCTCCGTGGTCACCACGTTCGCCCCGGTCACCGGGTGGTGGAAGGTGGTGTACACGACCCCGGGCGGCATGCGGTCGGAGATCTCGGCCTTCAGCGTCGTCTCCCCCACCCGGCTCGCCAGGGTCACCGTGTCGCCGTCCACGATGCCGCGGACCTCGGCGTCGTGGGGGTGCAGCTCCAGCACGTCCTCCGGGTGCCAGGCGACGTTGCCGGTACGGCGGGTCTGCGCGCCCACGTTGTACTGGCTGAGGATCCGTCCCGTGGTCAGGATCAGCGGGAAGCGCCGGGTGCTGCGCTCGGCGGTCGGCACGAAGGTGGTGACCACGAACTTGCCCTTGCCCCGCACGAACTCGTCCACGTGCATGATGGGCGTGCCCTCGGGGGCCTTCTCGTTGCACGGCCACTGGACGCTGCCCAGCTTGTCCAGCAGCTGGAAGGAGACACCGGTGAAGGTCGGCGTGACCTGGGCGATCTCGTCCATGATCTGACCGGGGTGGTCGTACGCCATGGGGTGGCCCATGGCGGTGGCGATCTCGGAGACGATCTGCCACTCGTGCTTGCCCGTCTTCGGCTTCATCACCGCGCGCACCCGGTTGATGCGGCGCTCGGCGTTGGTGAAGGTGCCGTCCTTCTCCAGGAAGGACGCGCCGGGCAGGAAGACGTGCGCGAACTTCGCCGTCTCGTTGAGGAACAGGTCCTGGACGACGACCAGTTCCATGGCCTCCAGCGCGGCGGTGACGTGCTTGAGGTTGGGGTCGGACTGGGCGATGTCCTCGCCGTGCACGAACAGGCCGCGGAACGTCCCGTCGATGGCCGCGTCGAACATGTTCGGGATGCGCAGCCCGGGCTCGGCAAGGATCGTGCCGCCCCAGAGGTTCTCGAACACGGTGCGCACGGCGTCGTCGGAGACGTGCCGGTAGCCGGGCAGCTCGTGCGGGAACGAACCCATGTCGCAGGAGCCCTGGACGTTGTTCTGGCCGCGCAACGGGTTCACCCCGACGCCGTCGCGGCCGAGGTTGCCGCAGGCCATCGCCAGGTTGGCCATGCCCATCACCATGGTCGAGCCCTGGCTGTGCTCGGTGACGCCAAGACCGTAGTAGATGGCGCCGTTCGGGGCCTGCGCGTACAGCCGTGCCGCCGCGCGCAGTTCCCCGGCCGGCACCCCGGTGAGCTCCTCCGTGGCCTCCGGGCTGTTCTCCGGGCGGGCGATGAACTCCGCCCACTCGTCGAAGTCCTCGCACCGCGCGTCCACGAAGGCCCGGTCGACCAGCCCCTCGGTGACCACCACGTGCGCCATGGCGTTCACGACGGCCACGTTGGTGCTGGGCCGCAGCTGCAGGTGGTGCTCGGCCTGGACGTGCGGGGAGCGCACCAGGTCGATGCGGCGCGGGTCCACGACGATGAGCTTGGCGCCCTCGCGCAGCCGGCGCTTCATCCGCGAGGCGAACACCGGGTGCCCGTCCGTGGGGTTGGCGCCGATCACCATGATGACGTCGGCCTCGGCCACGGACCGGAAGTCCTGGGTGCCGGCCGACTCGCCGAAGGTCTGCTTGAGCCCGTACCCCGTCGGGGAGTGGCAGACCCGGGCGCAGGTGTCGACGTTGTTGTTGCCGAAGGCGGCGCGCACCATCTTCTGGACGACGTACACCTCTTCGTTCGTGCACCGCGAGGAGGTGATGGCGCCGATCGCGCCCGACCCGTACTGCTGCTGGAGCTCGCGCATCCGGCGGGCGACCGTGCCGATCGCCTCGTCCCACTCGACCTCGCGCCACGGGTCGGTGATCTTCTCGCGGACCATGGGCTTCAGCACCCGGTCGGGGTGGCTGGCGTAGCCGAAGGCGAAGCGGCCCTTCACGCAGGAGTGGCCCTCGTTGGCGCCGCCGTCCTTGTACGGCACCATCCGCACCAGCTCGTCGCCGCGCAGCTCGGCCTTGAAGGAGCAGCCGACGCCGCAGTACGCGCAGGTGGTGACCACCGAGCGGGTGGGCATGCCGAGTTCGACCACCGACTTCTCCTGGAGCGTGGAGGTCGGGCAGGCCTGCACGCAGGCCCCGCAGGAGACGCACTCGGACTCCATGAAGCTCTCGCCGGCGCCGGCGGAGACCTTGGAGTCGAAGCCGCGCCCCTCGATGGTCAGCGCGAAGGTGCCCTGCACCTCGCCGCAGGCGCGGACGCAGCGGGAGCAGGCGATGCACTTGGACGCGTCGAAGTCGAAGTAGGGGTTGGAGGTGTCCTTCTCCGCGTCGAGGTGGTTCGCGCCCTCGTAGCCGTAGCGGACCTGCCGCAGCCCGACCACGCCGGCCATGTCCTGCAGCTCGCAGTCGCCGTTGGCCGGGCAGGTCAGGCAGTCCAGCGGGTGGTCGGAGATGTACAGCTCCATGACGCCCTGGCGGAGCTTCTCCACCTTGGGGGTCTGGGTCCGCACGCTCATCCCGTCCGCCACCGGCGTGGTGCAGGACGCCGGGGTGCCCCGCCGGCCGTCGATCTCCACCACGCACAGCCGGCAGGAGCCGAAGGGCTCCAGGCTGTCGGTGGCGCAGAGCTTGGGGATGTCGATGCCGGCGAGCGCGGCGGCGCGCATCACCGATGTGCCCTCCGGCACGGTCACCGGCATCCCGTCCACTTCCACCGCGACCGTCGCCGCGCCGGGGCGCTCCGGTGTGCCGAAGTCGGGTTCCTTCAGGAGTGTCATGCCGTGCCCTCCGTCCTTCCTCCATGGGCGTGCGTGCGTGGGATCGCCCGGCCGGGGTCGCGGGCGAGGAAGTCGTCGGGGAAGTGCGCGATGGCGCTGCGCACGGGCATCGGCGTGAGCCCGCCCATCGCGCACAGGGAGCCGTCGGTCATCAGCTCGCACAGGTCCTCGAGCAGGGCCAGGTTCTCGTCCCGCTGCTGACCGGCCACGATCTTGTCGATCACCTCGACGCCGCGGACCGATCCCACCCGGCAGGGCGTGCACTTGCCGCAGGACTCCTCGGCGCAGAACTCCATCGCGAACCGGGCCTGGGCGGCCATGTCGACGCTCTCGTCGAAGACGACGACGCCGCCGTGGCCCAGCATGGCACCCGCCTCGGCGAACGCCTCGTAGTCCATCGGCAGGTCGAACATCGACGTCGGCAGGTAGGCGCCGAGCGGCCCGCCGACCTGCACCGTGCGGACCGGCCGCCCGGAGAAGGTGCCGCCGCCGTACTCCTCGACCAGTTCGCGCAGCGTGACGCCGAAGGCGGTCTCCACGATCCCGCCGCGGGCGATGTTGCCGCCGAGCTGGAACACCTGGGTGCCGCGCGAGCGCTCCACGCCGAGTTCCCGGTACGCCTTGGCGCCCTCGGCGAGGATGACCGGCACCGTGGCGAGGGTGAGGACGTTGTTCACGACCGTCGGCTTGCCGAACAGCCCCTCGATGGCGGGGATCGGCGGCTTGGCCCGGACGGTGCCGCGCTTGCCCTCCAGGCTCTCCAGCATGGAGGTCTCCTCGCCGCAGATGTACGCGCCGGCGCCGACGCGTACGTGCAGGTCGAAGTCGAGCGGGGACCCAAGGATGCCCTCGCCGAGCCACCCCTGCTCGCGCGCGATGCCGATCGCCGCGCGCATCGTGGCCACCGCGTCGGGGTACTCGGAGCGGATGTAGAAGTAGCCCTCGCGGGCGCCCACGGCGTGCGCGGCGATCGTCATGCCCTCGATGAGCATGAAGGGGTCGCCCTCCATGACCATGCGGTCGGCGAAGGTGCCGCTGTCGCCCTCGTCGGCGTTGCAGCAGACGAACTTGAGTTCGTCGGCGCAGTCCATGACGGTCTTCCACTTGATGCCGGCCGGGAAGCCGGCGCCGCCGCGGCCGCGCAGGCCGGAGTCGGTGACCTCGGTGACGACGTCGGCGGGGGCCATGCCGAGGGCGGTGCGCAGTCCGGCCAGGCCGCCGTGGCGCAGGTAGTCCTCCGGCGAGAGGGGGTCGGTCACCCCGACCCGGGAGAAGGTGACCCGCGTCTGGCGGGCCAGCCAGGGCAGTTCGTCGACGACGCCGAGGCGCAGCGGGTGGTCCGCGCCTTCGAGCATGCCCGCCGCCAGCAGTCCCTCCACGTCCGAGGGGGCCACCGGCCCGTAGCCGACACGGCCGGCCGGGGTGACCACCTCGACCAGCGGCTCCAGCCACAGCATGCCGCGGGAGCCGTTGCGCACCACGTCGACGGGCGCCTCCCGCTCCGCCGCGACGCGCCGCAGCGCGTCCGCCACCTCGTCCGCGCCGACCGATCTGGCCGCCGAGTCACGCGGGACGTAGACCGTCACCGTGGAGTCGGAAGAGTTCTTCGTCATGCGACCGTCCCCTTGAGGATGGAGCCCAACCGGGCCGTGCCCACTCGTCCGTACAACCGGCCGTTCACCTCGACCGCCGGCCCCAGGGCGCAGTTGCCGAGGCAGAAGACCTGCTCGACGGTGACCGAACCGTCGGGGGTCGTCTCCCCCAGGGCCAGTCCCGCTTCCCGCGCGTAGCCCACCAGCGCGTCGGACCCGAGGGCCTGGCAGGCCTCGGCGCGGCAGATGCGCACCGTGGTCCGTCCCGCCGGCTCACGGCGGAAGTCGTGGTAGAAGGTCACCACTCCGTGGACGTCCGCCCTGGAGAGGTTGAACTCGTCGGCGAGCACCGGTATCGCCTCTTTCGGCACGCAGCCCAACTCGGCCTGCAGGGCATGCAGTACCGGTAGCAGGGCACCGCGCTGATCCCGATGGTCGGCCACAACCGTCCTGACCACGTCTTCGACCGTCATGTCACTCCCGCCGATCGTCATTGACCACTCCGCCTTCGCCAGGTCAGGGAGTTCGGGCGCGGGATCGTCACGAAGCCGCTTCGCCTTCCCGACGGTGCCGGCAGTACACGGCGACGATACCGCATACAAACTTCTGCATACAGAATCCTGCAGCCGGGACTTTCCCCAAGTCCCGGCACCCGGGCGCGTCTTGTCGCGACCGAAAGGCATGTTGCATACCAAAACCTGTATACTGACCGTTCCCGCCGCCGGCGACCCTCACGGCGGCCACCAGTGCAGAGCCGTCGGCCCACAGGCTCGGTGGCAGAACGGGGGAACCATGCGTGAGGCCCTGACGGCCGCGGCGACCCGCCGGGTCGCCCGCCCCGCACCACTGCGCCAGGCCGTGTACGACGCCCTGATCGAACTGATCATCAACGGCTCCCTCACACCGGGCCAGCACCTGGTCGAGGCCGAACTCGCCGAGCACCTCGGGGTCTCCCGCCAGCCGGTGCGCGAGGCCCTGCAGCGGCTGCAGACCGACGGCTGGGTCGACCTGCGCCCCGCCCAGGGCGCCTTCGTCCACTCCCCCACGCAGGAGGAGGCCGCCCAGCTGCTCGGCGTCCGCTCGGTGCTGGAGACGTACTCGGCCCGGCTCGCCGCCGAGAACGCCAAACCCGAGGACGTCGAACGCCTCTGGGAGCTGCAGAAGGAGGGCGTCGAGGCGCTCGCCGGGGGTGACGTGGAGCGCCTGGTCACGGCGAACACGGCGCTGCACTCCTTCATCACGTCCATCGCCGCGAACGCCGTGCTGGCCGAGCTGATCTCGCAGGTGAGCCGGAAGGTGCGGTGGTACTACACCCCCATCGCCAAGCCCCGCGGCAAGGACGCCTGGAACGAGCACGCCCAGCTCATCAAGGCCATCGCCAAGGGCGACGGCGACCGCGCCGGCGAGATCATGCGCAAGCACACCGAACGCACCGGCGACTACCGCAAGGCGGTCGCGGCGGGGGCGACGGCGCTGAGCTGAGCCGCCCCGCCCACCGCCGCCGACGCGGCCGTGTCCGCGGCCTCGACCGACGGGTGGACGGCCGAGGAGCCCAGGGCGTCGCGCAGTTCGTGCAGCCACGGCAGCACGGTGCGCAGCACGACCTCGTGCCCCGCGCCGTCCTCCCCGAGCATCGCGTCGGCGGGGACGAGGACCGGATCGGCCAGGACCGTGGAGGTGGCACTGCCGTGCGGTCCGCCTCCGTCCGGCCGGGCCGGGACGAACAGGTCGGGCGCGTGCGCGGGCACCAGCCACAGGGTCAGCCCGTCCCCGGCGGCCAGCGGCAGCGACGACCAGACGTAGCTGTCGGCCTCCCCCGCCGCGACCACCTCGCGCTTGCGGGCGCGCAGGGCGACCACCTCTCCCGAGCGGGTGGCGGTCGCGCCCGCGGCACCGTACGCGCCGTCCGTACCGTCCGCCAGGGCGAGGCTGCTGAGGTGGCGTCCGGCGGCCGTCTCGCCGCGCACCCAGCGGCTCCCGCACGCCTCGATCACGGCGACCGCCGCGTAGTGGGACTGCAGCACGGCCGCGGTCACCGGGCAGGTCCCGGCGATCCGCGCGACGACCTCGGCGGCCTCGGCCGGACCCAGGCCACCGCCGCCCAGGTCGGTGGAGACGGTCAGCCCGAGCAGCCCCGCCTCGCCCAGGGCGCTCACCGCGCGGCGCGGGAAGCTCCCCTCCCTGCCGGTCCGCTCGGCACGGGGCGCGATGACGTCGCTCAGGACACGGGAGAAGGCGTTGCGGTACGACACGAGGTGACCCCCTCGGGAACGGTTGCTGATCTGCCGTCAGGCAGCGGATGTGGGCACGACGACGGACGGGGCGGCCGGGCACGCGGGTGCGTGCGGGCCGGCCGCCCCGCCGGCGTGCGCGCGGACCAGCCGCCGGGAGCAGCCGTCCCGCGTCTCCCGGCAGGTTGCCGTCCGCCGGTCCGCGCGCAGGTCCTGGTGGGGGCTTGCGTGCCCCGGGTGGTTCAGGGGCGCGGGTCGATCTCCCGCAGCAGCCCCGTCGTGACGTCGAAGACGAATCCCCGGACGTCGTCGGTGTGGGGCAGGAACGGGGACGTACGCACCCGCTGCATCGACTGCCGGACGTCCTGGTCGACGTCCTGGAACGCCTCCACCGCCCAGGCAGGGCGCTGGCCGACCTCCAGCTCCAGCTCGTGGCGGAAGTCCTCGGTGAGGGTCTGCAGACCGCAGCCGGTGTGGTGGATCAGTATCACGCTGCGGGTCTTCAGGGCGCGCTGGCTGATGGTCAGCGACCGGATGGTGTCGTCGGTGACCACACCGCCGGCGTTGCGAATGGTGTGGCAGTCGCCCAGTTCCAGGCCGAGGGCGGCGTGCAGGTCGATCCGGGCGTCCATGCAGGCCACCACGGCCACCTGGAGCACGGGCCGGGCGCCCATGCCCGGGTCGGTGAACCCGGCGGCGTACTTGCGGTTGGACTCCACGAGGCGGTCGGTGACCGTCTCCCCGCCCGGGGCGCTGCCGCCGGGCTGTGCGGAACCGTACGTTGACGTCGTCATGACTTCCGGTGCGCTCCTTTTCTGGTGCGGCCGTCCACGTGCTCCGATCATCCACGCGGGCTGCCGGTCCGGGGCGGACCACGGCGGCACCTGCCGCTCCCGTGTCCGCCCGGCGGTCGATAGACGGGGTGTATCAACGCAGGCCGGACCGCACGGCGCACCGGCCCCGGTACGGCGGCGGGGTCCGCGGCGCCGGCGGGCCGCACACCGGGCGCCGCCCGTACGGCGGCGGGGCGCACCGCCGGGTCGTGTCACTGCCGGTGGAACGGCGCGCGTGGTCCGCGGTCATGTCAGATCACTCCCAGTGCCTTGAGCCCCGGCAACTCGTCCTCGTGGATGCCGAGTTCGGTGGTGTAGATGTCGTGGTTGTGTTCGCCGAGGAGGGGTGAGCGGTGGATGGTGGTGGGTGAGTCGGAGAGTCTGAGGGGGTTGCCGACGGTGGTGTAGGTGCCGCGTTCGGGGTGGTCGACTTCGACGACGATGTCGTTGGCCTTGAGGCTGGCGTCGTCGATGATC
>NZ_JBEXSX010000067.1:0-53770 GCF_040613835.1 Streptomyces sp. NPDC006207 | reverse complement strand
GCGGGCGGCGAGGGCGCCGGGGGACTGGCGGGGGGGGGGACCGCGGGCGCCTTCGGCCTTTCCGGTCCGGCTACCCGCCCCACACCCAGGTGACGCGCTCGTAGAGCAGCCCGAACCCGGCGCGCATCATGTTGTGCAGGGACGTGTTGTGGTCGCCGGGGCCTTCCGCCCCGGTCTCGGCGACGAACCATCGGCAGCCTGCGTCGTGGGCCGCCCGGGCCCGGGCCGTGAGCAGCGCCGACTGGGCGCCGCGGCCGCGCCACTCCGGCAGGGTCGCCCCGCCGAACATGTCGGCACAGTCACCGTTCACGAAGATGCTGCCGACCGCGACGATCCGTTCGCCCTCCCAGACGGCGTACTGCCGCCAGTCCGGCCTGCCCACGCATGCCGCGGCCATGTCGATCATGGCCGGCGTGCTGAAGCCGAAGGTCGTCATCATCACGGTCGCCCACTCGCGTGCCTGGTCACGCTCGACGAGGCCGACCCGCAGGTCCGGGTCGAGCGCGGCGACCCCGTCGGCCCCGGCCAGTACGGTCGGGACGTCGCAGCCGAGCTTGGCGAAACGGGTGCCCTCGGTGAGGTTCCACTTCTGCGCGGTCGAGGCCCAGTCCGACGGCAGCAGGGACGGCGCGATCATGAACGAGCCCTGCGGCACGCCCTGAGCGCGGTAGAAGTCGCACACCTGCTCCACGACGTCCGCCGTGATCGGCCCGGCGGGCCCGAATCCCCCGGCCCGGTTGAAGAAGCGGCTCGGGTCCTCGCGAACGGCCAGCGCCCGCGCCGAGCCGAACTGCTGCGCGCCGACGCCCAGGGTGCTGAGCACCTCCGCAGGCGCGCCGGTCACGAAGTCTGTGTACGCCTTGATCTCGGTCTCTTCGGCCAGGCCGGTCGGCACGGTGGTGCTCACGCTTGGTTCCCCTTGTCGGTGGTGGTGACGAAGTCGAGCACGGCGGCGACGAACCTCCCGGTCTCCTCGATGTGCCCGAAGTGGCCGCTCCCGGTCAGCTCGCACAGCCGTGCGTCCGGCATGCCGGCGTGGATCTCGTAGGCGAAGCGGGGAGGGCAGATGAAGTCGTAGGTGCCGACGATCACCAGCGCCGGCGCCGCGATCGTGCCGAGCCGGTCCCGTACGTCCCAGTCGGCCGGGAGCCGATTCGGGTCATGGGTGGCCCGCAGCGTGGGCGTGCCGAACTGCGCGACCGTTGCGCGGTAGTCGGCGAAGTAGGCGGGCAGGAGGGCGCCGAGGTAGCGCTCCTTCGACGCGTCGTCGACGACCTCCAGCGCCCCCGACATCCGGGCCTCCCACACCCACCCCGCCTCGGTCGCCTCGGGCCGGTCAGGCCAGCGCTGGACGAACACGGCCATCTCCTTGGAGGCCGCCTCCATCAGTTCCGGCCCGTACACGGGCGCGGTGTCGTAGAGGATCAGCCCGTCGAGGCGGTCAGGGTGGTCGAGGCCGAACTGCAGCGCGACGAAACCGCCGTGCGAGTGGCCGAGGACGTAGGCGGACTGCGCCCCGAGATCATCGAGCACGGCTGCGGCGAAGCGCGCGTAGCGGGACGCGGAGTAGTCCCCGTCCGGCAGCAGGCCACTGTCGCCCGACCCGACGGGGTCGAGGTGGACCATGGTCAGATGCGGCTCCAGTGCGGGTACGCGCAGGTACTCAGGGTGCACACCGGGGCCTCCGGAGTGCACGAGGCACACCGGCCCGTCCCCCGCGACCCGGTAGACCTGGCGCACGCCGTCGACCATGACGGTGCGCACCTCGGCAGCACGCTCGCCGTGCTCCGCCTCGTGATGGATAGCTTTCATACCCACACGATGCGGTGGGCCCCGGAAAGGTTCGATCAGCCTTCAAGATTGTTTGCGAGGCCGGCCCGGCGGCGGCGCGGGTGGTACAGGCGCAGCCTGTCCTCACGGTTCCGGTCCAGGTGATGCACCCAGACCACACTGGGCGGGCAGTGGAACGGATCCTCCGGCGGGCTGATGATGGCCGCCTCCCAGATGACCACCTCGCGACTGGCCACCACGTTCGTCAGCTTCTGGCGGACGCCGTCGGAGACGTCACGGCGGAAGGAGAACTCCAGATAGTCGAGGTCCGAGCGCTTGCCGGTCGGCCAGGTCACCTCCAGCCGAGACGACCGCCACTCCGCCCACGCCGAGGCGAGCTCGCCGCGATGGCCCGCCAGCATGGTCACCTCGGCCAGGCGGCGGTGGCGCGCGGTGCGGGAGACGGCGTCGTCGTGGACCTGGTCGCCCATGCTCACCAGTGCACCGGCCAGCTTCGTACGCGCCTGGCTGAGCCTGCTGCGCACGGTGCCGACGGGGGTGCCGCACAGCAGCGCGATCTCCTCGTAGGAGGTGACGTCGGTGAAGTAGCGCAGCATGGTCACCAACCGCAGCGCCGGTGACAACGTCTCCAGCGCACTCCAGATCCAGTCCTGCAGCACGTGCTCGTCCAGCACGTCCGCCGGGTCGGGCGGGCCGCCCGAGCGGTCCATGGCGACGACCCCCTCGAGCTCGGCCACGGGCACCGCCGACTTCTTGCGCAGCTGGGCGCGGCAGACGTTGCGGACCACCATGCGCAGCCACGGTCCGACGGCGTCCGGATCCCGCAGGTCCCCGATGCGCCGCAACGCGATGAGCGCCGCCTCCTGCACCGCGTCCTCTACGTCCGGGCTGTGGCCCAGCATGGCGAGGGCGACTCCGTGCATGGTCGCCCGATGCCTGGCGAGCAGCAGCCCCAGGGACCCCGCATCGCCCGACTGAGCGGCCCGCACCAGCTCGAAGTCCAGCGGCGCCCCGCTCAAGATCAGATCAGTCATATCGTCACCATTGAACCAGAACGCCCTCACGCCCCGGATCAGCCGCCCGCGTCTCACAGCCTTCCGATACCTTGCGGACGGCCCGCCCGACCGCGGCTGGAGCTACCCGCGCTCGGACCACCGAATGGAGGACCTCCGAGTCGCCGCATCGGCGCCGGGGGCGGGCCAGAGGTCTCGTCCGCGTCGACACCGCCCCGATGGCCACCGTGTATGTCATGAGCGCGATGGAAACCTCCCGTGAGCTTCTCCGGCACTCCTACTACCGGTACGAGTTCGCCACCGTGGCCGTCACGCATTCCCTGTTCGCCCTGGAGCACGTCCTCGCCGAGCGTCTAGGCTCGAACGACCCGCTCCACGCCCTGATCCAGCGGGCCACCAACGCGGGGCTCATCACGGCCGGACTCGCCGCCGAACTCGAGCGCAGCCGACTACTGCGCGACCGGCTCACGCAGGGCGCCGTGTCAAGTGCCGCCATCGGACAGGCCCAAGCGGTCGCAATGGTGCGTGCCGTCTTCTATGCCGTCGCCCCGCTCCTTCGCCCACCGTCCGCAGCAGAGGCGACGGCCGCCCCGGTGGGCGGAGCACAGCCCGTTGGCGGACTCGCGCGGCTGTGGAAGGACCACCTGCGCGCACTGTTCCCCGACGGCTTCCGCGGCGTGGACTTCGACGGTGTGGACCTGGTCCTCCTGGACGCCGACGTCGCCGGCCTCGTGCATAGAGAACTGAACGGCGGACTTGACGACAGGGGCATTGCCTCTCTCTGGGGCTGCATCGCCGACCTGGACAAGATCGTGCCCCTGATCAACGAGGAGTACTGCGCCTGCTACTTCACGAAACTTCGGACGATGGCGCAGGTCGCAGCATCGACCTACATCCCCACTGCGATCTGACTGCCAGGTTGAAACAGACTCGGGTACGTTCCCACGACCCTTGTCCTGGGCTGGCTCGGTCCCGTTCCAGCAGGCACTCTGGACTACGAGGCCGCGTGAGGTTGGCGTAGCGGCTCTGGGTGGGAGCTGCCATGAGGCGAGATGCGGGGCCCGTAGGCTGGCCGCGAATCGGGCTGGCTCCTTGTCTGGCGGCCCTCACTGAAGGCAAAAGATCAAGGCCCAGGCACCCGGAGTCTTACGGCTGGTGGGCGTGGACGGTTTCGAACCGCCGACAGCTGCCTTGTAAGCCTGGTGGTCGGGGTCATCGAGGGTGCGCAGGTCAGAGCGGCGTTGAAGAGCCCCCAGCTCAGTCAGCGATCTCGACCGCGACGAACCACCGTTGTCCGCGGCTGACCGCCTGATGTGGCACGGCTGTGGCACGCCGCCCTCCTGTCGGACCCATCCGTCATGCTCTGGATCGTGGATGAGAACGCCTTCTGGCAGTTGATCGAGGACTGCAAGCCAGTGACGCCTGACCCGGATGCGGAGCAACTCGTGACCGCTCTGACGTCGCGCCTGGTCGCGGGCCCTTTGAGTACGGTCAAACAGTTCGCAGAACAGCTGTCGTGGGCGCTGTACCGGCTGGATCGCAGAGAGTACGGGAACAGCCTGTCGGGCGATGCCTTTCTGTACACCCGGGCCGCTGTGGTTGCCGCTGGCCGAGAGACGTACGACCGGGTCCTTCGGGATCCGGCGGCGTTCGTGCCGTTCGCCACTGGTGGCGTCTGGGCCGAAGACCTGCTGTACGTTCCAGATCAGGCGTATGAGCACATCACCGGCGAGGAGTGGGGACGCCGGACGCGCTACTCCTATGAGTCCTACTCCAACACCGCGGGCTGGGCCGGCTCCTAGAAGAGTCATGAAGATCTTGGGTTCTGGTCCCGCCGTGTGAGTGGTGGGGCCAGACTCGTTTTCGTGGTGATGGGGGAATGGGCCGGGGAGACAGTCGGGCCGGATGTGTGGGAGACCTGCCGGGAGTTGATTCCGGCGGGAAGTGTGTTCGCGTTCCTGGCCGAGCATCGCGGAGCGTTGTTCCCGGCGGAGATGTTCGCGGACATGTATCCCTCGGCGAACGGACGGCCGTCCATGCCGCCGCAGATCCTGGCCGCGGCGATCACGGTGCAGGCCCTGCACGGGCTGTCGGACTTCGAGACCGTCCAGGAACTGCGCTGTGACCTGCGGTGGAAGGCCGCCTGCGGGCTCGGTCTGCACGATATGGCCTTCGATCCGTCGCTGCTGGCCTACTTCCGCCGCCGTCTGGCGCGCTCGGTGCGGCCGAACCGGGTCTTTGAGGCCGTGCGCGAGGTGGTGAAAGCCACCGGGGTCCTTCAGGGCAAGCACCGGCGGGCACTGGACTCCACCGTGCTGGACGACGCGGTCGCCACCCAGGACACCGTCACCCAGCTCATCGCCGCGATCCGCACGGTGATCCGCGAGGTTCCCGGCGCCGACCAGGTCGCGGCGGTGCAGTGCACCGCGCACGACTACACCGACCCGGGCAAACCACGGATCGCCTGGAACGATCAACAGGCCCGCGCTGATCTCGTGGACGCCCTGGTCGGCGACGCGCTGCGACTGCTGGGGCATCTACCCGAGCGGGAACTGGGCGAGAGAGCCGCCAACGCCGTCGGCATCCTGGCCCTGGTCGCCGGGCAGGACGTCGAACCCGCCCAGGACTCCGACGGACGCGACGGACGCTGGCGCATCACCCAAGGGACCGCACCAGGCCGAATGGTCTCCACCGTCGACCCGCAGTCCCGGCACGTGCACAAGACCCGCACCCACCAGCAGGACGGATACAGAGCCCACCTCGCCGTCGAGCCCGAGACCGGGTTATACACCGCCGTCACCCTCACGCCCGGCGCCGGCCCCGAGCACCACGAAGCCACCGTCGGCCTGGATCTGCTCGCCGAAGAAGACGGACCGGTGGACGCCTTCGGTGACACCGCCTACTCCACCGGCCAGGCCCGCCAGGCCCTGGAACAAGCAGGTCACAGGCTGTTCCTCAAGCCCGCCCCGCTCCGGCCCGCGGTCCTTGGCGGCTTCACCCTCGACGACTTCACCATCGACACCACCCACGGCACCGTGACCTGCCCCGCCGAACACACCGTCGCCCTGTCCGACCCCGGCGGACGACACCAGCAGCGCAAGGCCGCCTTCAAGGACCGGTGCACCGGCTGCCCACTGCGTCAGCGATGCACCAAGGCCAAGGCCGGCCGCATCCTGACCATCCGCCCCCACCACGACCTGCAGGCCGCTGCCCGCCTCCAGGCCGCCACCGACCCCACATGGCAGGCCGACTACCGCCGCTGGCGACCACCGGTCGAACGCGCCGTCGCCTGGCTCGTCCAGCACGGCAACCGCAAACTCCGCTACCGCGGCACCATCGCCGACGACACCTGGCTCCACACCCGAGTCGCCGCCCTCAACCTCCGCCGACTCATCAACCTCGGACTCACCCACACCGGCCAAACCTGGCACCTCAACCCAGCCACCACCTAGCAAACAGGGGCTGCCCAGCACACGACCGAACAGCCCCACACCAAGATCTTCACCAGTCTTCTAGTGTCCTGAGTCTTTGATTCGCTATAGAAGTAGGCTGTGCTCATGGCGCGTATGGGTCGGCCGACGGTCGAGGTGGTCCTGGCGGATGACGAGCGCGAGACGCTGCTGCGCTGGTCGCGGCGGGCAACGTCTTCGCAGGCTCTGGCGTTGCGGTGCCGGATCGTGCTTGCGTGTGCTGGTGGCGGTTCGAACACCGCTGTGGGAGCGGAGCTTGGGGTGCACCCGGTCACGGTGGCCAAGTGGCGCAAGCGGTTCGCGGCCGAGCGGCTTCAGGGTCTGTCCGACGAGCCGCGGCCCGGCCCGCCCCGCACGGTGAGCGACGAGAAGGTCGAGGAGGTGGTCGTGCGGACCCTGGAGACCACTCCGAAGAACGCCACGCACTGGTCGACACGGGAAATGGCCGCGGCCAGCGGCCTGAGCCAGTCCACTGTCTCGCGGATCTGGCGGACCTTCGGCCTCAAACCGCATCTGGTGGACACTTTCAAGCTGTCGAAGGATCCGCAGTTCATCGAGAAGGTCCGCGACGTCGTCGGCCTCTACCTGGACCCGCCCGAGCGGGCCATCGTCCTCTGCGTGGACGAGAAGTCGCAGATCCAGGCGCTGGACCGGTCGGCACCGGTGCTGCCGATGATGCCGGGCATGCCCGAGCGCCGCACCCACGACTACCTGCGCGGCGGCGTGACGACCCTGTTCGCCGCCCTGAACGCAGCCACCGGCGAGGTCATCAGCTCGCTGCACCGCCGGCACCGCGCGGTGGAGTTCAAGAAGTTCCTGGCCAAGCTGGACAAGGAGGTCCCCGACCACCTCGAGGTCCACCTGATCTGCGACAACTACGCCACCCACAAGACACCCGCCATCCAGAAGTGGCTATTGGCCCATCCTCGGTTCCACATGCACTTCACCCCCACCAGCTCGTCCTGGCTCAACCAAGTAGAGCGCTGGTTGGCACTGTTGACGGACAAGCAGATACGGCGCGGCGTCCACAGGAACGTCCAAGCCCTGGAGAAAGACATCCGGGCCTGGATCGCAGACTGGAACGACAACCCCAGGCCCTTCGTCTGGACAAGGACCGCTGACGAGATCTTCGAACGCCTCACTGGATATCTGAACCGAATCAAAGACTCAGGACACTAGGGCCTGTCGTCAAATTGACGTCGGCCGCCCGGAGGGCGGGCCCCGCGGTGTCTGGTGCGGTGCATCGCAAGGCGGAGAGTCGTCCTCGTAGTGGGCTACTCGGACGATTCGACAACGCAGCGAGGTGCCGTGCCAGGCGGCGCGGGGCAGGCGGGAATTTGGCGACAGGCCCTAGAACCCCAGCCCTGCTGCGCGCGCGAACCCACGTGGCGAACCAACGGTGCAGCCGGACACCAGCCCCCGACACCTGCACTTATAAGTTCGGGCCAGACTCGAGTCGGCCTGCCGGGAGACACCGCGACAGGCAGCCCCCGCCCTGCCTTCGGTTGCCACGTTACGTCGCTGTCCCCCGGCGTTGATGTCATCCTCGACCGAGCTGGCGCTCAGAAGAGATCCCGCGCTGCGGCGTTCCAGGGCCCCTAACCATGAAGCACGCGGGCGGAGTAGTGGACGGCGCAAGCGTCGAATCGCCTTCGACAGGGGTTAAGGGGAGCCTCGGGGCGCTCGGGGCCACCTTGCACGGCCTACGATCGGGGCGACATCACATTGTCGACTCCAGAATGCGGTCGAGTGTCCGGCGCCCCATTCTGCTCATCGTCGGATTGGTCTCGACGTAATACCAGACAAGCCCCATCGCCTGTTCGAAGGCCCAGGCCTTGCCGCGTTCCCACTCCAGATCGTCGCAGGCCAGTGTCCGCCGGAGCACTTCCCGTGGGCCCGGTTGCAACAGGTGCCAGGCGCTGACCAGATCCAGCGCCGGGTCGGCCGGGCCGAAGCCCCCGGTGTCGAGTACGCCGCTGAGCCGGTCTCCCGCGACCAGTACGTTGCCGGGAATCAGGTCACCATGGCTCATCACATCGGCAGCCGTGCGTGGCAACTCCCTCAGGTGGCTCCACACTTGGCGCAGCCGGGGCACGTCGAGGAGCCCCTCGCTCTCCTCGAAGCACTTCGCCATCCAGTCGTCGTGGTGAGCGAGAACGCCGCCACGGTTCTCGCCGCTGAAATGCCGCCCGTGCGTCTCGGCGTCCCGCAGGGCTGCGATGAAGGCCGCGAGGTCCTCGGCGAAAGCGTCCGACCCACTCGGGTCGGCATCGAAGGCGACTGTTCCCGGCAGCCATGTCTGGACTGACCACGGCATGGGGCAACCCGCTCCAGGCTTTCCCAGGGCGACGGGTTGCGGAACGGGGAACCGCGACACCTGTGCCAGCTCCGCGCTCGCCTGGGCTTCCCGTTCCAGAACCGCCAGTGCCTCAGCAGCGTCGGTCAGACGCAGCGGGAAACGCGCGGAGAGGTCATCCCCGATGCGGAAGATGGCGTTGACCGTCCCGGTCGACGACTGGAGTCGGATCGCCTTGCCGCTCCACTGAGGGAACTGCTCCTGGATCAGGGCCGCAACGATGTCGGTGGTCACGTCCACTTGGTCATCGTGCATGGTCATTCTCGCAAGCCCTTTCCCCAGTCCAATGCGAAGCGCCACCGGCAGGCCAGATCAACGGAGACGACAGCCAGTATTCATGCGCCAGGGTCCTGATCAACTGAAATTTTCGGGCACCCAGGCGGCTCACCCGTTCTGGTCGCCCCAGGCCACAGCCGCGGCGTCGGAGCAAATCACTTGAATCGGGACAAGAGAGGCACCCACCGAGAGCGATCGTTTGCCATCGAGCCTGGTCAAGGTCAGGGCATCGCAAGCGACTGGTGATTTCGCCGTCGACGGACTGCGCCCTCCCGCGGCCCAGAGCCGGCCCAGCGACGCTGCTCATCTTGCCGGGCGACACCCGCTTCAGGTGTTCGTTCATAGCTACACGCGGTCCGCCGCGTTGCCATTACGAAAGGGCTTGGGCAGGTTTCCTGTTACCGCCAGAGTCCCCGTACGTGTACGTACGGCTCTGTTGCCGTCACCTTCTGCTGTCAGGATTGGCGAATTGACCGTGTCCCCTTGGGAGACCTGGACAGTCGTTGGCTGTCTGCGTGAAGCCCATGATGAAGCGGGTGGTCTCCTCGTAGCCGGCGACGCGTTCGGCAAGGGCGAAGGCGGCAGCAGCGGCGTCAACGCTGTTCCCCGTGAGTCCCCGTTCGGCACCGCCTCACGTGGCACGGCTGTGGCACGCCCGATCCCCTCAATGCGAACTATGGGCACGACGGTCGCTGAGGTCTGCTGGGCACGCCAGCCGGCCGTCCGGGAGGGGTGGCGGTCGGGTATCGGCGCAGAGGTTGCTGTACTTCGTTGCTGTACAGCACTGTCGTGGCTGACTCGTCTCAGCGAGGTTTGACCGTTCGCGCTGAGCAATGCTCGGAACCTGTGGATCGGGCCGGGGAGGACGTACCTTCCCTGGTGATCGATCGATAGGCCATCGAGCAAGGCCGACGTTGGCGCGTCGGTCGGGAAGGCACGTCCGTGCTCACCGTAGTCAACGCCGACGGCACCACCAGTGGCGGGTTATCGCTGCTGGACGAGATTGTCCGGGAGGGCGCGCGCCGGATGCAGGCCGCCGCGCTGGAGGCCGAGGTCAACTCCTACATAGCCGAGTTAGCCGACCAGCGGGACGAGAGCGGTCGCCGTCTGGTGGTGCGCAACAGCTACCACCAGCCAAGGAAGGTCACCACCGCGGCCGGATCGGTCGAGGTGCGGGCGCCGCGGGTCAACGACAAGCGGGTGGACGCAACCAGTGGGGAGCGCAAGCGGTTCTCCTCGGGGATCCTGCCGCCCTGGTGCCGCAGGTCTCCGAAGATCGCGGAGGTGCTGCCGCTGCTCTATCTGCACGGCCTGTCCACCGGGGACTTCGTGCCCGCGCTGGAGCAGTTCCTCGGCTCCACGGCGGCCTGTCGCCGGCGACCGTCACCCGGCTGACCGCCCAATGGCAAGCAGACCACGCCGCATTCCAGGACCGCGATCTGTCCGGCACCGACTACGTGTACGTCTGGGTCGACGGCATCCACCTGCGGATCCGCCTGGAAGAGGCCAAGGCCGCCGTTCTGGTCGTGATCGGCGTCCGCGCCGACGGCACCAAAGAGCTGGTGGCCATGACTGACGGCTACCGCGGATCGTCCGAAGCCTGGGCCGCCCTCCTGCGTGACTGCGCGCGCCGCGGCATGCGGGCCCCGGTGCTCGCGGTCGGCGACGGCGCGCTTGGCTTCTGGAAGGCCCTGCGCGAGGTCTTCCCCACCACCCGCGAGCAAAGGGCGCTGGGTTCACAAGACCGCCAACGTGCTGGACGCCATGCCCAAGTCCGCGCAATCGGCGGCGAAGAAGGCCCTCCAGGACATCTACAACGCCGAAGATCGCGAGCGTGCCGAGCAGGCCATCACGACGTTCGCGAAGCTCCACGGCGCGAAGTTCCCCAAGGCGGTCCGGAAGATCACCGATGACCAGGACGTGCTGCTGGAGTTCTACCACTTCCCGGCCGAGCACTGGATCCACCTGCGCACCACGAACCCCATCGAGTCGACCTTCGCCACCGTCTGCCTCCGCACCAAGGTCACCAAGGGCGCCGGCAGCCGCGCGGCAGGACTGGCGATGGTCTTCAAGCTGGTCGAATCCGCCCAGGCCCGCTGGCCGGTCATCAACGGCTCCCATCTCGTCCCGCTCGTCCGTTCCGGCGCCCGCTTCGAACGCGGCCAGCTGGTCGAGCGGCCCGCCCCTGCTGTTGCCTGACACTGTGTTCAACTGATTGACGAGCCACCCATTCAAACCGCAGGCGGCCAACTGACCAACCTGAGATTCGCCGAATCCGGATTTCTGTCCAGGCATCGCAAGGTGAGCTGCTTGCGACGTTGCCGAGGTGTCCAGCCGTGGTGAAGCAACGCATCTCGTATGACTCCCGCAACCAACCCAGGTGCGATCACCACACCGTGCTCAACCCACGTCGCCATGCGCTGTCCACCATTTTCCTCGTGCAGGACAACGATTGCCAGACCGGGCTCATCATTGGGCGCGACTACCCAGCGATAGCGTTCCCCGTCGACAATGATTACCCGCGTGCCCCTTTTCGCAATGGCCATGCAACTCAACCTTCCGCACCACGCACGGCCGCACCAACTCGTGCGCGTAGACCGACAGTGTGCCTCTTGTCGGGGGCGTCGTGGAACTCTGCGGCGGCCTCAACCGATTCCGCGCCAGACGTCGACTGAGGGGGAAGTTGCCCCGCTCGCCGCAGGCTCCGACCTACCCACCACCGGCTTCGCGACCCGGACCGAGGTCAGCTGATCCACAGGTATTGACAATTGCTCGTTCGCGCTTTGACTGGTCGCTGTCGTACGTTCGAGGCTGTTGGGCTTGCCAAGGGCAGGCATGGCCACAGGGAGACGAGGCATTTTCGGCACTTCGGCAAGGTCGTCAGCCGCGTGTAAGTCGACTGGGAGAACGAACACTTCGCGAAGCTGGCGCTGGAGCGGATGCTCGCCCTGCCGTAGGGGCAGGATGGGCGCATGATCCTTCGCCCCTTGCGCGACATCGACGATGACGCCGACGCGATAGCGGTCGTGGCCTCCGCCGCGTTCGGCGCCTCCGATGCCCTGCCCGGTGGCGGCCCTCCCGAGGAGATGCCTCCCGAGCTGGCCGCTCTGCTGCGGCGGCGCAATCGGTACGTCGCGCGTACCGACCCAGGTGGTTGCTGGCTGGCCGTGGACGAGACCTCCGGCATGCCGCTCGGGGTCGCCCTGTCGACGCGCCGCGAGGGGACGTGGGGGCTGTCGCTCCTTGCCGTGCTGCCCTCCGCGCAGCGGCAGGGGGTCGGGCGCGAACTGCTGGCCGCCGCCCTTGCCTACGGGCGTGGCTGCCTGCGCGGCATCATCTGCAGTTCCCCCGACCCGCGGGCGGCGGCGACCTACCGCCGGGCGGGCTTCGCGCTGCACCCGGCGATGCGCCTGGAAGGCGCTGTCCGCAAGGGCGACCTGCCCGCGCCGGACGGGCGGTGCACGAGGGCTCGGCCAAGCACCGCGACCTGATGGACTCCGTCGACCGGCGCACCCGGGGCGGGGCCCACGGCCCTGACCACGACCAACTGCTCACCGAGAGTGACCTGCTGATCGTCGACGACGTGGCCGGCAGCGGCTACTGCTACATCGACCAATACGGGAACGTACGGCTGCTCGCCGCCACCTCCCGTCGCCTGGCGACCCGGCTGCTCACGGCCGCACTACTGAGCCTGCCCGAGGGCACCCCGGCACAGGTCACCAATGTGACGGCCGAACAGCAGTGGGCCGTGGATGTGGGGCTGACCGCCGGACTGGAACTCAGCACGTTCGGCTGGGTCTGCCTGCGCGGAATGCGGCCACAGGAGCCGTACATCCCCTCGGGATTCTTCGGGTGACGTTGGACCTTGGGGCGCCTGTTTGGAGGGATCCCAGCTCAGCGGGTCATCAAGACTGCGGTGTACCGTCATTGACCGTGGCTGACCGTCCGATGTGGCACGGTTGTGGTACACGCTGGTACCCAAGGTGCACCGTCGCCTGACTCACCAGTCACGCCACCGTTCGGTCAACTCCTCCATGTCCTGGCGGGCCAGGAGCGCCGAGACGTCGACGCCTTGCTCGACGAGGACGTCATCGATGTACTCGCAGAGGTCCTCTCGCTCTATGGTGCAGTACGCCCCGTACTTCTCATCGATGACATTCAGTTGCTGCACGACGCGCTCGACGGCGGCAAGCACGGGCTCGTCGGATGCGCTGCGGAGAGCACGCGCCTCTTCCTCAAACGAGGCCAGCGCGGCATCGGTGGCCTGCAGCATGCCGGGGGAGTAGAGCTCCGTGGAGTCGCTCCGCGCGACCTCGTCACGCCATGTCGTGGACGGTCTGGTTGCCATGCGCGGAGACTACTGCCGGCCTCCGACACCGTAGTGTCGGCCTTCCTGGGCCGGTGGAGCAGGTGTTGAGAGGGGGCTCTGGGGCCGCGTCCCCTTCTCCTCTTGACCTGTGGCTCTTCCTCAGCTGCGCCGCTTGCCGGTAGAACTTCGACACGGATTCGACACGCAGTGTCCTGACGGATCTGTACGGTGCGAACGACACACGTTAGGGGCGAACTGTTGGGGGCGGGCATGACGGCGTATCTGACTGAGACTGATCCACGATGGGCTAAGCACTCCGGTGAAGCGGGGCACTACGGAGCCTCGGAATGGGGTCCGGAGGACTTGGAGCGCGCCGCGATGTTCCTGGCCGAACTCGCGCCGCAGGCCCGGCGGGTGTTCCAGCACCTGCTGTGCAACCCAGGCCGGAGGATCCACTGCACGGAGTTGGTGGACAAGGCCCTGGGCGGCCCCAACGAGAGTGATCCGGCGCGGCGCGTGGCAGGTGTGCTGTCCGGGATGAGCAAGGGACACAGCAACAGCGAGCGGCGGCTTCCGTTCTACTGGTGGGAGGCTCCTGAGGGGAGCGCGGGTGCAACGTACGCTGTCCGCCCCTCGGTGGCAGCGGTCTTCCTGGCCGCTCAGCTCAACGCCACGTGATCTGCACAGCCGCGACTGACCACAGGCGGCCGCGTTCTGCGGCTGCCCAAAAGATTGGCGTCCTGACCTGCGGCTGAACCGTTGACGCGTGTCAGCGTTGGTCATCATTGAGCGCCCTTCCACGGCCCCACGACGGCGTGGGAGGGCGCTCGCGCGTCAGGAACGTCTGCCGTGTAGAACTGGTGGTGGACTTCTGGAAGACGCGCAGGCCACAGGGCAGATGGGGAGTGCCCAGGTGGGTGGGTAACCGCGTCCGATGCCCACCGTCCGCCGCCGCGGGGGCATCTACACGCTGGACCTCGGCGAGGGCTTCGAGGCCTGGGTCGGGCTGACACAGCCACGAGGTATCACCCGCTCCAGGTCAATCCGGTTGCCGGCCTCGCGTACGTGCCGCTGGAACGACTTCTGGCTGAACTGCTCGGCGAGACACCCATCCCGGGAAGGGCCACCCTGGCCAGGCCATTCGGTTACCTCACCCCCGTACAACAGTTTCCTTCAACTGGAGATCGCGACTCCCGAAGACGCTGGACCCGCAGCTGAAGAGCTCCTGGACCTGGTCCACCGGTATGGGCTTCCGCACTCGCGCCGCTACGCAAGTCCAGACGGGCTGCTGGCCGCGTTCGAGGAAGGCGGCCACGTGGGCAATCCCGAGCGGGCGAATCTCCTGATCCCGACACTGCACCTCCTGCGGGGCGAGGCAGACCGGGCCACCTCCACAGCACAGCAGCACTTGCTTCGATACGGCAACGACCTCAGCATGGCGAACGTCGCGCACTAACACCGGTTCGCTCGCGCCCTCGTGGTGCGCCACGGCCTGGATCTTGAGGTGCGCGGCCACGACTGATGGGAGCGTTGTGCCTAAAACTTGTCCCGTAAGCGATCTCCGTACCTTCCGTGGCCAGTAGCCCTGTCTGCTGGTCCGGATTTGCGGCAGAGTTCGGGCAACAGACACCCGAGAGGCTGGGGAGGGCGCATAGAACACATCGGTGAGTCGTTGACGGGCCGTGGTCCGTCGGTGCCGGACGCGCTGGGCGTTGCTGGGTGGACAGCAGGTCGTAAGATCGCCACCAGGGACTGGACCCAGCAACTGACAGCTGCTGGGTTCGAGCTCAATGACACGGCGGTCGGGGTCTGGGCCGAGTTCGGCGAGCTGACGATCAACAGCTGCCCCCCTCGCGTCCCTGCCTCGTCACTGTACATAGAGCCCGTTGACGCCTGCGTTGACGCCGCCGCGGAAGCGTCCAGGCTGAGGCACCGATACGCAGAGAACTACAGCCCTCTGGGCATGTGGTCGGTCCAGTACAGGTCGTACATTGCGACCAGCGGGCGCGTCGTTGCCGTCTGGCCGGGCGTCCTCTGGCCCCTGGGGTCGACCTTCGCGGAGGCGCTGGCCTACGTGGTGGACGGCGATGCCGGCGCCGATCCTCAGCCTCGGTCGAGCCAAGCCCCGATGCTCGCAGCCTCGCCAGGGGGGAGCTTCCCACTTCTCATGATGCTCTCCGCAAGGCGACGAATTGGGAGAGCACGATGGGGATTCGGGACCGCCAGCACTGCCGCCATACCGCCCTGATAAGTGGTCCCTTCAATTATGACGTCACCGTGCGGCGACATAGTCAGTAGTCCGTCGAGCGAAGGACCGTTGATGGTGCCTTCGGTGGATCCAGCCATGTTCCAGCACTCCTGAAGCTTCACCTGGAGCCAGCGGAAATCGATCTCGTCGTCCTCGCCCAGATTGACGAAGGTCAGAAACTCTCCCCGCTCACCGAACAGTCCGAAACGTGTGGCCAGCCTGTACCATGCGGCGTTGACATCCCGCAGACCATCGCGTCGCTTGAGGTCGATGACCTCATCGACCCGCCCGTGCTCTGGACCGCAGGCACTTGCCTGCGACGCGGCCTCGGGCGGGCAGGTCGTCAACAATGGTTCGCCATCAAGGACGAGCAGCCCCGAGGCGCCGAGCTTGTCAGTCAGCGTTTCGATGTTCATCGTGCCTCCTTGCGGGCAGCCCGTCCGCCACCGAACTCGTTGCCGTCTACCTCGCCTACTCCGGCCTGTGCCACTGCGAGGCTATCCCCTGCTCAGTGTGGAATACGGCTTCTCCGAGCGGGACGGAGGCAGGAGCGTGAGCGACGCCGGGTGCCTTGATGAAGCAGAGAAGGTCAGACCGCGCGCCCCCCTTGCCTCGGCTTGCTGGGGGCGACTGTCGCCGGTATGGAATGCGGCTACGCTCGGCTGCTGTGAGCTTTGACATGTTTGTTCAGCGCTTCCGAGACGGGCAGGCGGCCCTCATGAGCCCGGAGGCGCTCCACACTCTGTTCGGCCCCCACGTGCACAGCGAGGAGCCGGAGTTTCATCTGTGGACCATCCATGCCCCCGACGGGGGCGAGGCTCAGGTCTACGCCGACACCAGCACCTCGGACTTCAGTGGCTTCGTGATCAGTCGATTTTCGACCGGGCTCGTTCTCGATTTGCTGGTGCAGTGCGCCCGCCGGTCCGATGCGGTGATTCTGGCTCCTGGATGCCCGACGATGATCACCTCTTCGGAGCAGCATGCTCAGCTTCCCGAAGAGCTCCGAGACGACGCGCGCCTGGTCCAAGTCGCAGCTGACGTCGAGGTGATACTCAAGGCTTGCTGATGCTGGCGATAGGCGTCGGTGTGGAGGCCGGCGCCCGGCCGGAGGATGCGGTGGCCATGCGTGTCCTGGACGCCCGGCTGCCCGCGGAGAACGACGAAGACCAGTGGGGGGATGCTGTTCGACCGGCGGCCCTCGCCTACTGGCTCATCACTCGCACTCCTGCCCGCCGACACGACTCGTAGCTGCAACGACGCCCCTCTGATCCGTAGCTCAATGTAGATCGGCCGCGGACGGTCACTCCGGCCGTGCTACGGCCCTAGGAGGACGTTAACGGACGAGATTGGTTGCGGTGGATGCCGTACTTCAGTGCTGCACGCCGATCCATGTCAGGGTGCGGGGCCAAGGCGTGCGCCAACCTGTATGCCGACAACAGCGCACAACTGCGAACAGGGCGTCAGCGGCGCTGCTTGTCCGATGGGGGTGGCGTCAGAGCTTCAGCGGCCCGTGGGTGCCTGCGTGGAAGGTGAAGACGGTCGGTTCGACGTCGAACTCCTCGCGGAAGTGCCCGCCGTAGCCAGGTTCTTCGACGTGAGGTGCGAGCAGGTCCAGGATGGGGACGAGGTCAGCCATCATGTCGTCGAGCCAGAGGTTGCGGCTGAACAGCCCCCAGACGTGGCGCTCACCGCTTGCCGTGAAGCCCCAGGACTGCCGCCGTAGGGACGCGAAATCACCTCCGGGCAGCCGGCTGTCCGGATCTGAGGAGAGCAGCGGATATGTGTGCTCCTCCCCGTCGAGTCCTGCCGGGCGTTCGGAGGTCAGGCCGAGGTGCCATCGCAGAGCGTCCAGGACCGCATCAGGCGTGTCGTCGCGGAGGAGGCAGGCGAAGACGACTTCGTAGTGGAGGCTCACGGAGCCGTATTCTGCCAGGCACGACCGACAGGCCCGGAGTGTTGCGCCTGCCGCAGCACAGAGGCGGATGGGACTTGAAAACCGTCGTGCCAGCGACGTCACCGTGGGTTCGTATCCCACACTCGCCGCAATGGTCGGCGAAGGTGCCGGACAGAAGGGGTGCCCCCAGACCCGGGGGCACCGCTTCTACGTGCACGATGGCGCTGTTCTTCCCCCGGATATCCCCGCCTGATCGGGCACGCCACGGGCACGGACTCGGCCGTGCTGCTCGTTTAGATGGCCAGTAGCGCGGCGAGCAACGAAGCCGCCATTGCGGAGAAGAGCCGCGGCTTTCTCCAGCCCGGTCCGGAAGCCTGGCGGGTCAGTTCCCACGTGATCACCAGCCCGCCACCGAGGCCCAACGTGTCCCGCAGCAGGAAAACGGCGGTATGCACAAGGTCCTCCAGTGGCTTCGAACGGACGGGAAGGCTACCTCTAGCGGCGGTCGCGAGGTTCGCCGGGGCCTCAGTTTGGAAGACAGGCTGCAAACCGACGTGGCCGGCTCGGACGCAGGTGGGACCAACTGCCGCCGGGCTTCGCGCTGTCGGGCGCGACCGCTTCCCGCCGGTTCACCGAATGGAGCGTGGCCCGCGTGTGGGCCAAGCTCCACCGCCTGGTCCTGGACGAAATGGGCTTCCGGGGTGGTCAGGACTGGTACCGGTGCGCGATCGACTCCGTCAGCGTCCGGGCCCTCGAAGGGGGCGGCTGACCGGACCGAATCCGACTGACAGCGGCAAGAAGGGTTTGATAATCCACTTCATCGTGGACCGCCGTGGTCTGCCTCTGTCGTCGAGCGGCATCTCCGGGGCGAACCTCCACGACAGCCAGGCCCTGATCCCGCTGGTCTGCGGCACCCCACGCATCCGCTCAGGCCGCGGCCCACGACGCCGCAGGCCCGGCACATTGCACGGGCACAAGGGATACCGCTACGGCATCTGCGGCGCTGGGTGTCGTCCCGCGGCATCCGGCACCACCTCGCCCGCAAGGGCACCGAGTCATCCCGACACCTGGGCAATGACGTCTTACAGCTGGTCCCCCGTGCCGGCCGGTTCTGGAGGGTGCACGCCGCCCCCGTCCTTGACGTCCTGCTCGCATGTTCGCCTGTCGTAGGACTGGTCATTGGCAATCAGGAGCACTCCGGCCACCTGTTCAGGGTGCTCGACGGCGAGCCATTCGTCGCCCGTGTGGTCCCCACCCGGACCGAACGCCTCAGAGGAGTAGACGCTTTGACAGATCAATGCCACGCGCTTCTTGTCCACCGCGCAGGCGTCCACCGCAGGGCCGCGCCGATAGGCCGCCCTGACGTGTCGATGACCTGCACCCTGACACCGGCCTCACCGCGCTCCGCCGTCGTGTCGGTGCAGCCCCAGAGTGAAGAGCAGCCGGACAGGGAGAGAATCGCCAGGACCAACGGGGCAGCAGTCAGTACCCGTGCGGGGAGTACTCAGATGACCTCCAGTCAGAAGGGATCGGAGTTCCGCACGGGAAGTGACTGTGGCATTCGGAGCACGTGAGGTCATCCCTGCGGCAGGTGTCTTTCTCATGCGCAGACCTGACCGGACCGGACGGCCCGCCACCGGGGCCGAGCGCGACCTCGACGCGGAGCGGTGCCGCACCCGGGGTCGGGGTCGCGGGTGCGGCACCGCTTCCGTGCGTGCCCTGGGTCAGCGGACCCGGATGAAGACCACGTCGTACCCCAGGTTCGTGCCGCGGTTCTTGACGTAGACGCCGTCCTTGCCGCCGTTGGGGTTGCCGGTGTTGCCCTCGACGGTGGTGAAGGAGGAACCGCCGCTCACCGTCCGCACGATGCCGATGTGCTCCTGGCCGTCGTTGAAGTTGCTCCCGCCGTTCCAGTCGAAGGCCACGATGTCGCCGGGCTGCGGGTTGGTCGTCACCGACAGGTGGTAGTTGCCGGCCCGGGCCTGCTTCACCCAGCCGGAGACGTAGCTGTTGCGGTAGGAGGTGGCGCCCGTCTGCTTGGCCACCCAGCTGACGAACGTCGCGCACCAGGCGTAGTTGTTGGTGGACAGGGAGAGCCCCACGGCCACGCCGTAGCTGTTCGCGCGGGCGCTGCCCTCGACCGTGCCGACCTCGGCGGCGGCGACGTCGAGGAGTTTGGCGTAGCCGCCGCCGGGCGGCGGCGACGTGGGCGGGGTGACCGCGCCGTACAGGGCGGCCTTGGTGTTCGGGCCCACCCTGCCGTCGACCGCGAGCCCCTTCTCGGACTGGAAGTCCCGCACCGCGCTGTCGGTCATCGGTCCGAAGTCGCCGTCGACGGCGAGATCGGCGCCGTGGTGGTTGAGGAGGCTCTGCAGCTCGGTGACGCAGCCGCTGCGCTGGCCTTTGACGATGTCGGTCGGGCACGCGGCGGAGTTCAGGTTGATCGGCGCGGGGGCGCCGCTGCCGCCGCCACCGCCGATGTTGGAGTACAGGGCGTTCTTGGTGTTCGGGCCGACCTCGCCGTCGACCGACAGGCCGTGCGAGGACTGGAAGGACCTCACGGCCGTCAGGGTCAGGGGACCGAACTCACCGTCGACGTCGAGGTGCTGGCCCTTGCCGTTGAGCAGCGCCTGCAGGGTCGCGACGCAGCCGCCGGTCTGGCCCTCCACGATGTTCGCCGGGCACGAGGAGGACCGCAGGTCCAGGCCGGTCGAGGGCGCCTCGTCGGTGTCGTACAGTTCCCGCTTGGTGTTCGGGCCGACCTCGCCGTCGACCGACAGGCCGTGCGAGGACTGGAAGCTGCGGACCGCGCTGTACGTCTCCGGCCCGAAGTCGCCGTCCACGCTCACCGCGTAGCCGAAGTGGCGGAGCAGGCGCTGGAGTTCGGTGACGCAGCCGCTCTTGCTGCCCTGCACGATGTTCGCCGGGCACGAGGAGGACGTGAGGTTGACCGGTGCGGGCGCCGTGCCCCCGGTGGCGTACAGCTTGCTCTTGGTCTGGGGGCCCACGCGCCCGTCCACGGCGATGGCGGTGGCGGCCTGGAACTCACGCACCGCGTAGAGCGTGTTCGGCCCGAAGTCGCCGTCCACCGTGAGGCCCGCTCCGTGGGCGTTGAGCAGGTTCTGCAGTTCGGTGACGCAGCCGCTCACCTGGCCCTGGACGATATCGGTCGGGCAGGAGGCCGAGGTGAGCTTGACGGGCGCCGGCGCGGCCATCGCCGGGCCGGCGCCCATCAGGGTGGCCGCCACGAGGATCGCCGCGGTGGCCGCGAGGCTCACGATCCGGACGCGCCAGCCGGGTCTGGCGCCCGGGGCAGGGAGGGGTAAGACGCTTCTCATGACGGCGGAGGACTCCTTCGACGGATCATCTGACGAGGGACCGGGTCGAGTGGCCGCCGGGCGGCCGCGCACGACGGTGACAGCTGGGGCCCGTGCGGGCAATCCGTTTCGAACAACTGGCCGGATTCCGCCGCTGTGCATGGGAGGGAGGCACCGCCTCCTGGCGTCGAAGGGGCCGGCCGCGGTCCCCCCGGCCCTCGCCTACGAGCCTGGGCTGATCATGCCTCGGTGTTCCCCGACGTGTGCGACGCGTCCGACGCCTCCGACGTGGCGAGGCCGAGTGCCTTGCGCGCCTTGACCGCCTCGTCGTAGCCCGCGAACGGCCGTGCGAATATATCCGGCACCTGGAACCCGACGCGGCCCTGCCCCCAACGGTGCCCGTTGCGCATCGCCGGGCATGGCGACTCACTGTCTGCCGCCGCGACGGGCCGCATGTCGCCGTACCGGTTTCACTGCCGTCCGCATCCCTGAAAACGCCGTGAAACGGCGGTGAACGGCGGGTCGGTCACGCTCTGCGGCATGACGACGACGGCCCCGCGAGGGGTAGCGACCAGGGAGGGGACCACCATGAACGGCCTGCGACTGATCCGCCGTCACGCAGCGGCGTTCGCGCGCTTCGCAGGGCTGGGCTGCGGGGTCACCCTGGCGGCCTCGGCGGCCTTGGTCCTGCTCTCGCAGTGGATCCCGTGGATGGCGGCGAACGTACTGACCACCGTCGCCTCGACCGTGGTCGCCACCGAACTGCACGCCCGGGTCTCGTTCGGCCACGGACGGCCCGGCCTGGCAGGCCACGTGAAGAGCGCGGCCACCGTCGCCGTCGGCTGGCTGGTCACGTCGGCCGCAGTCGGCGCACTGACCGCGCTCCGCCCCGGCGCCGGGCTCGTCCTGCAGCAGGCGGTGTACCTGTCGGCCACCGCGCTCGTCGGGATCGGCCGCTATCGCGTGCTGCGCCTGTCCGTGTTCGCGCAGCGTGTCCCGCGGTCGCGAACCGCCGGCGGCGGCGGGATGCGGGCCGCGTTCGACGCGGGAGCGTGACCCGGCTGGACGAGTTCACCGGAACTCCTGACGGGCACCGGTCGCGTACGGGCCCCCATCGATGCCGACGGGGGCCCGTACGCCGTCCTACGAGGCGTTCCCGCCCCGCTCTTGCGCCGGTGCGCTGTCCCGAGCCGTCGGGGCTCCCCGGCGGGGCTCGCACCTGACGCAGTCGCTGCGCTGACCAGCGCATTTCACCGCGTTGCCGGTCGGAGGGGGCTGCTGAAACCGCGCTGAAAGGTCGTTGAACGCGGCGCCCCGCAGACTCCGTCGCATGATGACAACGACCGACGCATCCGCCATCGCAGCCACGGGGCTGCGGAAGTCCTTCGGGGACAAGCTGGTCCTCGACGGCATCGATCTGCACGTGCCCGCGGGCACGGTCTTCGCCCTCCTGGGCCCGAACGGCGCCGGCAAGACCACCGTCGTCAAGATCCTCTCCACCCTCATCACCGCCGACGCCGGTGAGGTCCGTGTCGGTGGGCAGGACATCGCCGCCGACCCGCAGGCGGTACGTGCCGGGATCGGCGTCACGGGGCAGTTCTCCGCCGTCGACGGTCTGATCACCGGCGAGGAGAACATGCTCCTGATGGCGGACCTGCACCACCTGTCCAAGCGTGAAGGGCGGCGGGTCGCAGCCGAGTTGCTGGAGCGGTTCGACCTGGTCGAGGCCGCGAAGAAGCCCGCCGCCACCTACTCCGGTGGCATGAAGCGGCGCCTGGACATCGCCATGACCCTGGTCGGGAACCCGCGGATCATCTTCCTCGACGAGCCGACGACCGGCCTCGACCCACGCAGCCGCCACACCATGTGGCAGATCATCCGCGAACTGGTCTCCAGCGGCGTCACCGTCCTCCTCACCACCCAGTACCTGGAGGAGGCCGACGAGCTCGCCGACCGGATCGCGGTGCTGAACGACGGGAAGATCGCCGCCGAGGGCACCGCGGAGGAGCTGAAGCGGCTCATCCCGGGCGGGCACGTGCGGCTCCGCTTCACCGACCCGGACGCGTACCGGTCCGCCGCCGGCCAGCTGCGCGAGGTCACCCGGGACGACGAGGCGCTGACCCTGCAGATCGCCAGCGGCGGCAGCCAGCGCGAGCTGCGCTCCATCCTCGACTGGCTGGACACGGCCGGCGTCGAGGCGGACGAGCTGACCGTGCACACCCCGGACCTCGACGACGTGTTCTTCGCCCTCACCGCCCCGGCCACCGTCCCCAACCAGTCCAAGGAGAACGTCCGATGAGCGCCTTTTCCCTCGCGGTCCGCGACTCGAACACGATGCTGCGCCGCAATCTGCTGCACGCGCGGCGCTACCCGTCCGCCACCCTGAACCTGCTGCTCGCGCCGATCATGCTGCTGCTGTTGTTCGTGTACATCTTCGGCGACGTGATGAGCGCGGGCATCGGTGGCGGCGGCGCCGATCGCTCCGAGTACATCGCCTACATCGTGCCGGGCATCGTGATGATGACGATCGGCAGCACCGTCATCGGGGCGGCGGTGTACATCTCCATGGACATGAGCGAGGGCCTCATCGCCCGCTTCCGTACGATGGCGATCCACCGCGGCTCCGTGATCATCGGGCACGTGGTGGGCAGCGTGCTGCAGTGCATCGCCAGCGTGGTCCTGGTCGGCGTCATCGCCGTGGCCATCGGCTTCCGGTCCACGGACGCCTCGGCCTTGGAATGGCTGGCGGCGGTCGGGCTGCTGGTGATGTTCTCGCTGGCGTTCACGTGGATCGCGGTCGGTATCGGCATGGCGAGCCCGAACGCCGAGGCGGCCGCCAACAGTGCGCAGCCGTTGATCCTCCTCCCGCTCATCTCGAGCGCGTTCATCCCGGCGGACACGATGCCGGGCTGGTTCCAGCCGATCGCCGAGTGCCAGCCGTTCACCCCGGCGATCGAGACCCTGCGCGGCCTGCTGCTCGGCACGGAGATCGGCAGCAACGGGTGGATCGCGGTCGCGTGGTGCGTCGGTCTGACGGTACTGGGCTACCGCTGGTCGATGGCGCAGTTCAACCGCGATCCGAAATGAGTGTGCGGGCCGCCTCCCGCAGCCCGTCCCGCTTCAGGGCGGCGTACTCCGACACCGCGTCGGCGTACGCCGCCCCGTCGGCGTCTTCGGCGGCCTGCCGGGCGCGGTCGAGGGACATCGTGGGCTGGAAGACCTGTGAGACGTGCAGTCGTTCCGCCAGGGCCAGCAGGCGTACCGCGGACGGGTCGCCCTTGGTGAGCCGGGCCAGGCCGAGGGCCAGGACGCGGGTGCCGTAGGTCAGGACCTCCCCGGGCGGGCGGGAGCCGTCGGCGAGCAGCGTGAGCAGCCGGTTCTCCAGTTCGGCCACGAGGCCGGCGACTGGTTCCAGCCGTCCGGCGTACGCGTGGGCGGCCACCGCATGGGCTTCGATCGCCTGTGCCCAGGCGTCCACGGAGGGGTCGGCGGGGGGTGAATCGCTTGCGCGCATCCGCTCGACGGCTGTCCGCCATTGCTTGAGGCCGAGTTCGGTGAGGCCGCGGGCGAGCGCGATCTCGGCCCAGGCGGCCTGGTCGGTGGTGAAGTCCGAGGTGTGCTCGTCCGGCTGGCTCTGCTCGACGCGCCGTAGCCACTGCTCGGCTTCGTCCGGCTTGCCGCGTTGCAGACAGGCGAGGACGAGACCGCGGCGCAGGCCCGTGGTGGGGGATTGGTCGCTGAGGTGGGTCAGGGTGTCCAGCGCGGCGAGGAGGTGCCGGTAGGCCTCGTCGCCGAGGCCGGCGTCGGCGCACAGTTCGCTGCTGCGGGAGTGGCCGAGCAGTTTGAGGGTCGGGTTGGGTACGGCGTCGACCATGGCGAGCATGCGGCGGGCCGAGGACAGCGCGCGTTCCGGCTCGTGTTCGTGCTCCCAGAGGTAGCTGGCCACGCATTCGGCGATGCCCGCGAGCAGGGGTGCGTCGCTCGCGCACAGTTCCTGCAGGGCCTCGTAGCCGGGCGGCTTCATGTCCGGGACGGCGCTCAGCACGACGGCGAGTGCGCGCAGCAGGGTGTCGGGCTTCGCGGGCGGCAGTCGGCGCAGGGTG
The DNA here is from genome assembly GCF_040613835.1 of Streptomyces sp. NPDC006207. NCBI lineage: Bacteria > Bacillati > Actinomycetota > Actinomycetes > Kitasatosporales > Streptomycetaceae > Streptomyces > Streptomyces sp. NPDC006207. The sequence continues at coordinate 28,993 of NZ_JBEXSX010000067.1, read as the reverse complement.
ACGAGGTGGCGTGTCCTGGGCGGGCCGTATCCGATGAAGGGGGCGGCGGTGCAGATGGCGCAGAGGGTGCGGGTGACGTCGGTGTGCCGGGCGTCGGGGCGGTAGTGCGACAGGGGCGCCGCGGTGTCGGTGGCCAGGGTGAGGACCCGGTGGAAGCTCGCGGAGTCGGTGAGCCAGACGCCGGCCAGTACGGCACCGGCCGCCGCGGTGGTGGCGTGGTCCTCGCGGGCGAGGGCGAGGCGCAGGGCGAGCACGAGGTTGTCCTGTTCGGTGCGCAGCCGTGCCCAGTGCCGTAGCGGCTCGAGGCTGAACAAGGCCTCGTGGTTGGTGAGTCCGAAGTTCCGTGCCCAGTCCAGGAACCGGCCGGTGACCGCCTGTTCCTCCCCGGCCGTCGCGCGTCGGGCGGCGCTGAACTCCCGCACCGTCTCCAGCATGTGGAAGCGGATTCCGGCCGCGGTGTCAGCGGCTTTCAGCAGCGACTGGTCGACCAGTTGCTCCAGCAGGTACGGCGCGTCGCCGTCGTCACCGAGCAGGTGTTCCGCCGCTTCTTCGGTGAAGCCGCCGGGGAAGACGGACAGTGCCCGCAGTGCCGCCCGGGCGTCTTCCTCCAGGAGGTTCCAGCTCCACTCGACGACGGCGTGCAGGGTGCGGTGCCGTTCGGGTGCGTCCCGGCTCCCGCCGCGCAGCAGCGCGAACCGGTCGCCGAGGCGGCGGGCTATTTCGGGGACGGTCAATACCCGCACCCGTGCCGCGGCCAGCTCTACGGCGAGCGGCAGCCCGTCCAGGTGGCGGCACAGTTCCGCCACGGCGGAGGGCGGGAGTTCGACGTGGTGGCGTGCGGCCCGGGCCCGCTGTTCGAAGAGCTCGATGGAGGTTGCCAGGCTCAGTTGCGGCAGCTGGTACACCGCTTCGGAGCTCAGCCCGAGCGGTGCCCTGCTGGTGACCAGCACCCGCAGGTCCTTGGACAAGGCCACCAGCTCGCGCACCAGGTCGGCGGTGCCCTGGACGACCTGCTCGCAGTTGTCCAGCACGAGCAGCGTGGGGTCGGTGCCCAGTGCGGCGACGATTTTGGCGGGCGCGTCCGACCCGCCACCGAGCGCCGACGCCACCTCGCCGGCCACGTCGTGGTCCGTGCTGACTCCGGCGAGCGAGATGAAGTGCACCGTCCGCTGTTCCGCCTGGCGGCTGACGGCGTGCGCGAGGCGTGTCTTGCCCAGCCCGCCGGGGCCGACGATCGAGGCCAGCCGCGAGGAGTGCAGCAGCCCGGCCACGGCGGCGAGATCCTCGTCCCGACCCAGGAGCGGATTCGGATCGTGCGGCACCCCGTACCGGACCGTGGGTGCCTCCACCTGCAGCAGCTGCTGGTGCACGGCCTTGAGGCCGGGGCCCGGGTCGCTGCCGAGGCCGTCGCGGAGTTCGCGCCGGTACGTGTCGTAGCGGGTGAGCGCCGCCGACGGCCCGGCCGTGTCCGCCTCGGCGCGCAGCAGTTCGGCCAGTACCTCCTCGTCGCGCGGGGTCCGGGCGAAGACCTCGGTGAGCGGCGCCAGGGCCTCGGCCCGTCGTCCCAGCCGGGCGAGGGCGAGCGCGCGGGAGCGTACGAGGGAGTCGTAGAGCGGCGCCCGCTCGGCGCGCAGCTCCTCGACGGGGTCAACGGGCGCGGCGTCGGGGTCCGGGGCGGAGTCCCAGAAGGCGAGGCCCTCCTCGGCACTGGCCAGGGCGGCGGCGTGATCCCCGGCCCGGGTGTGGCGGGCGCTGGCCTCTGCACACCGGACCGCCGCCGAAGCGTCGACCTGCTCCTCGGTCAGCGCCAGCCGGTAGCCGGTGGGGGTGCTGACGACGACGCCGGCGCCGAGCAGGGAGCGGGCCCGGGAGACCAGGATCCGCAGCGCGTTGGCGGGGTTGGCCGGCAGCTCGTCCTGCCACAGCCCGTCCACCAGCCGGCTGGTGCTGCAACCGGAGCGCAGCTCGCTTGCGAGCAGCGCGAGCAGCCCGCGCAGCCGGGGCGCGGTGATCTCCTGGCCGCGGTAGGCCACGCGCGACAGGAGAGTCAGGTCGGTCGTCACCCGGTCAGGTTATCGACAGCGGTTGCCCGGGCGGCTGTTCAGGGCCGGGGGAGCGCTGTGTGCGGGTCGGAGCGGTCCTGACGGCCGCAGCGGGGGCCCCATGCCATGGGTGAAGGTGAAGAACGATGCTCCTGCGCATGCTGATGATCAGGTCGCCGAGGGTGTCTCCGCGGACCTCGCGGTGCTTGTCCGGAACGCTGCCGACGACCGTCCGGTGAAGATCGCTTCTTCCGTCTGCGGTGGGTGCGGCGGGCGCGCGTTCGTTGCGGACAGCGAGGAGTTCGAGACGGCAGTCGCGTTCTCGCTCGCCGACGACGGGTCCGTCCGCTGGGTGACGGTTGGGCTGCGGTGCCAGAAGGACGGCGCCGTGGGGGTCCATGCCGACTGGAAGATCTACTACGGCCCCGCGGATCACCTCCTGCATGGTCTAGGTCTGCCGAGCGACCGCCCGGACAGGCCGCGGTTCGTGGAAGGCGCCATCCCGGAGCATCGCGAACGCAGCGCGTGTTTCCGATCCCGGGGCCCTCTGCCTGCCCGGTCGCGCGGAGGCGCCGTCAGTGGCGGGGCCTACAGTCGAGGCATGGAACTTTCCCGCGAGGCACGTGAAAGCTTTCTGGCTGAGTCGCATGTAGCCGCGCTGGGCGTCGCCGCCGGCGACGACCGCGGACCGTTGATGGTTCCGATTTGGTACGCCTACGAGCCCGGCGGCCTGCCCTGGATCCTCACCGGCGCGGGCTCTCGGAAGATGACGCTGATCAGGGCGGCGGGCCGCTTCAGCCTGCTGGTCCAGCGCACGGAGCCGACGCCCCGGTACGTCTCGGTCGAGGGGCCGGTTGCCGAAGTGACCACGGGGACGAGCGCGCTCCATCGCGAGATGGCCCGCCGTTATCTCTCGGGTGAGGCACTCGACAGATTCGTGGCCATGGCGGAGGTGGAACTCGCCGATCACATCGTGGTCCGTATGCGGCCGGAACGCTGGCTCACCGCCGATCTCGGCACGGTCGCATAGCCGTCCGGTTCCGACGTGTGCGCGAGCGCCCTTCCTCAGGTCGTGCGGCCGCCGGCGGCGCGTCAGTCCATGGACAGCCCGCCGTTGACCGCGGCGGTGGTGCCGGTCATGAAGGCGTTGTCCTCGGCGGCGTAGAAGGCGACCGCCCGGGCGACGTCGGCCGGGCGTGCGAGGCGGCCGAGAGGGGTGGCGGCCACCTGCCGTTCCTTGACCGCGTCGTCGAGTACGTCCGCCGACACGCGGGTGTCCTCCACGGGGCCGGGCGCGACGACGTTGACCGTGATGCCCTGCGGTCCGAGTTCCTGGGCGAGGTAGCGGGCGAACTGTTCCAGCGCGGCCTTGGCCGTGCCGAGCGCGATCATGCCCGCCCGGGGCCGGCGGCTGAGGCCGGTGCCGAGGTATACGATGCGTCCCCAGCCCTGCTCGGTCATGCTGGGCAGGACCGCCTTCGTGACCGTGAAGGCGGCGTGCATCTCGGCGTCGAGCTTGCCGCCCAGCTCCTCCCAGGTCATGTCCTGGAACGACGTGACCACGTACGGGATGAGCGCGTTGTGCACGAGCACGTCGATGCCGCCCCATGCCGTCCGGACCTGCTCCACCATGCCCTCGACGGCCGCGACCTCGCGCACGTCTGCCTGCACGGCCATGGCCTGGCCGCCTGCGGCGGCGATGTCCGCCACGACCTCCTCAGCCGCCTTGCCGCTGCGGAGGTAGTTGACCACCACGCGCATCCCGCGTGCGCCGAGGAGGCGCGCGGTGGCCGCACCGATCCCGCTGCTGGCGCCCGTCACCAACACCACCCTGCCGCTTGCTCCAGTCATGGGGCCGGTTCCTCCTCGTCGTCGCGGGTCGTCGAGATGACCGCCCCGGGTTGTCCGCCGCCGATGCCGTGGGGGTTACGGGGCAGCCCGGCAGCTGCGAGGTGAGCAGCCGCCCCAACCGCCCCGCGTGAGTCCGTACCGGAACGGCTTGTCGAGCCGCCGGTAGACGGCCTGCGTCCACCGGCTCCACGCACTGACGTAGCATCACATCGTTGTGACACGCAGTTGGCTGAGCCGCGCCGAGCCGCCCGAGCGCGGTGCCGCCCGCCGTGGCCGGACCCGCGTCGTGCCCCGCGGCAATCACCACGGGGTCCGGACAGCGTTGTGCCCGCTCACCGCCGCACAAGACCGGCGGGCCGCCCGGGAGCCGACGCCGACGCTGCGACCAGCTCACGCGATGAGCAGGCGGAGGCCGAGATCTGCCGCGTCGAGGCCGGCGAGGTCGCCGTTGCGCTCAGCCCACCGGCCGGAGCCCAGGTCGTCGCTGAGGCTTCGCACCGCCCGCTGCTCGGCCTCCGGTCCGACCCTCGTCCACACCGACATCGCACGGCGCACGCGGTCCTCCAGATACGCCTCCGGCCGGCGCCAGTACGCCTCGAACAGGCCGTCAGCGCAGTCCCACGGGATGGGCACCGGCTCAGCGCGGGCGCCGATCGCGTCGGCCATCGCGGCCAGCGAGGGAAAATCCGCGAGGACTGCGGCGAACTCGGGCAGGTAGTCGCGGGTGAGCCAGAACCGGTCCTGCCACCCGGGCTCGTCGGTGTCGAACGTGAGCACCACCACGCGGCGCGCCACGCGCCGCATCTCGCGCAGCCCCGCTATCGGATCCCCCCAGTGGTGAACGGTGGAGACGGCCATCGCGGCGTCGAAGGACCGGTCCCCGAACGGCAGGCTCTCCGCGGCAGCGGCCACGCAAGGCGCCGCGCCGGCAGGCCGCTGCCCCCGCATCACCGCCGACGGCTCCACCGCGGTCACGTCGCGATCAGCAGGCTCGTAGGAGCCGGTGCCGGCCCCGACGTTCAGCACCGTCTGCGCGTCCCCGAGCGCGTCCCGGATCTGCGCGGCGATCCGCGGCTCGGTACGCCGTGTCGCGGTGTAGGCGCCGCCGATCGCGTCGTACAGCCGTGCGCCGAGCATCTCGAGTTGTTCCTCCGGCGTCACCTTCAGGCCCTTCGCCCGTGCCTCGAGTTCCCTGTCGATGGCCGTCACCATGGCGGCAGCGCGATCACGCCGCTCCAGCAGCAGGCCGCGCAGTCGGCGCAGGTGCGCGACCGCGTCGGTGGACGGGTCGCCGACGAGTTCCGCGACCTCCCGCAACCCGAAGCCCAACCGCCGGTAGGCCAGCACTTCCCGTAGCCGCTCCACGTCGCCCGCCGAATAGGCCCGGTATCCGGCTGCGGTCCGCCCCGACGGCTGGACGAGGCCGATCTCGTCATAGTGATGCAGCGTGCGGACGCTCACGCCGGCCAGATCGGCCACGCGTCCCACGGTCCAGTGGTCCTCCACGGCACCCGACTATGCAGCCTGACGCCACGTGAGGGTCAAGGGCCCGGCACGGCCGCGGTCCGAGTAACCCGGCACGGAGCCAGGAGACGGCTGAGCCCACCTGGCAAAGGCGGCCGCGGCGCCGAGAACACGCCCCGCGCGGACGGCAATCCGACGGATCGCCGTCCGCGCACGGCTCAGGCGTTGGGATCGAAGGGGATGCCGGAGGGCTTGGAGTTGGCGAGGGTGGAGTTGAAGCGGGCGTCGTTGATCTTGATGGTGGCCGAGCCGAAGTCCGCGTTCATGAGCTTGTCCCGGTAGCCCGCCGGGTAGCCCTCCCAGCCGACGAGGCGGGGGTAGAACCAGCCTCCGGTGGCGTTCTCCGGCGGCTCGTCGTTGGTGTTGGCGAAGCGGAAGCAGTGTGTCGAGGCACCGTCCTTGTGGTACACGATCTTGGGGTGGGTGCCGTCGAAACGGATCGCGGAGCGGGCGGCGATCTGGTAGCCGGAGTGCTGGGACGCCGAGACGTACTCGACCTGGTTGTTGTGGATCCAGACCACGACGTGCTCCCAGTCGTGGGTGTGGCCGATGGCCGCGGGGCCGAGCGTGGCCTGGTCCTTTTCGAAGTAACTGGCGTAGACGACGGCGCACCAGTCGTTGTTGCACTTCTCGCGCGAGTACGTGTTGGCGTTGGCCAGCTGGGCGTAGTCGTGGCAGTGCCCGTTGACGTCCCCACCCAGCTTCAAGCCGGGATTGAGCGTGCCGTCGGCGCCGATGGCGGCCGTGGTGTAGCAGCCGTCCTTGTCGTAGTCGTAAGCCGGGGAGAAGGACTGCTCCAGGCCATCGGCGTTCTGGGGCAGCAGCTGCAGGACCGCGGCGTTCGCCTCAGCAGGGAAGGCCAAGACCAGCGTCGCGCCGAGCGCGGTCGCGACGGCGCCGAGACGGAGACGGTTGGGAGGCCGAGTACTGGCGGACGTTCCAGCGGGAATCTTTCTCGCCGACCTAATGCTGCGCACGAGAACTCCTCGACACGAAAGGGGGCAAGGGTTCGGTTTGAGAATCCCCTGCCCGAGGCTGACGCTCTGCGCGACGAAGTGCCCGGCATTCCGGAAGGCCGGAGGCTCATCTCCGGCTGTGCCTCCGCCTGTTGATGGGACGACAAGTTATCCGAGGCTGATCCGGTGGCGCAAGAACACATTTCTGGATCGGCATTCCCGACATGTCCCGGCTTCCGGTAAGGAGAAGATGCCGGGAAATTAAATATCGCTGTGTTTTGACCGACCAACCGGGGGTGCCGCGGGTGCGCCGCCGGAAAAGTCCGGCCGGCGGCCGTACCGTCATGCCGTCGCCGAACGCCCGGCGGATGAACTTCCGTTCCATGGCAGAGCGGTCACCGACGCCGTCGCGAGCGTGGTCCGCGCCTACGGCACCGCTGAGCACCGCACCCGCTGGCAGTAACTGCGCCGTCAGCGGGGCGTAAAGAACGCGTAAAGATTGCCGGGATCCGGCAATGTCACGGCGCTGTGCTTCATGACACCATCGCGATGCCTTCGGGCGATCGGCGTGCTGGGGGGGGGTGGGGGCAGGATGGGGTGGTTTCTCGGTCTCGGCATCGCCGGTCTGGTGGTGCTGGCGCTGGCGCTCGTCTTCGACGGCGTGCTGGATGGGCTCTTTGACGGGCTCGGCGGCCTGGACGGCTTGCTGTCCCTGCCCGTGATCGCGGGATTCGTGTCGATGCTCGGCTTCACCGGCGCGATCGTCGTGGGCACCACCGGGCTCGGCACGGTGTTCGCCGCCGGGGCGGGGGTGGCTGCCGGCGGCGTGGCGGGATGGCTGACGTGGAGGTTCAGCCAGGCCTTGATGCGCGGGGGGACTTCGTCGGCGCCGCGTGGCGACGACCTCATCGGCGGCTCGGGCACGGTGGTCACCGCGATTCCGGCGGACGGCTACGGCGAGGTGCTGACGTACCTGGCCGGCCAACCGGTGAAGCTCGCCGCCAGGAGCACGGTCGCGCTGCCGCGGGGCACCAGGGTGTGGGTCGAGGAGGCCCTGTCCACCACGTCGGTCGCGGTGCGTCCCGTCGATCACTGAACGCCCGAGGCGTTCGGCACCTCGTCTTTGTCATTGCTGTTCTGATCAAGGGATTCCGGCATGAGCCCTGTACTCACCGCTGTGGTGGGCATCGTCGTACTCGTCGTACTGCTCGCCCTCGTCGTCATCACCCGCTACAAGGTCGCGGGTCCCAGCGAGGCGTTCATCGTCACCGGCCGGCGGGGCAAGAAGTCCACCGACCCGGAGACCGGCCGGATCTTCACCGACAACAGCGGTCAGAAGGTCGTGGTCGGCGGTGGCGTGTTCGTCGTGCCCTTCGTCCAGCAGAAGTTCACCCTGGACCTGTCCAGCCGGCACATCCCCGTCGCCGTGCGCGGCGCGGTCACGCTGCGAGGGGTGAAGGCCCACCTGGAGGGTGTCGCGATCGTCAAGGTCGGCGGCACCGAGGACTCCATCCGGGCGGCGGCCCAGCGCTTCTTGATGCAGCAGGACGGCATCGTGGGCTTCACCCAGGAAGTCCTGTCCGGCGCTCTTCGCTCGATCGTCGGGCGGATGTCCGTGGAGGACATCATCCGCGACCGTGCGGCGTTCGCCGGTCAGGTGGCGGAGGAGGCGGAGGCCAGTCTGTCCGGGCAGGGCCTGGTGCTGGACGCCTTCCAGATCCAGGACATCACCACCGAGGGCTCCTACCTGGAGGACCTGGGTCGCCCGGAGGCCGCCCGCGCCAAGCAGGAGGCGGACATCGCCGAGGCGGTGGCGCGGCAGGCGTCGGAGCAGGCCCGGCTCAAGGCCGAGGAGGAGATCGCGATCGCGCAGCGGACGTTCGCGCTCAAGCAGGCCGAGATCAAGGCCGAGACGGACGAGGCCGCTGCCCGCGCCGCTGCCGCGGGCCCGCTCGCCGAGGCCGCCCGCAGTCAGGAAGTCCTCGCCGAGCAGGAGAAGGTCGCCGCCCGGCAGGCCGCACTGACCGACCGTGAACTGGACACCAAGGTCCGCAAGCCCGCCGACGCCGCGCGGTACCAGGCCGAGCAGGAGGCCGAGGCCCGCCGCATCGCCCTGGTCAAGGAGGCGGAGGCGGACGCCCAGCGTTCCCGGCTGACCGGTGAGGGCGAGAAGGCACACCGCGCCGCACTCGCCGATGCCGTACGGATCGAGGGCGAGGCGCAGGCCGCGGCCATCGCGGCGAAGGGGTCGGCCGAGGCGGAGGCCATGCGGAAGAAGGCCGACGCGTTCGCCCAGTACGGCGAGGCGGCGGTGCTGCAGATGCTGGTCGAGGTGCTGCCTCAGGTCGTCGCCAAGGCGTCCGAGCCGCTGTCTGCGGTGGACAAGATGACCGTGATCTCGACCGACGGCGCCAGCCAGCTGTCCCGTACGGTCGCGGACAACGTGGCGCAGGGCATGGAACTGCTCAGCTCCACCACGGGAGTCGACCTCGCCGAACTGCTCAAGGGCATCACCAAGCGCGGATCCGCGGAGCCTGTACACCCTGAGGCGCCCAATGGTCGGGTGGAGATCACCGGCTGACGTAGGACGCCGGGAGGCTGGGGATCCGGAGGCCGGCGCCGCCACGGCTCGGCCGTGCCGCAGAGCTCGACCCTGGTGAGGGCTTGGCGGTGGCCACACGGCCACAGCACAGCTGCCTTCCGGAAAACCTTCCGCGCGATGCCAGGTCCCCCACGATGTTCACGGGGGACCTGGCCGTGTGCAGGCGTCTCGGGCGCCTTCCCTTCGGCAGGTCTCGACATGCTGGAAGGGTCAGGTGAGGGCAACACGTGCAGGGATCCGTGCCTTGTTGGGCGCACCGGCGTCGGCGCCCCGAAGGCCGTTTGGCCGGCCGTCGCTTCGCGCAAAGCGCCCGCCTCCACCGCTGGGACGGGCGCTTCGGGTGCGCCGGGCCCGTTTCACGCCGGGCCGATGGCCACCGCACAGCACGTTGATCAACCCGTGCTGGCGCAGGCTGCCCTGTCATGCGGCCTGCGCCTACTGAGACCGGACAGCCCGCCGATGTGTGACAACAAGGCGCGCCGGTAGGGGATCTGACGCAACTCAGGCGGCCAAAGAAGTTGGGCAGCGTGCGCCCTTGTCCCGCGTCACCCCTGCCAGACGTCCGCCACCGAAGGGGCCAGGGCGCTGGCCTGGGCGTGGCCTGTGCGGGCGGCAGCCGGCCGACGCGTGTCGTCCGTCATGTTGCGGCCCATCACGCGGCGCGCAACGCGGTCCGGGGACAGCAGGATGACGCGTGTGCCGTCGTCCGGTCGCTCTGGGCGGTGTCCGCAAGACCGGCCTGCTCACGCAGTGGACGCCCGGGTCCGGGGCCGAGGTGCTCCGCAGGCGCGAAGGGGGTACGCGCGGGCCGGCCGCGGCCGAAGCGGGTGCCGCGCTCGCCGCCCCGGACACATCCGGGGCCGCCGACTGGCACCCGCCCGTCCTGCGCCGGCTCCCCGTCCCCGGCCGGCCGGGCGGGCCCATGCTGCGGGGGTCATCCCCGTGGACGTCCCTACGTTCACCGCGACCGGGTGGTACGACGCGTTCCTGCAGGGCAGTCTCGACAACCACCTCGCGGCACGGGCCACGGGGCACCCGGCCGCCCTGGTCGTGGGCCCCTGGACGCACGCCGACCGGTCCGGCTCACCGATACCGTTGGCCGGGTGCATCAACGCACAGCATGGCCGGCCATGACGAGGCGAGCCTGACCGCGACCGACCCGCCAGGAACGGTCGCGGTCAGGCCTTCGCCCGTCGCCCCCTTCGAATGTGACCGGGCCCTGACATGGCAGGTTTGTCCAGGGCGACGGTCGGCTTCGGGCGCTACTGACGGATGTTGATGGCCTGGACCGCCTCGGACTGCGCGACTGCCGCCGGGGAGGCGACGTTGGCCGACAGCGATTCGTTACGGGCCTTCACGTGCGCCGACTTGAGCGACTTGTTGGTGAACCTGAAGGAGCCGAAGTCCTCGCCCCAACCGCCGTACCCTCCGCGGTCGTAGCCTCCATGGCCGTACCCTCCGCGGCCGTAGTTTCCACGGCCGTACCCTCCGCGGCCGTAGTTCCCGCGGTCGTAGTTCCCGCGGTCGTACCCTCCGTGGCCGTAGCCTCCACGGCCGTGGTCTCCGCGGTCGTGGCCCCGGCCACCGTAGCCGTTGTCCCAGCTATTCCCCGAACAGGTCGCGGAAGTGGCCAGCGCCGTACCGGCCAGGGGAACCCCCATAGCCGATACCGCCAATGCCACCGTAGCCGCGGCTCGAGCAAGACCTTTCACTGCATTCCTCCCTTGGAGATAGGAATTTTCCGATGCGAAACCGAAGCTAGCCGATGCCCACCCGGAAGTCATTCACGCGTCGCGGTGAAGGTCGGCCAAACAGGGCATCACCGAGAAATGGGCGACGGCGCTCGGGAGGCCGCAACCTTGGCGTTTCCCGAGCTCAGGCCCCATGTCGTCCCGCTGTGCGCGATTTCCCGGGCTCCATGTTGATACACCTTGGAGTGAATCCGGAACGAGCTCTCAACGTCGAGAAATCGTTGCGGGGCAGGATAAAATTAATTCATTCAATCGAGCCGAATTTGGAAAAGATGCCCCGCTTCGGATTCTCTCGACGGGGCATCCCCGTGCAACAATTACGGCCCGAGCGGCGAGGATCAAAGAATTGGACAACTTGAAATCTGGGGCAGTGTCGAATCCGAATGTCCCGGTGATCGCCGGCAGGCGCAGCGTCGAACCGAGACCACTGAACGGCCCCGTCCGCGCGGTCAGGCTCGAGCAGTCGCGTCGCGCGACAGCGCTGCCATCAGTGCGGATGCGCACCTCATGGGCGCAAGCACGAGTGGCGGGCGTCACGGCGCCTCGGCTTGACGTTCACACTAATGTCAACCTTTAGCGTCGGTTCAGTAGCTGAAAGCCAACTGAACGGCGCAAGGAGACATCGCCATGCCCAAGGCTCTGACAGGACGGACTGCGCTCGTGACCGGAGGGTCGCGAGGAATCGGTGCGGGGATCGCTCGTGAACTGGCGCGCGAGGGTGCGAACGTCGTCATCACCTACCGGAAGTCGCGCGAGCAGGCGGAAGAGGTCGTCGCCGAGCTGGCCGCTCTTGGGGCGAAGGCGCTTGCCGTGCAGGCGGACCAGTCCGTTCCTCACGAGGCGTCGACCGCTGTCGAACAGGCTGCGGAGTTCCTGGGCGGCCAGATCGACGTGCTGGTGAACTCTGCCGGAGTAGCCGTCATGGGCACCGTCGACCAGTTGGACCTGGACCTCCTCGAAGGGGTCCAGCAGATGATGGCCACCAATGTGATGGGCACCGTCGTCACCACGCATTCCGCATCGCGCTATCTGCCCGACGGCGGGCGCGTCATCCTGGTGGGAAGTATCGTCGCCCACCGCGTTCCTGTCCCTGGCGTCGCCGAATACGCGGCAAGCAAGGCAGCGATCGACCAGCTCGGCCGCGGGTGGGCGCGCGACTTCGGCCCGCGCGGCATCACCGTCAACGTCATACAGCCCGGAGCGACCGACACGGACATGAACCCCGCGGACGGGCCGAACGCCGCCCCGCAGGTGGCCATGACACCCCTGGGGCGCATGGGCACCACCGAGGACATCGCCAAGGCGGCCGTCTTCCTCGCCAGTGAGAACGCCGCCTACATCACGGGCGCACGGTTGACCGTCGACGGCGGGTACAGCATCTGATTCGGGAGCAGTACCCATGACGCGAGGGGCTCCGGTGCCAGGACCACAGTCGACGGGACCGGAGCCCCGCCACTGGCGAATCCGTCCGTCGCGGTCGACGGCCGGTTGTTCTGCGTCGGTCGACGCGGTCCGCGGGCTCCAGGTGACGCTCTGGGGCCGGGAGTTGACCGCCTGCGCCCCCGCCGATGTGGAACGGTTCCTCCTGCACGCCGACCGGTGCCGGGTTCTGGATCTGTCCTACGGTCCGCGGGGGAACCCGGGAGTCAACGGGCTCGGTCTGGTGGTGCGGGTACAGGACGTGCCCGGGGCACGGTGACCCGGCCGGTCATGGTGGGCCGGACCTGGGCCGAGCGGTGCACCGACGACTGGGAAGGCGCGATCCCGGAGTGTGAATGGGTGGGCCGCCAATGGCCCTCTCCAGGGCAAGCGCAATTTTGGCCCCGCCCGGCTACAAGACGCATTGGGGGTGACTGGCAACCTCCCTTCTGACCGCCGATCCGCGGCACTCATCGCTGGGGCCCATCCGGTCCTCCCTGTCCGCAGGCATACAGCAAGGCCACGCGAATTCAATCGTGCACAATATGACGCACATCGCGGCGTAGGCCACTGGCCGCTGTACCGTGGGAGACCTACCTGGCAACGCCTGTCCGCGGTCGGTTTGGGAGAGAGCTCGCATGGCAATCCGGTTTGACGTGAATTCGCTGGCTCCCGGTGATCGCGTGGATGCCATCCGTGAACTCTCGCGGTCGGTGAACGGCAGAATAGAGGTGGACCTTCCTTCGGACCCGATGCGCCTGAGGGCAGTTGCGAACATCAACACGGTCGGTGCGGTGGAAGTCTCGGGAATCGACTGGAACGTGGCCGGCCTCCGGCGGGCAACCATTTCTGTGAAAGAGGACATGGTGCCGCATGTCTTCGTCGTTCTACAGCAAACGGGGGTCACCCGCTTGGAGCAGGGAGGCAAGCAGGGAGTGATCCGGGCGGGCGAGCTCACGGTGATCGAGAATGCGAAGCCCTATGAGATATTCTTCGGCGGCACCGTGCGTGCGGTCGTCGTTCGCGTTCCCACGCACATCCTGGGGCTCCGATCGTCCCTGCTCGGTCAGGTCGCAGGTGCGCGAATCGGCTCGGAGCGCCCGCTCGTAGGTGCCGCAGCAGCGTTCTTCGCTCGGTTGGCCCGTGACCAGGTCGCTGTCGGCGAGGCTGAGGCCGCCTTGCTCGCGCAGCCCTGCGTCGACCTGATCAGGGCGGTGGCCACTACGAGCCTCGACCGTGACGACCTGGCCAGAGGGCCCCTGCACAACACACTTCTTCAGCGCGTCAAGGAATACGTCCGTCTCCATCTGGCGGAATCCGACCTGACTGCCGCACGTATCGCCGCCGAGCATCACGTTTCCGTACGTCAGCTCTACCTGACCCTGTCCCGGGCGGGAATCGTACTGGGCGACTGGATAAGGACCCAGCGCCTCGAAGAGTGCAAGAGGGAACTGGCATCGCCCGTGCATCGATTCATGACGGTCGAGGCGATCGCTCACCGGTGGGGGTTCGCCAGCGCACCCCATTTCAGTCGCGTATTCAAAGCGGCGTACGGCATGAGCCCCCGCGAGTGGCGATCGGGACAAGCGGCAGACTGAACGGACTTCCCCCGGCAACAGCACGGCCCCGCTTGAAGCCCGGATCGCCCTGACCGTCGCCGGGGCCCACGGCCTACATCGGGGTGTGCAAGGCACCAACTACGCTCACACAGGCCGCATGACCCGTGTCCAGGATTCGGGGTCAAGGCGCGTCTAGACTTCCGAGACCGACTGACGGAAGGCTGGCGCCATGCGGAGACTGCTCTACGGCATGAACCTGTCCCTGGACGGCTATGTCGCCGCGCCCGGCGACGACCTCAGTTGGAGCGCGCCGAGCGACGAGCTGTTCCAGTGGTGGCTCGACCAGGAGCGGGCGATCAGCCTGTTGCTGTACGGGCGCAGGCTGTGGGAGACCATGAGCGGCTACTGGCCGACCGGCGACCAGCAGCCGGGCGCAACCCCAGCGCAGATCGAGTTCGCGCGGAACTGGCGGGACACGCCGAAGGTGGTGCTCTCCTCGACGGTCGACAAGGTCGACTGGAACACTCACCTGGTCACCGGCGACGCGGTCGCGGAGATCACTCGGCTCAAGACCGAGGACGGTGGGCCGATGAGGGTCGGTGGCGCAGCGCTCGCGGGGGCGGCGATGCGGGCCGGGCTGATCGACGAGTACGCGATCGTCACGCATCCGGTCCTGGTGGGCAGCGGCACACCGTTCTTCACCGCGCTGGACAGCTGGGCGAACCTGAACCTGGTGGAGACACGGACGTTTCCCGGCGGCGTGGTCCTGACCAGGTACGAGACGAGGCGCTGAACGCGCCGGTCGAGCGGTGGGGCGTCGATGACGACCCAGCGCGTCCCGGCCACCCGCCTGCCATCTCGTGCGCGAAGACAAAGCGTTTCGGAATTGCCGTCGGGTGACCAGAGCGCACGTTCTTCGGTGTTGCCAAGGTAAGCGGCACACTGGTCATCGTCTTGCCTTGTTGTGCACGGATCCGTCTGCCGGCTTGCCTTGTCCTGCAAGGATTCGGGTCCGAGGCCTGGCCTCGAGGAGTCGGCCGCCTGAGTGCCGGCGCCCCAGCCGTATGACGTGCTGCTGACACCACGTACCCCCGTCGGAGGGCGAATACGGCGGATGAAGGCGACCGGCGGGCGGCTCACCAGCGCCTGACTCTCGCAGTGCGCCGGCCCGCAACTTGCGCCCATCGCTGGATACATCGGGCATTTCATCCCGGTTGCCCTTCTCGTTTGCTTCGCCCTACTGTCCCCGCCGACGACGTCGTTGGCGCCGAGCCTGCGAGCTACGCGACGAGGGGGATGCCCCGTGAGGGTCACATCGCGTGCGCTTTCCTCGGTGGGGAGCAGGTTCACCCGGCTCCCGGTCACCTCTCGGTGGACTCCACACCGGAACCGCGCCGGGGCTTGCGACGCGCGTCACATCCCGGTGCCGGGCACAACTTCCGTGCCTGACGTGCGCCGTACCGACGAAAGGCACGACATGACCAAGATCGCGATCATTCTCGGAAGTACCCGCCCGGGGCGCAACGGAGCCGCCGTGGCGGACTGGGTTCTCGGTATCGCCAAGCAGCGTTCCGATGCGGAGTTCGAGCTCGTGGACCTGGCGGACCATCCGCTGCCGCTCCTCGACGAGGCGCTGCCCCCGTCGTTCGGGCAGTACCAGAACGACCACACCAAGGCGTGGGCGTCGAGGATCGCCGAGTTCGACGGCTTCGTGTTCATCACCCCCGAGTACAACCACTCCATCACGGGCGCCCTGAAGAACGCGCTCGACTACCTGTACGCGGAGTGGAACAACAAGGCCGCGGGCTTTGTGGGCTACGGCTCCGGCGGTGGCACCCGCGCGGTGGAGCACCTCCGCCTCATCGCGAGTGAGCTGCAGATCGCCACGGTGCGTGCGCAGGTCGCGCTGTCCCTCCTGGCCGACTTCGAGAACTACAGCGTCTTCAAGCCGGGCCCGCACCACCAGCCGACCGTGGAGGCCATGCTCGACCAGGTCGTCAGCTGGTCGAAGGCCCTGCAGCCGCTGCGCGCCGACGCCTGATCAGCCGCTGTCCGAGTGCCCCGTCTCCGGTCCGCCCTGCTGAAGTGGTGGACGGGCGTCGCGCGCACACCCGGCGAGACGGGGCCCGGCCGACGGGCCGGTCGGGCCAGGTGCGGAGGGCCGGGTCCTCGGTGCCTGCATCAAGCAACTTAGATGCTATATATAATGTAAAAGTGTTGTCCGCCGCCAGGAACATGGTCCCTTCCTCGCCCCCGTGCAGCTCCGGTCCGCACGCGCGGGATGACCCCGCGGGCAGTTGCCCGCTCACCTTGCGGCACCATTTCACAAGGGATCCCATGACTTTTGACGCTCCGTTCGCGCGGGTCTCGTCCGCGGAGGCGGCCGAACTCGCATCGCTGGTGAGCGGTCCGGTTCTGCTGCCCGGCGACGAGGGTTACGACGCCGAGTGCCAGATCTACAACCTGAACGTCCCCCTGGAGCCCGCGCTCGTGGTCGGTGCCGCCAACGCGGCCGACGTACAGGCGGCGATCCGCTTCGCTGCCCGCGAGGGCCGGCCTGTGACGGTGAAGACCACGGGGCACCAACAGGTCCACCCTGCCCGGGGCGGGGTTCTGATCAGTACCCGGCGCATGAAGGGCATCGCCGTCGACGCCGGCCGGCGAAGCGCACGGGTCGAGGCCGGAGTGATCTGGCAGGAGGTCATCGACCAGGCCGCCGCCGTCGGCCTGGCCCCGATGAGCGGCTCGGCTCCGCTGGTGGGCGTGGCCGGCTACACCCTCGGGGGTGGACTCAGTCCGGTCTTCGGCCGGAGCCGGGGATACGCGGCGGACCACGTCCGCTCGCTGGAGGTGGTGACCGCCGACGGCGAGTTGCGGCATGTCACGGCGCACAGTGATCCCGAACTCTTCTGGTCCCTGCTCGGAGGCAAGGGCAATTTCGGCGTCGTGACCGCCTTGGAGTTCGACCTGTTCCCGCTGACCCATTTCTACGGCGGCGGCATCTACTTCCCCGGCGAACGACTCGCCGATGTGCTGCACAGCTGGCGCACCTGGCAGTCGGACATGCCGGAGGAGATGTCCTCCTCAGTGGCCGTGCAACGACTCCCTCCGCTTCCCGAGTTGCCGGAACCCCTCCGGGGGGCGTTCGTGGTGCACGTACGCATCGCCCACCTCGGTCCGGTGTCCGAGGGCGAGCGGTTGGTCGCACCCCTGCGCGCGGCCGCCCCGGCGCTCATCGACACGGTGGGGGAGATGCCCTACACCGCCATGGGCGCCATCCACATGGACCCGCCGGCGCCGATGCCCTACTACGACCGCACGACGATGTTGCGCGCGTTCCCCGCCGAAGCGGCCGACAAGCTGGTCGAACTGCTCGGCCCCGGGTCGGACTCCCCGCTGGTGAGCGTGGAGATCCGCATGCTCGGCGGTGCGCTCGACCGTGAGCCCGCGGTACCCAACGCCGTCTCCAGCCGAGGGCTTCCCTTCGTCCTTTTCGGATTCGGCGTGGGCGCCCCGGACCGGGCCGAGTTCCTGAGCGGCAAACTCGAAGAGGTGATGAACGCGATGGAGCCCTGGGCGGACATGCGCAGGATGGTCAACTTCCTCTCCGTCGAAGAGGCCACCGACCCCGAGCGGTTGAGCGAGGTCTACGGGGCGGAGCGCTACCGGCGTCTGACGGCTGCGAAGAAGGCATACGACCCGGCCAACATGTTCCGGGTCAACCACAACATCGTGCCCGGCTGACGAGGTCGCCCCTCAGGACCGGAACGGTGTCGGGGCCAGGGGCCGGACCCGTCTGTCCGGTCCCCGAGGTCCCGGCGGGCCCGACGAGGGTGCTGCGTGGGTGGGGGTCATCACGCGAGCCCGGCCTGCAGGGCCTGCTCTTCCTCCCCTACGGGTTCGTCAGCCTGGTAGGAATGCTCGGCCCAGATGGTCTTGCCTTGCGGGTGATGGCGGGTTCCCCAGCGCTGGGTGAGCTGGGCAACGATGAACAGTCCCCGGCCGCTTTCGTCGAAGGTGCGGGCGCGTCGAAGGTGCGGGGATGTGGTGCTGCCGTCGGTGACCTCGCAGGTCAGGCCTGTGGCGCAGCGGATCAGCCGGAGACGTACCGGTGGCTGGGCATGGCGGATGGCGTTGGTGACCAGCTCGCTGGCGATGAGGACAGTGGTGGGGGTGGCACCGTCCAAGCCCCATGTCCTCATTTTGGCCGTGACATGTTTTCGTGCGGCAGAGACGGCCGCCGGGTCGGCCGGGAGGTTCCAGGTTGCCACGGTGGTGCCGTCGAGCGTGCGGGTACGGGCGGCGAGCACGCGCAACTGGCGTGGCGCTCCCGCTGCCACAAGGGCCTCCAAAGCAGTACGACAGGTGTCTGTGAGCGAGGACTCCGGCTCGACGATGCGTTCGGGCACCTTGAGCCCATCGGTCTTCGTCTCGGAGTCGGGTGGCTCGACGGAGTGCGTGTGCAGCAGGAGCACGCTGCCTTTCCGGAGCCGGATTTCGGCGGTCCCGACCTTCGCTCGGGTGCGACCAAGCGGTACTCCAGCAGGAAGGTCGACGGCAGTGATCACACCATCGGGGGCGATGACGGAGGGCGCAGGATGCCCGGCGCAAGCGAGGGTGCACTCTGCGGTGACGGGGTCGTAGACGGCGTACAGGCAGCTCGCCGTGACGTCACGAGCACCCTCGTCCGGCCGCAACCGACGTATGACGTCGTGGAGATGGGTGAGCACCTCGTCCGGTTGCACGTCGATGTCCGCCAGCGTCCGTACCGCGGCGCGAAGTTCGGGGACCAGGGTGGGGGCTGGGTCTCCGTCCTCGGCCACGCTGCCGGCGACCAGCGCCACCCGGGCTCCGGACAGTGGGATCGCGTCCAGCCAATGAGCCTGCGGTGGCCTTCTGTCATCAGCCCGACAGTATGCGAGTTCCACTGCGGCGGGTTGCGGCAAGTGCCCGGGCGGCAGTCCACCCGCCGGCAGGGAGGCGCATGGATCGCCGGCGACCTGACGTGGTGCGGAGACGACGCAGCCCGTCTCCACACCGCCCCCGGGGCGCACAGTGAAGACGCACCCGGCCTTCTCGCGGAGCCGGACTCGGCAGATGATCAGGCTCATGCCCAGGGACAGGAGGGCTGCGGAGATGACAACCGTCCGGCCTCCCTCCGACACGCCTGGAATCGCGAAACCGTAGATGGCCACACTGGCTGCCAGCGTGGAAGCTCCGACGATCAAGGTGTGCCTGAGGGGTAGCAGGGCTGCCGCCATCAGCGGTGCCAGGACCGAGTAGTCCGACCAGCGGACCAAGCCCACTGCAGAGGAATCCAGTTGCAGTGCGCAGGTCGCGGCGAGATAGACGGCGAGCAGTGCGCTCGGGTGCCGGAGCAGGAGGAGTCTGGGCGCGGCCATCCTCGTCACCGTCCCTTCTGATGTGGTGCGCAGTGCCTGCGAGACGGTGCGCATGCTTGTGGCGCGAGGGTCGGGGTCTTTGCGCGGCGTACGGGTCTTCGGGCTGTCGACGTTCACGGTGGCGCCTGTCCGGCGTGGACGGGATGCGTTGGATGATGCACAGCGACAAGGGCCAGGTCGTCCTGGAGGTTCCTGCCCGCGTGTCGGTCCACATCGAGGCTGACGTGCTGTACGAGGCGGCTGGGGCAGTCCCACGTCCAGGTATCGGCACGGTCGAGGACGGGGAAGAACTCTCCGCCGGAGTCGCGGGCCTCGGCCAGGCCGTCGGTGTAGAGAAGCAGGGTGTCTCCGGGACCGAAGGCGACAGTGTCGAGGCAGAAGGCGTTGGGCGTGTCTGCTGCAAGCCCCAGCGGCGGGGCGGGCCGGGTCACGGGCAGCAAGGTGACCTGGTCGCCCTGGCGCAGCAGAGGCGGCGGGTGCCCGCAGCTGACCACTCTGGCAACGTCTTCGTCGTCGGGGAGCTCGATCAGCAGCGCGGTGATGAACCGCTCGCTGCTGTCGGGGGCGATACGGGTCAGCTCGCCCAGGTGCCTGCGGACGCTGCGTTCCAAGGAGGCCGCAAGTTCCGGGAGTGTGCGGTGCTGCTGGGCTGCCTCACGGAATGCGCCCAGGACGGCGGAGGCGTCGTCGATGGCCGGAAGGCCTTTTCCGCGGACGTCTCCGATGAGGACGCGTGTGGTGTGGCCGGTGCGGGCGGCGGCGTACAGATCACCGCCCACCAGCGCGTGTGCCGTTGCGGCGCGGTACATCGAGGCGACGTGGAAGGGGCCCAGCTCCGGGGGGATCGGCCGTAGCAGCACTCGTTGCGCTGCTTCGGAGACGGCACGTACCTGGGCCAGTTCCCGCAAGTCGCGGTCATGCAGGGCCCGGGAGGCGATGACGAACGCGGAGACTATGAGCACCGCCCCGATGTGAATGGGCAGCAGTGGTGAGTGGAGCAGGCCGTCGTGGCGGTCCACGAGGAGCACTGCCGCGGCCGCCATGAGCGCGACGACGGCCGTGAAGCGTGTTCGTGCGAAGGTTCCCGTGCACGTGGGGGCCGCCACGAGCAGTGGGGACAGGTGAACCGCAAGGGGGGCGAACGACGCACCCGAGGTGATGGCCGCGATCAGCAGGAGCGGAGGCACTGCGTGGCCGCGCATGCCCAAGGGCCCGGTGCCCCGGCCATGGGCTTTCGGCCGCTGGGGGACTTCGGGGCCGGATGCCGGGAGCGAGCGGGTCCCGTCGTCGGCCGCGCGCTTGGTGACGGGAACGCGCGGGGAGATGTGCATCACGAGTCGGGGGAGTGACCTGATTTTCCAGGAAGGGCTGCGTCGTATCAACATGGCGCGGCTTTCGTGCCATCGCGGCGTGGAGGGGTGAGTTGTGGCCCAATGAGTCGGCCGGCGGTGCGCCCCCGGCGCACGGTCCTTTTTGGCGGGGCTGCGGTTAGACCGGTGATCGTCCGGCCGCGCCGGTGCTGTGACGCCTTCGGTATACGTGCGGCTCTGGCTGGATCACAGTTCCGCCGTCCTTTGCTTTTCCGTATGATGGAAGTGGTTTACCGATATGCGATTCAACTGTGCGACGTGCGGTTCGGCGCGTCAAGCGAGCTGGTTCTCTCTCGTCCGGCCCGGCGCAGCAGGTGCGACGTGGCACCCCTTCACGCTTCACTGTCGGGAGTTTGAAGCGGTTTGGGTGACGGGTTGGGTCGCGCGGCCTTGAGGGTCGATGTGGCCATGGCGGTTCCGCATGCGACTCGGGTTGGCCGGCCGCTGACGGCGACGGGAAGGACCCTCGACGGCACCTGCGGGCCACAGCCTTCGGTGTCGTGCGGGCCGGAACGCATGGCGCGGGAGACCGCCCCCCGGCGGCTACGGTGAGAACGTCGTTTCCGTGCCTCCGGTGACGAAGTTCCCGTCGCCGTGGGCACGATGACGGAACGACCCGCGGGTGAGGGCTGTTCGCCGTAGTGGCCGCGGGAGGCCTCCGGGGCTCCGCGTTTGTCGCCGTCTTCCTCGCCTTCCGGTTGCCGTGACGCAAGGGTGCTTGAGCGGGTGGGTGCCCACCTCGGTCGCCCAGGGCGGCAACGCAGATGTTAGATGGTAGTCACCATCTTACATGCATGCCGCCGTCCGGCGGGATTGTGGCCGACGGGCGACTGTGGCAGGCGATAGACAGCAGGCATAATCTTAGAGTCGGGGTGTCAGCCCGCTGGTCGTCGTAGCAGCCTGCGGCGGGGCAGATGACCAGTCGGTATTACGGAGGGTGGTACATGAGTCGCGTATCGCAAGCGGAAGCGAAGGCCAACCGGGAGCGAACGGTGGCCGCGGCTTCTCGGCTGTTCCGTGAGGACGGTGTCGCCAAGGTCGGCATCGCGGATGTGATGAAGACGATCGGGCTCACTCAAGGCGGCTTCTACAAGCAGTTCGCCTCCAAAGCCGCGCTGGTCGACGAGGCGACCGCCAAGGCGTTCGCCGACAACCTGCAAGACCTTGTGACTCTGGACCACGAGGCTGGGGGGCATCAGGCGGCGTGGCAGTCGCTGCTCGAGTCCTACTTCTCTGTCGAGCATCGCGACAACCCTGGCACCGGTTGCCCCGCAGCTGGTTTCGCGGGCGACATCGCGCGCGAGCCCGAGCACAGGGACACCTACGCCAGGGGCGTCCAGGAGCTCGCGGGGTGGATCGCGCCTGGTGACGCCGGCCTGGCCGCCTATGCCACGCTCGTCGGCGGCATACTTCTTGCCCGTGCCACCGCAGGCACGCCCTTGTCGGAGCAGATCCTGCAGGCGGCACATGCAGCGGTGGCGAGGGCCGCCGACAGTGGCGAGCCGGCCACCGGCTGACGTGCACGCCATCCCAGTGTCCTGAACCGCTTGACGCCCCGCGGCACGGCGTCCTGAGCTCGTGGCCTGTCCCGCCGCCCCTGACCCGGCGGGCCCGCGCTTGGCCGTCATCGCCACTGGTGGCGAGTGGATGACCCCCTCCCCGGCTGTTCCCGGCCGTGACGTGGTTCCGTCGCCGCCGGCCTGGCGGCCCCGCGGCCGGCAGTGCGTGCAGCCCAGTGGACGGCTGACGTGGTGACACCTGAACGTGCACAACGACGCCTGGAGGCGCGCCTTCATCGACAGCCAGGACTGGCTCACCGCGCACTACCTGCCGCCCTGCGCACCCGACCTGAACCCGGTCGAGGGCATCTGGTCACTGTCGCGACGCAGCGGCCAGGCCAACACCGCTTCCACCGACCCCGACCACCTCATCCGAGCACTCCGCCACGGCCTCCGCAAGATCCAGTACCGCAGCGACCTCATCGACGGCGGCCTCACCGAAACCGGCCTCACCCCGACGACTCCACGCCTACGACCTCAAGTTCACTGCGAGTCGCGTCGAGCGGGTTCAGTAGGGCGGTTCCTGCGGGGGCTTCGACCGGGCGGGGCGGGGTGCTTGTCGGTCGGTCAGCGCGTCGAGCGTGGCTCGGGCCGCGGCGCGCACCGCGTCGTCAGGGGCGTTGGTCAAGGGGCGGATGAGGGTGTGGGCGGGTTGCGCGTCGCGTCCGAAGGTGGCGAGGGCGTCGAGGGCGCTGGTCACCACGGCCCAGCTTTGGTGCTGGACGGCCCACTTGAGGGTGTCCGTGATCACGGGTATGGCGATGGGGTCCTTCAACTCGGCCAGGCGCGACAGGTACAGGCCGGCGGGGATGGGCGCGTGCGGGTGGTCGGGATCGATGAATCGCAGGCCGTTGGCGAGGAGAGGGACGAGCCGGTCCGCGGCCTGTGGGTAGCCGCCGACGCCGTAGAGGACCCGCCAGTCGTCGACACGGGTTTCGAGGGAGCGGATCAGATCGGGGATGGCACGGGGGTCGCGATGGTCGGCCAGGGTCATGACCGCCTCTTGGTAGGCCTTGCGGATGAGGGCGTTGTCGGTTGCCCAGACGTCCGGACCGTAGGCGGTGCGCAGGGTGGCCATGTGGTCGTAGAGGGTGTCGAGGAGGAGTTCGGTGTCCTCGGGGGCGATCCTGAGGCGGCCACCCCACCTCTTGCTGAATCCGCCTTGGATGATGCGGGCCGCGGCCCAGTCGTCCGGGAGCAGGTCGAGCAGAGATGTCAGCACCAGACGGGGCAGGGGTCCTGGGAGGTCCTTCGCCATGTCGATGGCGTCGTATCGGGTGGCGGCGTCGGGACTGGTCAACTGTGCGACGAGGAGGGCCGTACGATCCGCGACCCGGTCGCCCAAGGCGGTGTGCAGGGTGCGCAGGACGCTGCTGACCGGTGAGTGTTCCTCCCAGAGGTGGTCGGGATCGAACCAGTCGGCGGCCAGATGAGCGGGGCGCACCGTGGGGGCGACATCGCGGCCGCGGACGTGCGACGACGCTTGGCAGTCCCGGCATCCGTCGCACAGCTTCAGGGCGGTCGAGGCCACCGTGCTTTCCCGCAGAAGGGTGATCGCGCGAGGGGCGAGGTCGGCGGTGTCCCGGTCCGAGTCGATCAGGGCCCGGTGGGTGAGGGCTGAGAGCCGGACAGGGGCGTCGGTGGGGGGCCGTTCGGGGCCGTCGATCAGCTCGTCCAGCCAGGTTGCCACGGTCGTCCTCGTCTCCGGCAGCCGGACGGCCAGACGCGCGAGCGTGCGGACGACCAGCAACCGCTCCACGATCCCGTCCTCGGCCGGCAGACGCTCGACCAGGATGCGGGCGGCACGCCCGCCGTCGGCGAGGAAGAGACCGACGGCTTCGATAGCCGAGCGGCGCACCAACGGATCCGGGTCCGCCGCGTAACGGACGAAGGCATCCGCCCGCTCGGCCATCTCGGCAGTGATGTCGACGTGAGCAGTCGACTCGACTCCGTTCACCGTGAAGTAGCTGCCCTCAGGGTCACGGCCCTGAGCTTCGTGCCCAATGCTGAGGAGCAGCCCGACGATCCTTGCCCGCTCGGGGCTGGCCGGGTCATCGGCCATGTCGAACAGGAACGGCAAGCTCGCTGCGGTGCACGGGTCGACGGCTCCTTGGTCATGGGCCTCCGCACAGAACTCCTCAAACGCCTTGGTCCGTACCGCGGGGTCCGGTGAGAGCATGTTCCCGAGATGGCCCGGGACCCCACATACCTGGCCGGGCAGGTGGCCGGTCGTCCAATCGACATCATCTGGGTGGATCACGGACGACAGTCTCCAAGGGACCACTGACATCCACAGCGCCGGCTCCGCCACCGGACCCCACGGACCTCCGCACGACGCTGCCCGCTCGGAGGGGCGAGACCGGGCCCCACGGGGGCGTGGTGGCAGTTCGTTGACCGGGTCCCACCGCGCCGGGTCGGGAAGCGGAAGGAACTCTTCGCCGAGGTGCTGTACGGCGAACAGCCGGCCGTCATGTCGGCTCCCACCCCAAGGCGCAGGGGGCGAAGAGGCAGCGGGCCGGGGGCGGTTGGCCCCCGGCCCTGGCGAAGAGCGTGCTTGCTCCGGGTGTCAGCCGGCGTAGCGTCCGGCGGGGCGCGTGAGGGACAGGCCCGGGATGAGTTCCCGGCGGGCGTTCTCGTACTCCTCCCACCTGGCGTACTCCGGCAGCGAGGGGATCGTGACCAGCTCGCCGGCGTCGAGACCGGCGAGCGCGGCCCGCGCGGCGTCGCGGGGTGCCATGACGGCCTCCTTGGGCAACTGGTCCAGTTCGATGCCCGAGCCGTCCCAGATCGCCGTCTCCAGTGCTCCCGGCACCACCACCTGCACCCGGACACCGGAACCGGCGAACTCCTGCGCCAGGGCCTGGCTGAACGCGATCACATATGCCTTGGTCCCGCTGTACGCCGCACCCACCGGCAGGATGTTGAGGGCGAGGGCGGACGACACATTGACGATCGTGCCCGAGCCCCGGCTGGAGAACGCCCGCGCGGCGGCAGCCGCAAGCCTGGTGGCGGAGGTCAGGTTGAGCGTGATCAGCCACTCCAACCGGTCCGGGTCCGCCGCAGACAGGGGGCCGAACAGGGCGCTGCCGGCGTTGTTCACCAGCATGTCGATCGAGAGGTCGGCCGCCAGGCGGTCCTCCACGCTCCGCATGCCCTTCGGTGTGGCCAGGTCGGCGCTCAGCACCGAAACCCCGATGCCGAAACGCTCCGCAAGGTTCGCCGCGGAAGACTCCAACCGCGCCTGGTCACGAGCGACGAGGAGCAGGTCGTGCCCCCGCGCCGCCAGCTCCTCGGCGTAGGCGGCACCCAGACCTGCGGTCGCGCCGGTAACGAGCGCTGTCCCGGGCTTCTGTGTGGACATGGTCGTCCTCCTTCTTCAGTAGATGTCACATGTTAGATGGTGAGCTTAATCTAAAGCGTGCAGGAGTGCCCAGAATCCGGCCGTCTGTAGCTGCCGGTTGGTGAGGGCCCCCCGCGTTGCCGACGCCGCCGAGCAAAAGGGCTCCGGACGCTGGACCGTGTAGTGCGCCCCTCAAGCCCGGCCCGGGCGGGCCCTGCATGAAGCCCAACAGCCTCGCCGCGGGCTTTTGTGACGGGCCGCCGGTTCTTCCGGTGGGTCGGTCCTGGCCTCGTGTGCGGGTGGTGGGCAGACCTCGGACCTGGATCCAGACTTATAGATCATTAGTGACATCTATCACGTGGACGCTGCGCAGTGAGGGCCTACATGATGGGCCCGCACATCATGCCCAACGCATCACCTGCCCTATGAGGTTCGAATGACCCTGCCGTCGCTGTTGCTGGTGCCCGGAGCGTGGCACAAGCCCGAGCATCTGCAATTCCTCGTCGATGCCCTGCCCGGCATCGATGTCCGCACCGTGGCCCTCACCTCGTGTGGCGACGATCCCAGGGCACTGGGCGACATGTACTCCGACGCGGCAGCCATCAGGGCCGCGGTCGAGGCGATCGGCGGGCCCGTGGTCGTCGTCGCGCACTCCTACGGCGGCGTCCCCGCCACCCAGGCGCTCGCCGATGCGCCCAACGTCAAGAGCATCGTCTACCTCGCCGCGTTCCAGCTCGACGCCGGGGACTCCCTGCTGTCGAGCGCGGGCGGCGACCCGGCGCTCTGGTGGGAGGTCCACCGGCAGGAGGGCGTCGGCGACTTCCTGACCGTTGCGAACCCGGTCGACGTGTTCTACGGCGACGTTGACAGGAGCGTTGCCGAGAAGGCGGCGGCAGCCCTGGGTTACCAGTCCTACGCCGCCACCACCCAGAAGCTGACCGCGGTCGCCTGGCGGACGATTCCGAGCACCTACATCATCTGCGAAGCAGACGGCGCCATCCCGCCCTTCGTCCAGGAACTCTTCGCGAAGCGCGCCGACAGGACTCTGCGGCTGAACAGTTCGCACTCGCCCTTCCTGTCGCAGCCCTCCGCGCTCGCCGAGCTCATCAGGCACGAACTCAGCCTGCCCTGAGCCGGCCGCCCTTACCGCCCGCCAGTCGCGTCTGCTGCGGCCGGCGGGCCCCAACCGTTTCCCCACGGCTCCGCGCATTGCCGCAGGCCGGGCAAGCAGGAGGTGCGATCTCGTGACCTGGTTCATCACGGACAAGCCCGAAGTGTTTCGTTCCGAGGCGGGAGCATTCCTCGCCGCACGCCCCGACCTGCACACCATGCTGCTGTCCGGACTCGACACGATCGAGCAGCTACGGTCCGGGGGCAAACAGCCGTCCACGGTGCTGGGCTGGTGGCGGGAAGCGGATGAAACAGCGACGACGGCCGCGTTCGTGTGGATGCCACCGCACATGCTGACCGCGAGCCGTCTCTCCCAGGCCGCGGCAACGCACCTGGCCGGACTCCTGTCCACCCAAACCCAGCCGTTTGCACAGCTCCTGGCCGACGACTCATCGGTCCGTGCCTTCTCCGAAGCGTGGCGGACGACCACCGGCTCCGCACCGAAGAGCGGACCGCATCTTCGCCTCTATCGTCTTGGCCGGCTTGTGCGCCCTGGCGTCGCACCGCCGGGGGCACCGCGGACGGCGACCAGCGGTGACCTGGCTCTTCTCCGCGAGTGGTGCACTCGTTTCGTCACGGAAGCCGGCTCGCTCGGAACGGATCTCGACGCATTCATCGACGAGCGGATGAGCCGGGGCGGCTGGCGGTTGTGGACGGTCGGGGACGAACCAGTGGCCATGGCCGCCATGACGTCGGTACTGGCCGGCACGGCTCGCCTCACCCCCGTCTACACCCCGCCCGAACAGCGCGGCCGGGGCTACGGCTCCGCCGTCACCGCAGCCGTTTCCCAAGCAGCACGCGACGCCGGTGCGGAACACGTACTTCTCTTCACCGACCTCGCCAACCCGACGAGCAACAGCGTCTACCAGCGCATCGGATACCGGCCCGTCTCGGACTACCGAATCGTGGTGCCCTGACATGCAAGATCGATGAATGGCTGTGCCGGACAGGTTGCGCACCGCACTGCCGGAGCCTGAGCGGTGTTGGCGGTCACGAATCACTCGGCGCAGCCGCCGGCACCGTCGATGGCTACCGGCAACGCCGGGCGCGAGACAACGACCCCACGGCTGGATCACGCGGTCGGCAACGCACTGATGTGAAGCCGGGCGGACAAGCCACGAGATACCCTCGGGCCGTTCAGGTCCGAGGCTTTCGGACAGAGGTAACACCCATGACGGACGTATCAAGCAGAGCTGACGAACCGCTTGCGGCGGGCACATCTCCGGGCAGGGTCCCGCAAGACCTGTGGCACCCCGGGAGCATGGCCTGCGTGACCGCCAACTTCCGGCAATACCTGACCGGATGGGGCATGGCGGACCGCACTGACGGTGATCTCGAGTACTTCCGCAGTGGGCTGGCTCAGCCACAGTTCAACGGAGTGGTCCGTGTCCGCTCCCTGGATGCGGTGGAGCAGTCCACCGCCATCGCGCGGGACCGGCTCGCGGGAGTGCCCTGGTGGTGGTGGGTCGGCCCGGACAGCCCCGCAGGCACGTCGTCCGCCCTCGCCGAGCGTGGGGCGAAGGAGTTCACGACAATCCCCGTGATGGTCAGACCGCTCGACCAGTCGGTCGATCCGATGGAGCCACCGGCAGGCCTGCGGATCGAAGAAGCGACCGATCACGGTCAGCTGGCAGAGCTGGTACGCACCTACAGCGCTTCCATGGGCGTCGCACCGAGCCTCGAACCCGACATCGTGCGGATCGAGTCGCAGCGTCGGGACGACGCGGACATCGTCCGCCTGGCGGCGGTTCTCCATGACCGTGTCGTCGGGACGACCGTGGTGATCGCAGCCCACGACGTGGCCGGGATCTTCCTCGTCCATGTCGCGGACACGCACCGACGACACGGCATCGGCACAGCCTTGACGGCGGCGGCGCTCCGTGTGGGCCGAGATCGCGGTATGGGGCTGGCCGCACTCGCCGCGAGCCCGGCCGGCGAGCCGCTGTACCGGCGATTCGGTTTCGTCGAGGTATCGCAGTACCGCCTCTTCGCATTCCCCGCCTAGCGTGATCTGCCACCTGTACGGAGTGAGGACCCGGAGCGTGTCCCCGAGGCCGGGACGCTCGAGCAGGGCATCGACTGAAGCCGGGCGGTGAAAGAGGCGGCGGTGCACGGACCGTTCTTCGGTGAACGCACCGAGATGGTGGCCCGGTTCGTTGGGGGAGCGTCCGCGGCTGACCAACCGTGAACCCGAGTCGGACGGCGGCGCCGCGTCCAACGGCTCACGGTGATCCTGTGCCTGAACGCTGCGATGTACCAGGCCGGTTCGCCGCGATGGGCGGCGGCGCAGTACCAGGCGGCCAACTCGTCGGTCGCGCCCCGCCCCGTGGAAGGCGTGGGTCAGTCGGTGGGGGTGATGTGGCCGTCGCGGAGTTCCAGGACGCGGTCGGCGAGGGCGAGGAGCTGGGGGTCGTGGGTGGCGACGAGGGCGGTGACGCCTTCGCTGTG
>NZ_JBEXSX010000066.1:0-54959 GCF_040613835.1 Streptomyces sp. NPDC006207 | reverse complement strand
GAGCTCCCCGGCCCGCAGGGCGTAGAGCCCGGCGGACATGTTCCGCTCGCGCAGGAAGCCGAGGTACGCGCCCTCGTTGGCGGCCCGCTCGGCCTGATCCCGGCGCACCCCCTCTCCGTCACGGCAGGATCTCGACGTACCCGTCGGTTCCGTGCACGCGGATCCGCTGCCCGTCCCGGATCAGCCGGGTGGCCTGCTCCACGCCCACGACGGCCGGCAAGCCGTACTCCCGGGCGATCACCGCCCCGTGGGTCATCAGACCGCCCACCTCCGTCACCAGGCCTGCGATGCCGACGAACAACGGCGACCAGCTGGGGTCGGTGAAGGTCGTGACCAGGATGTCGCCCGCCTCGAGTTCGGCCTCCGCGATGTCGAGGATGACGCGGGCCCTCCCCTCGATGGTCCCGGCGGAGACCGGTACGCCGACCAGGGCGCCCGGCGGCACGTCGTCGCGCCGGTACGCCCCGGTGAGGGCCTCGCCGTCCGACGTGAGGACCCGGGGCGGTGTGAGCGCGTGGTACGACCGGAACGCGTCCTTGCGCTGCCGGATGAGCCGGGCGTCCACCTGGTGCGAGCGCACGACGTCGTGGAGTTCCTGGAAGGTGAGGAAGAAGACGTCCTCCTTCTCGGGAAGCACCTCGGCCTGCACGAGGCGTTCGGCCTCCTCCAGCAGGGCCCGCTTGTAGACGAAGTAGCGGCTGACGATGCCGTACTTCGGGTACTCCCGGTACCCGATGAAGGTCCGGACCCGATCGATCATCCGCTTGGTCTCGTCGGCCTTCCGGTCCCCGTCCGGCAGGGCCCGCAGGCGCGACAGCACGTCCCGTTCCTTCTCCTGCGCCTTCTTCCGGCCTTCCTCGAAGCGCCGCTGGGCGGCGCCAGGCTCGAAGTTCCTGACGTTGTCGAGGATCACGGGCACGAGCGTGGTGGGGCGCTCGCGCCAACGCGGCCTCGTGATGTCGATCTCGGCGACGCAGCGCATGCCGTACCGGTCGAGGTAGCCCTCGATGGCGTCGCGTGCCTCGGTGCCCCCGGCGAGCTTCGGCAGCTCGTCCAGGAAGCCCTCGTCCTGGACGTCCTGGAGGAACGCCACCACCTCGGCGTGCGGGCGGATCACGTCCGCGACGTCGAGCAGCGCCAGTCCCATCTCCGACGTGATGTTGTCGGGGGCGGACAGCGTGAGCGTGTCAGCCGCGTTCTTCTCGCCCAGCCACTCCTGCAGCTTGTCGTTGAGCCACCAGGTGGCCTCCATCCCCGCCATGATCGCCTGCATGTTCAACGGATCACCGAGGACCCGCTTGTGCTCCTCGAAGGCCTCCAGCAGGAAGGCGAACAGCGCCGGGCCGGTCTTCGCCTGGATGTCGCGCTCCAGGGCGGCGATGGACACCTGGCTGCGCTCGATCAGCTCGGTGACGATGGCCGGATCGGTCTCGATCGTGGCGGGCGCAGCGCCGAACGGGGGCTTGCCGGGAGGTGCGTCCGGGAGCGACGGGACGAAGTCGTCGCGGTCGAGGACGGTCTCCAGGGCGTCCCTGACCAGCGGATCGCCCTTCCCCATGACGTCCAGGAGGGCGGCGCGGCTCGCGGGCGAGGCCAGGCGCCGGGTGGCGTCGACGAACAGCCTCCCGCCGGCCGCGTGCATCGGCGCCATGGCCGTCAGCTGCCACATGGACAGCCCCAGGGGCTTCATGGGGTCGGTCATCATCTGCTGATGGCCGACGGAGACGTAGACGTGGTTCTCCTCGTCCCCGGCCTCGGGGATGGGGAACAGCGTCGTGATCGGCCGGCTCTGGACGATCTGGAAGGCGTCGTCGACCAGGCACCATTCGATGTCCTGCGGGCGGCCGAAGTGCGCTTCGATCCGCCGCCCGAGCTGCACGAGCCGCACGACCTGCGCATCCGTCAGCGCCGGCTCCTCCTGCCGCTGCGCGTCGATCGCCACCTCCTGCGTGCCGCCGGCCGGCAGGGCGTGAACGGCACGCTGTTTGGCGGCGATCGCCTTGGTGACGACTTCGCCGTCCCGCACCGTGTAGACGTCCGGGTTCACCAGGCCGGAGACCAGGGCCTCGCCGAGGCCGAAGCCGGCGTCCACGGTGGCGACCTTCCGGTTGCCCGTGACGGGGTCGGCCGTGAACAGGATGCCGGCCGCTTGCGGGAAGACCATCTGCTGCACGACCACGGCCATGTGGACCGTACGGTGGTCGATGCCGTTGCGCAGGCGGTAGGTCACGGCCCGCTCGGTGAACAGCGAGGCCCAGCACCGGCTGACGTGCCGGAGGATCGCCGTGGGCCCCACGACGTTCAGGTAGGTGTCCTGCTGACCGGCGAAGGAGGCCGTCGGCAGGTCCTCCGCCGTCGCGCTGGACCGGACGGCGTAGGCGGCCTGCTCGCCGAGCCGGGTGAGCGGGCGGGTGATCGCCGCCGCGAGATCGCCAGGGATGACGATCCCTTCGATGGTCCGGCGGATCTGTGCGCTGAGCCTGCGGATCGCCTCGCGGTCGTCCTGGTCCAGGCGCGACAGCTCATCGAGCCGCTCGCCGATCGACGGCGCCTGCGCCATGATCCGCCGGAAGGCGTCCGTCGTCACGCAGAAGCCGGCCGGCACGCGGATGCCTTCGATCCGCGACAGCCCGCCCAGGTGCGCGCCCTTGCCGCCGACAACCGTGACCTGCGTTTCGTCGACCTCTGGCAGATCGATCACGTACTGCACGTCGTGCCCTCATTTCCGCAGGTTGTGGCCTCGGCCGACGATTGTGCGCCACCCCCGGGGCCTTGCCGCAAGCCCCCCGGTGCGCTATACCTTGAGAATGGCAAGGAGAGACATCTCCTTGCCTTTGCCATTTCACCGTCCGCGGGAACCGGCGAGTGGACGTCCCACAGGCCTGCGGATGCGGCCGCGGAACCAGGAATGCGCAACGGCCCGCCGGAGGAACCGGCGGGCCGTCACGAAGACCGTGGCTAGGGGATGCGTATCGTCACGGACTTGCCGGGCTTGAGGGTGAGCTGCTTGCGGAAGTCGCCGGCGCGCAGCTCGGTGGCGGTCCCGCCGGTGCTGCGGACGGTCGCCTCGGTCACCTTGCCGTTGCGCCAGGACAGGTCCACCTCGAAGCCGCCGCGGGCGCCCACTCCGGTCACGGAACCCTTGGCCGCCCAGGCCTGGGGGAGTGCGGGCAGCAGCTCGATGACGCCCGGCCGTGAGTAGAGGATCATCTCCAGCGCGGCGGTGGCACCGCCCAGGTTCGCGTCGATCTGGAAGATCGTGTAGCTGCCCTGGCTGTACATGTCGAACCAGTTGGCCGAGGTGCCGTTGCCGTTGGTGATGGACGGCCGCAGCACCGTCAGGTACAGCTGGTAGGCCTTCTCCGCGTCCTTCAGCCGGGACCAGCACAACGACCGCCACGCGCACCCCCAGCCGAAACTGTCCATGCCGCGGGCGGTGAGCAGCGCACGGACCCCTTCGAGCAGCTCCGCCGGGCTGGTGTCGGCGGCGATCCGGTCGCCCGGGTAGAAGCCGATCAGCGGCGACAGGTGCCGGTGCGTGACCTCGCCGAGGTTGTCGGGGGTCATCCATTCCTCCAGCCAGCCGGTCTTCGGGCTGACCCGGGGCAGGTAGAGCTTGGCCTGCATCGCGCTGAGCTCGGCGGCCAGTTCGGTGTCCCGGTGGAGCACGCGGGAGGCGGTCTTGAACTCCTCGAAGAGCTCCCACGCCAGTTCCTGCCCGTAGGTGTTGCCCTTCCCGTCCGGACCGTGCTCCGGCGACCAGGAGGTGTCGTCGATCAGGACTTGTTGGGACGTGCCGTCCGTCCCGGTGACCGTGGTGCTGATCAGGCGCGCCTGCCAGAACTCCGCCGCCCCCTTCAGGACGGGGTAGATCAGCTCCAGGTAGGCGCGGTCCTGGCTGTACTCGTAGTGCCGCCACAGGGAGTTGCACAGCCAGGCGTTGCCGGCGGGGTGCCAGGCCCAGCCGCTGCCGCCGTGGATGTTGGTGGAGAACGCGACCGCCCACCCGGCGATCTTCCCCGTGCTGTTGCGGAACCGGTTGCGTCCGTCGTTGAACAGCCGCTTGGTGACGTCGGTCCAGACCGGCAGCTGGGACACGCAGTACCGGGCGAGGGCGTACGCGTTTTCGCCCAGACCGGCCGGGTCGGCCAGCCAGTAGTTCATCTGGACGTTGATGTCGGTGTGGTAATCGGCGTACCAGTCCGGGTTGTTGTTGTGCACCCAGATGCCCTGCAGGTTCATCGGCAGCCAGTCGCGGGAGCCGGTGATGGTGAGGTAGCGGCCGTACTGGACGTAGGCGGCCTCCAGTTCCGGGTCCGGCGTGGTCGCGTCGGTGTACCTCACGGCGATGCGGGACCAGGAGTCCAGGGACCGCTGCAGCGCCGAGGACTCGCCCAGGTCGATGCTGAACCGGTTGTAGAGCCGGTGGTAGTCGGACACATGGGTCTTGAGCAGCTCGTTGCCGGACACCTTCGCCGCGGCGGCGATCTTGGCGCGGGCCACCGCGAGGGGGTCGGTGCCCGGCTCGCGGAACTTCTTCGCGGCGTCGGGGGAGTAGTCGGTGCCGCCGCACACCACGATCAGCAGCTCCCGGCACCCGGCGAAGGACAGCTTGTCGCCCTCCACGCTGACCCGGCCC
Organism: Streptomyces sp. NPDC006207; assembly: GCF_040613835.1. Classification (NCBI taxonomy): domain Bacteria; kingdom Bacillati; phylum Actinomycetota; class Actinomycetes; order Kitasatosporales; family Streptomycetaceae; genus Streptomyces; species Streptomyces sp. NPDC006207. Next base: position 50,320 of record NZ_JBEXSX010000066.1, on the reverse strand, counting down.
GACGCACTGACCGCGGTCACCGCCGCCGCGTAGCGCAGACCGTTCTTCAGCGTCCCGGCGAACGACACGTGCCCGCTGCCGCCCGCGGTGGTCTCGCCGTGCGTGCCGGCCAGCGAGACCGTACCGGTGTGCGGCCCGCCGCTGAGCCGGACGACGACCACGTCGTCCGGATGGCTGGCGTACACCTCGCGGCGGTGGCGGTTGCCCTCGTGCAGGTACTCCGCGCAGACCACGCCGTTGCTCAGGTCGAGCCGGCGACGGTACTTGCTCACCGCCTTGCCGGAGTGGCCGGGCAGTGCGATCCGGAGCTTGGCCAGGAGGCCGAAGCTGCCGAAGTCGTCCGGACCGTACGGCAACTGGCCGTCGTCGGTCAGGGTGTCGTTGGTGCCGCCGGTCCAGAACGCGCCGTCGGTCAGGTAGAGGAAGTCGTCCGCCGGATCACCACCGACCAGCGCGCCCAGCCGGCCGTTGCCGACCGGCAGTGCCTCCTGGATGATGCGCGCCTCGTTGGCGGGCGTGCGGTACCAAAGCGACGTGGCCTTCTCCTCCGGGACGATGTCCACGCTGGTCGGACGGGCGGGAGCGGCATGTGCGGCGAACGGGTAGAGGCCGCTCGACAGGGCGAGGGCACCACTGGTGGCGCCGGCCAGGCGGAGGAAGTCACGTCGGGAAGAAGCGGACACGGCAAGGGTTCCCTTCCAGGGTCACAGCAGCCCACGAAAAGTATTCATAAATAATCAACTTGTTTCGCCCATGTCAACGGTCGATGCCAAATTAACCCGACCTTTTCCCTTGCCGCTGTTGATCTTATGGAGTTTTAGTCCGTGATTTCCCCATCTTCGGCTCGAACTCCACGGTTCATGTTGAGAGGAGGTCGGATGTCTGCGAGGCGGCGACGAAGGTGTTCTGACGGATCGTCGGGTGTCAGTGCACGCACGCGCATCGATGGCGGCGCGTGATGTGGTGTCGAACGGCCGTCAGGGGGCAGGCGCGGCCGCACCGTGGGTAGGGACAGCACTGTGGACCCTGTCGAAGTGACGAACGCCGACGCCTGGACCGCCTACGGAGCCCACCACGTGGCCAGGGGCACCGACGTTCCCGACGCGAACGACATCTCCTGGGGCTTCTGGCCGGACGAACACGGCGTGGAGGCCCTGGGCGACGTGCGAGGGCGGCGGGTCGCGGACCTCGGATCGGGCCTGGGCAGGCATGCCGCCCACCTGGTCCGTGCGCACGGTGCCGACGTCGACGCCGTCGAAGCCTCGCCCACCCAGTACGAGCGCGCCGCCGCGCGTTACTCGGCCGTGCCGGGGCTGCGCCTGATCCTGGCCGACGCGGTCGAGCATCTGCGGCGGGCGGATCCGTACGAGGTGATCTACTCCGTCCACGGTTTCGCGTACGTCGACCCGCGACGGCTGCTGCCCGCCGTCGCGGACGCGCTGGCACCGGGCGGCAGGCTGGTGTTCTCGGTCCTGCACACCGACTCCGACGGCCAGGGCCCCTCGGACACCGTCACGGCCCGCCCGCAGATCCTGCCCCTGGCGGGCGGCGGGCAGCTGACCGTGCAGATGTGGGTCCTGGCACCGGAGTTGTGGCGGGACCTGCTGGAGGAACACGGCTTCGTCATCGAGGGGATCGAGGTCCTGGACGCGCCGGAAGAGGGTGTCCCGACGTCCTGCCGGCTGTTCCGCGTACGTCGGCGCACCCGGGTCACCAGCCGCCCCCGTACCACCGGCCCGCCGCCGCCGAACACCGCCCTCGGCGTCGGGGCGATCCTGCACGGCCCCCGCGGTCTTCTGCTGGGCCGGCATCGCCGGGGTACGTGGGAGCTGCCTGGGGGTTCGGTGGAAAGAGGGGAGTCGCTGGCCGGTACCGCCTCCCGTGAGGTGAAGGAGGAAACCGGCTGCACCGTACGCGAGGAGGACGTCGAGCTGCTCGGCCTGCTCCTGGACGAGGCCCAGGGCATGCTGCGGGCGACCGTGGCCGCGGTGATCACCGCATGGGACGGCGAACCGGCCGACCAACCCGGCGAGCGCGTGGGCGACTGGCGGTGGTGGCCGCTCGACCGGCTCCCGAACGGCCTGTTCGTCCCCAGCGCTCAGTGCCTGACCACCTGGCGCCCCGACCTGCCGATCGAGCACCCGCCCGCCCGGCTCCATCCCCTGCAGGCCCGCAGCGAACATGCGTGAGTCCAGGGAGCTCCTGGTCGTGTGAGGCGGCGAGCGGGGAGTGGACGCGGGTGCCCGTCGGGGTGTCAGGTCGGCTGCGGGCGGAGTCAGAAGGGAGGTGTGTCGTCCGCCGCGAGGGTCCATGACGGTCCGGCCGGGCGCGGGATCACCCGGTCCGCGTCCGCGTACGGTGGTCAAGATCAGCCGCGTCCATGGAGGCGCACCCTAACGCGTGCCGCCGACAGCCGTGCCCATCAAGCGCCCGGTGGCTCCCTCGTCAGGCCGCGTCGGCTGCCCCGGCCAGGATCCGGGCCAGTTCGGCGGGCTGGGTGATCATGGGCCAGTGGCCCGAGTCGATGTCGGCGAAGTCGACGTGCTTGGCCCGGGCGAGCTCCGGGACGTCGCCGGCGTTGATCCACTCCTGCGCCTGCGTGGGCGTGAACTCGGGGCATACGACCACGACCGGGACGTCGAACCTCCGTTCGTCCGTCAGTCGCACCACTGCCTTGGACACGCCTGCGGGTACCGGGATCGCGGCGGCCGCCAGCTCCCGCCTGGCGCCGTCGTCGAGGTCGGCGGCGTCCGGTCCCTCGAAGGGGCCCCAGCCGGGGAAGGGCATGACGTCGCCCGTCACCTCGAAGAAGTCGGCGTACGGCTGACCGCCGACGGTCGGGAAACCGCCGATGAGGGCGACCTTGGCGACCCGCCCCGGCCGCCGGTCGGCAGCCAGCCAGGCCAGCGTGGAGGCGGCGGAATGCCCCACCACCAGGGGCTTGCCCGGTGTGGCGTCCACCGCGGCGAGCACCGTCGCCAACTGGTCGTCGAGCGTGGCGGACACGGAGCCGTCCCCCTGGCCCGGCAGGGTGAGCGGTACGGGGCGGTGGCCGAGCGATTCGAGCGCGGACGCGACGCGGCCCCACACGGATCCGTTCAGCCACAGGCCGCCGATGAGCAGGATGTCCATGGTCGGTTTCCCTTCTCCAACTTCGTGGACGCCACCGTAGGAGGAGATCCGGACGATCCACTGCCGGTTCATCCGGATTAACCTGCTCCCGTGCCGAACGACCTCAGCCCCACCGCGCGGGCGCTGCGCGCCCTGGAGATCCTCCAGACCCGCCCCGGTACGACGGCCGGCGAACTCGCCGTGCGGCTGGGCGTCACCGAGCGCGCCGCGCGCCGGTACGTCGGGATCCTCCGGGAGGCCGGCATCCCCGTGGAGTCGGCCCGGGGGCCGTATGGCGGGTACCGGCTGGGGCGCGGGACGAGGCTGCCCCCGGTGCACTTCACGCAGTCCGAGGCCCTGGGCCTGGTGATGGCGGTGCTCAGCGCTCAGCCGGCAGCGGCCGGTACCGACGACCTGGTCGGCGCAGCCCTGGGCAAGGTCGTCAAGGCGCTTCCGGAGAGCGTCGGCCAACAGGCCGCGCTGCTGCGGGAGTACGCGTCGGCCGCGGCGGACCCGTACGCGGCGCGCCCCGATCCGGCCATCACCAGCGAAATCGTCGACGCCGTCGCGGCCCGGCGGCGCGTGTCGGTCACGTACCGCAGCGAGGCCGGCAACGAGTGGGAGGCGGAGGTGGACCCCTGGTCCATCGTCGTCCGCTACGGGCGCTGGTACGTGCTGTGCCACTCCCATCGTGCGGACGCGATCCGCACCTACCGGCTCGACCGGATCCGTGCGGTCCGGCCGACCGGGCACGGGTTCGAGCCGCCCGAGGGCCTCGACCCGGTGGCGGCGCTCGAGGAGAACCTGGGCCTGGGGTGGGAGTTCTCCACCCGCGTGGTGTTCGACGCGCCCCTGGCCGAGGTGGCCCCGTGGATCCGGCCGCCCATGGGGCGGCTGGAGCCCTCGGGGGAGGGATGCGTGCTGGTCGGCAGCACCCGCAACCCGGACATGTACGTGCAGGAATGGCTGGCGAGGGTGCCGTTCGCCTTCCGCGTCGAGGGCGGGGAGGAGCTGCGTGCCGCGGTTGCGGCGCTCGTGGCGCGTTTCACCGCCGCCGTGGCGGACCGGTCCTGACCACGGCCTCGACGCGGAAGGCGTGCGGGGTCGGCGTCGCTGCTTGAGCCGGTCATCGGCAAGGATGTCCCGTCAATGCGGTGATCTCCCGTGGGGCCGGGAAAGGGGATGGCGCATTTGGGGCATGTGTGCGGTCATGGGAACTTTCGTGGGTCCTGGCGGAGTGTCACGGCGCAGGCTGCTCGGTGCCGTGGCCGCCCTGACGCCCGTCGCTGCCGTTCCGGCCGTGCCCTCGGCCGGTGCGGCCGCCGTGGCGCCCGAGCCGTATGCGGACCTGGGGGAGGAGGCCGTCGCCTCGTTCCGTAGGTCGTGGGACGCCTACCGGCGGCTGGCCTGGGGCCGTGACGAGCTGCGGCCGCTGCGTGGCTGCGGTGCGGACTTCTTCGTCCGGGGTCACACGTTCGGCCTGACGATCGTCGAGGCGCTCGACACGCTGTACCTGATGGAGCTGGACGAGGACCTGGCCGCGGCCGTCCATTGGGTGCGCGACGAACTCGTCCTCGACCAGGACGTGTCGGTCCAGGTCTTCGAGTCGATCATCCGGCTGGTCGGCGGGCTGCTGTCGGGGTACCTGGCGACCAGGGAACCCGTGCTGCTGGATCTGGCCCGCGACCTCGCGGACCGGCTGATGCCCGCCTTCGTCAAGTCACCCACGGGCGCCCCCTACCGCTACGTCAACCTCTCCACGGGCGCGGTGGGCGGCCAGGTCAACTACGTCGCCGAGATCGGCAGCTGCATCACCGAGTTCGGGGAGCTGTCCCGGCTCACCGGCGACCGCTCCTACTACGGTGCGGCCAAGCGGGCGCTGCGCGCGGTCTACGAACGCCGCTCGCGGCTGGACCTGGTGGGCACCAGCATGAACGTCGAGACCGGGGCGTGGACCGGCACCACCGCCACCCTCGATCCGCCCGTCGACTCCTTCTACGAGAGTCTGTGGCACGGCTGGGCGCTGTACGGCGACGAGGAAGTGCACACCTGGTACACCACGCTGACCGCCGGGATCTTCCGGTATCTCGCCGACCGGGACACCGGGCGGCTGTGGTTCCGGCAGGCGCAGATGACCACGGGCCGCGCAGCCGGCCACGTCGAGTCCGGGCTGACCGCCTTCTACGCCGGCCTGCTCGCCCAGAGCGGCCACCTCGCCGGCGGCGAGAGCTACCTCGACAGCTGGACGGCCGTGCTCGACACCTTCCGACTGCCGCCGGACCTCTTCGACTACCGGACCCTGCGGGCGATCGACCCGTCCTACCCGCTGCGCCCGGAGTACGCCAACTCCTGCCTGCTCCTGTGGCTCACCACCGGGAAGGAGCTGTACCGCGCACGCGCCCGCGAGATGTTCGGCCGTCAGGAGCGCTACTGCAAGGTCCCCAACGGCTACACGGTCGTCCGGGACGTGACGGTGTCCCCGATGGAACTGGGGGACCTGACCCCGGCGTACTGGTTCAGCGAGAACGCCAAGTACTACTTCCTGCTGTTCGCCCGGGCGCGCCGCTTCGACTACCGCTCCAGCTATCTGACGACGGAGGGCAACGTCCTGCGCGGGCTGCTGGAGCCTGGTGCCGCGTCCGGCACCGTCGGCCCTGCCGGGAAGTGACGCGGGGCCGCCCGGCCGCCCCGGTGGTCACCCTTCATCGCCCGCGTGGGCGAGCAGTTCCTCGGGCGACCAGGCCAGGCGCCCGTCCGCGAAATCGGCCAGCACGCCCCGTACCCACGCCAGCTCCGCCGCCGTCATCGTGCGCACGTACCCCAGCTCCAGCGTCGCGATCCGCGGCAGCCCGCTGTCCGCTTCCCGGGCGAGGTCCGCTTCGTGCTTCGCGAGGGCCGTCTCCAGGGCCTCGGCGCGGCGGCCGAGCGCATCCCGCAGTGCCTCCGGCGTCAGCATCATGATGAGCGACAGCGCGGCGGGAAACTCGGGGAACTCCTGCTTCGGCGTGGCGAGCATCTCGTCGAGCCAGCGGTGCGCCGCCTCGCTGCCCGCCTCGGTGACCTCGTACACGGTGCGCTCCGGGTACTGCGCGTCCCGGCCCGTCTCGCGGACGGCGATCAGCCCGGCGGCGAGCAGGCGCTCCATGGTCCGGTACAGGCCGGCCCGCTGACCGACGTTGACGACCTGGTCCTTGCCCCATTCCTTGAGCAGCCGCTGGATGCCGTAGGGATGCAGCGGCTTGTAGTGCAGCAGGGCCAGGACGGTCAGGGCGAGGGGGGAACTCCGGGGCGCAGTGCTCATGGCCCGATGCTACCCACGGTCGAACTAGTTGACCAGAGACTAGTTACAGTGCAACTATCACGTCATGACGAACTCGACTGGCACCACGAACGGCAAGGTCCGCTCCGCACTGGTCATCGGCGGCGGCATCGCCGGTCCCGTCACCGCGATGGCGCTCCGGCAAGCGGGCATCGAGGCGACGGTCTTCGAGGCGTACGACGGCCCGGCCGACGAGGCCGGCGGCGGCATGGGACTGGCGCCGAACGGATTCCAGGCGTTCGACGCGATCGGCGTGGGCGACGCGGTCCGCGCGGTCAGCACCGAGATGAACGGCATGGTGCTGCAGAGCTGGAACGGCAAGAAGCTGGCCGAGTTCGGCACGCTGCCCGGTATCGATCCGACGCGCTTCGTGTTCCGCGCGGAGCTGTTCCGGACCTTGCGCGAGGCCGCCGAGGAGCGGGGCGTGGCCACCGTCTACGGCAGACGCATCGTTGACGCGAGCGAGGACGCCGAGGGTGTCACCGCGCGCTTCGAGAACGGCAGCACGGCGACGGCGGACGTGCTCATCGGCGCGGACGGACTGCGCTCCACGGTCCGCGGCCTGATCGATCCGACCGCCTCCGCACCGCAGTTCGCGGGCACGGCCGGGTTCGGCGCCATGGTCGCCGACGCCGGCGTCGCGCCCACCGACGGCATGATGCACATGACCTTCGGCAAGCGCTGCTTCTTCGCCTGGCAGGTCTTCGCGGACGGCACGGGCCTGTGGTTCATCAACCTGCCCATGGCGCAGCCGCTCTCGGTCAACGAGCAGCGCGAGCGCGGCGGCGCCTATTGGCTGGAACACCTGGCGGAGGTCTGCGAAGGCGACGCCACCCCGGCCGGGCGGATGCTGGCGGCCACCGACCCGAAGACCATGCTCTTCGCCGGCAGCACCGAGAACATGCCGCAGCCGGTGCGCTGGAGCCGCGGTCGGATGGTCCTCAGCGGAGACGCCGCCCATGCGCCCTCCTCCAGCTCCGGCCAGGGCGCCTCGCTCGCCGCGGAGAGCTCCGTCGAACTCGCCCGCTGCCTGCGCGACCTGCCCCTGCCTCAGGCGCTGGCCCGCTACGAGGAACTGCGCCGGCCCCGGGTGGAGCGGATCATCAAGGAGACCGCCCGCACCAACGCCCGCAAGGCCGCGGGCCCGGTCGCGCGGGTGATCCGCGACGCGCTGCTGCCGACGATGTTCAAGCTGATGAAGCCCGAGAAGAACGCCTGGCAGTTCCGGTACCCGATCGACTTCGACGCCCCGGTGGCGTGATGACCGGAACCGGCTGACCTGCGAGGAGTCACCCGGTCGGCTACTGAATGTGCACGTCATGCAACGCAGGGTGATTCTTGCTGTGGGCTCGCTGCTGTCCATGCCAGCTTCCTCTCCGGGCGGTGTCTGCCGCGCGCTGTGAGCCCCTTCCTGGAGGTGACGTGTTGTCCCGAATAGCCCTGCCTCAGGCGTCCGTAAGGCGACGCCGAGGTGGTCTGCGGATGTGGACGATGGCCGCGAGCGTGGCCCTGGCGTCCAGTGCTCTGACAGGTGCCGCGCACGCGGAGAGCGCCGGCGGCGGTCGGGCTGACGCCGTGAAACCCGGCGCCACGACCGCTCTCGCCGACCCGTGCTTCCTCTTCCCCTACTTCCCCGGGTACTGCCCGAGCCGCCCCGGCTACCACGGCTACCCCGGATACCCGGGCCGTCCGTGGCATCCCGGCCGACCGGGCATCCCCGGGCCTCCTGGCCCCCAGGGCCCGCCCGGACCGCCTGGAACTCCCGGAGCGCAGGGTCCGGCTGGTCCGGCCGGGCCTGCCGGCCCGCAGGGTGACCCCGGGACCCAGGGCCCGCCCGGAACGCAGGGACCGGCCGGGCCTGCCGGCCCGCAGGGCGACCCCGGAACGCAGGGTCCGCAGGGCCCGGCTGGACCGCCCGGACCTGCCGCCGCCCCCCACGACCTCGTGGACTTCAGAGTCGGCGACGGAACGTTCACCCCGCCAGCCGGGGTCACCAGGGTCTTCGTCCAGGTGTGGGGTGCGGGCGGGGGCGGCGGTGGAATCGGACTCATCCCCGTCCCCCTCGGCGGAGGCGGCGGTGCCGGCGGCTTCGCCTGGTGCCCCGTGGACGTGACACCCGGGACGGTCTACAACGTGACCGTCGGTCTAGGAGGGGCCGGTGCCAACGCCGTCGGCGTGAACGGTACCAACGGGGCGAACACCGTCCTGTCCGGCCCGAGCGGTATCCTCGCGAGGGGTGACGGCGGCACCGGAGGACGCGCCGGCCTCCTCCCCCTGACTCCCAGTCCCGGCGGCAACGGCTTCTGCTCGGTCGGCGGTACGACCCGTCAGGGCGCCGAGGGCCAGCCTCCCGTCGTGGCCCAAGGGCTGGCCGGCCCTGGCGGCCAGCCGGCGGTGAGCGGCATCGTCGAGCCTGCCCCACAGGGTGCGGGCACGGGCGGCGACGGTACCGTGGCCGCGCTGATACCCGCCGACAACGGTGGTGACGGATACGCCGTCATCTGGTGGTAGCCGAGGACACGCATCAGGCCCGGCGCACCCTTCGGTGCGCCGGGACCTGAGGTCTTCGCGCCATGACAGGCTCGGTTCGGTATGACGCAGCAGATCGCGGGCTCGGGTGCAACGGCCGCAACCGATCCGGTACCTTCGGTGCATGCCGGATGTGAGCGTGGACTACACCGAAGCCGAGTTGCGGCAGTTGCAAGTCGCCGCCGCAGCCGCGGGGATGTCCGTCGAGGACTACATCCACGCCACGACCGTCCTCGAAGGGCGCCGCCGGGTCTTCGTCTCCACGGCGCTCGACTTCCACGACGCCCATGCGGCCGCCTTCGACGAGGCCTTCCCCGACGACGCACCCCGCCCTGGAGCGGGTGCCGCCGCCTGATGGAAGTCTTCACCGACGTCCGCTGGCTCCTGGAGATCCAAGAGGCCCGCATGACGGACCTGGCGGTGCGCGACTACTCCGCACTGGTCGCAGCTGTCGCCCGGCCCGCGTGAACACCCCCGCCTTCGGCGCCGATTACGACGAGGCTTGGCGCGCGGCCGCCCTGATGCACACCATCATCCAGCTCCGCCCCCTCCCCGCGCGCAACGCCTTGTTCGGCGCGATGGCAGCGGTGGCCTACATGACGGCCAGCGGCCACACCCTCAATGCGCCCTACGCCCCGGTGGAGCTCGCCCGCGACATCGTCAGCGGCAAGGCCGACGTGTTCACCGCCGCCGAACGCATCCGCTCCTGGCGAGCGTGAAACGCAGGGCTGGCCGGGAACTCTGTTGCCGTTGATGTCTGAGGGCCCGCGGAGCACAGTGTGCCGGTTGCAGCCGCGAGTGGGCACAGATTGACGCTCACCGCTGCGGTAGCCAAGCTGGTGAGGGGGCTGGTGGAAGGGACCGCGGCCGTGAGTGCTGGAAAGAGTGGACTTCCCCGGCTGCTGACGGCCGCCGAGACAGCGGCGCCGGCGGATGCCGTCGACGTGGTCGCGGAGGACCTGCGGCGGCGTTTTCAGGCTACGAAGGTCTCTTTCCTCATCGTGGACCTGACGGGGAAGGCGGTGGCGCGGCTGTCCACCGCCGGGGCAGTGGGGGGTGAGCGGGAAACGGAACGGATCCCCCTGTTCGGCAGCGTCTACGAGCAGGTGATCCGTACCCAGCGGCTGTATCAGGCGGCGACGAGCCGCGGACAGCGAATGATCATACCGGTCACCAACCGGGGGGACGCCATTGGACTGCTGGAGCTGCTCCTGCCGACCGACTGCGGCGAAGACGTCCTTGATGCCGTCGGGGAAGCCGCCCATGCGCTGGCCTATGTCGTGATCGCCAACGGGCGCTTCACCGACTTCTACACCTGGGGCAAACGCTCCAGGCCCCCCACCCTGGCAGCGGAGATCCAGTATCAGCTGCTGCCCTCGTCGCTGTCCTGCGAGGCCGCGCAGTTCACCCTGTGCGGGAGCCTGGAGCCCTCCGAAGACCTCAGTGGCGACACCTTCGACTACACAGTGGACCGGGACACCCTGCACCTCTCGGTGACCGACCCCATGGGGCACGACATCGACGCCGCCCTGGCCGCCACGGTCCTGGTGGGCGCTCTGCGCGGCGCGCGCCGTGTGGGAGCCGGCCTGGCCGAGCAGGCCCGCCGGGCCGACCAGGCCCTGGCCGAGCACGGCCAAGGTCACGCCACCGGGCAGCTCCTGCGCATCAACCTCCACACCGGGCAGGCCCAGCTCGTCAACGCCGGTCACCCCTGGCCACTGCGCGTACGCAAGGGGGTCGCGGAGGTGATCACCTGCGAGGTGGACCATCCCTTCGGGCTCTCCGCGTACGCGCCGCACCCTCACCGGGTCCAGGACATCGATCTGCGCCCCGGCGACCGTCTGCTCATGCTGACCGACGGCATGCTCGAGCGCCATGGGCAGCAGGTCGACCTGCTCGACATGCTGGAGCACACCCGGGACCTGCATCCGCGTGAGACCGCGCTGACCCTGACGTCCGCAGTCCGTGACGCCGCCGGCGGCCGGCTCGAAGACGACGCCACCGTGATGTGCCTGGACTGGCACGGCCCCCAGGAGACCCAGCGGCACGTCAGCTCCGGCGCGGACATCGAGCAAGCCTCAGCCGGCCGCGGGAAGCAGCAGCAGTGATCAGTGAGCTCTCCTGCCACTGGCCGCTTCTGGCGCGCATCCGCGACCGTGTCACCGAACTGCATGTGGCCGCGGCCAAAGCCACCCTGGCGGCAGGCGGCAGGCGGCCGTGTGGACTTCGGTCCTGTGACCGCCACCTCGGACGGCTTGCTTCACGACGGCACGCACGTGCCCTGGGAGGACATCACCTCGCTGCGTTACAGCTATGTCCCCGTCAGCATGTTCGAAGACGATCTTGGCGCGCGCCTGCGCACGGAATGCCGCGACAGGAACGCGGGCCGTTACGGATTCCGGTTCCAGTGGCTGCGGATACCGGCTCTTGAGGTACCGGACAGGGAAGTGTTGCTGCGGCTCGCCGCAGAAGGACGTATCTGACCCACCGCCCATGGGGTACACGGGGCCGCGCGCCGGCTTCGCACCGCCACGGTCACTCGTTCCGGATGATCCACTCCCGGGCGAGTTCCGCGACCCAGGCGGCCGCCGCGTCGGCAGCGGGCGGGGGTGCGCCGACGACGACGAGTTCCGAGACGCCCGCAGTGGCGAGGGCCGGCAGGTGCTCGGGCGTGCCGTCGCTCAACGCGACGGCGACCGTGAGCTCGTCGAAGGCGCGACCTTGGCGGGCGCACTCGTCGGCGAGGACGGCGACGTGCGAGCCGACGTCGGCCACCGGGACGTTGAAGCCGTACCAGCCGTCGGCGTGCCTGACCGCGCGGCGCAGGGCGGCGTCGCTGTGGCCGCCGACCACGACCGGGAGCCGGCAACCGCGCCGTGGCTTCGGGTTGACCCGGATTCCGTCGAAGCGGGTGAACTCGCCCGCGAAGGAGGCCGGATCCTCGGCCCAGAGGACGCGCATCGCGGCGAGGTACTCTTCGGCGCGCCGCCCACGCCCGGCGAAGGGGACCCCGAGCGCGGCGAACTCCTCGGCCGACCAGCCGACCCCGACCCCGAGGCAGAAGCGCCCGGCTGAGAGCACGTCGAGTGTGGCGGCCTGTTTGGCGACCAGGACCGGGTGGTGCTCGGGCAGTAGGAGCACCCCGGTGGCGAGTTCGATCCGGCTGGTGACGGCTGCCGCGTAGCTGAGCGCGAGCAGCGGGTCCAGCCAGTCCGCGTCCGCGGGTACGGCGATCCGGCCGTCCGCGGAGTAGGGGTAACGGGAGGTGGGCGCGTCCACGAGCACCACGTGCTCGCCGCACCAGAGCCGGGCGAAACCGTGCGTCTCCGCGGCTGTGGCCACCGCCCCGATGACCTCCGGACGGGCACCGTCACCGATGCCGAGCGCGTGCAACCCCACTCGCATCCGCCACCTCCTGGCGTCACCCTAAGCGCGAAGTGCGGACGCCTTCGGCGTGACGTGGCACGCTGCGCGTGGAGGCGGCGCAGCGCGTCACCCGGACGGACGGGGCACCGCGGGTGTCCGCCGTGTCATCGCGACGCCGGACCGGGGAGTGCCTTGGGGCGTGACGGCCTGGGGGTGGGTGTTGCCTGGGGGGCCGGCCGAGGAAGCCCTGCGATTCGCGCGTCGCGAACTCACCCGTGAGGGCGGCGCGCGGATGGAATGTGGACCCCTACGCCTCACGGGACGCCCTGAAGCCGCTTGCCGGATGGGGTGCCGGGGAACCGGCGGTACGGCTCGACGCAGGCAGCCCGGGGGGGTTCTTCGCGCACCCGGTTCAAATGAAGTTCGCCCGCAGCCGGTGTCCCGGGTGTTTTGGCGGTGGTTTCGTGGTGGTGAACCCTCTGCGGAGGGTGATGTCACACGGCTCACGGAAGCGGTCCGGCGGCGCAGGAGCACACTGTCGGCCACCCCCGCCCCCAACAGCAGGTTTACCACCCCCGGAGCGCTGATCCGCCCCGTTCACGCCGTACCCCGCGCCCGGACCGTCCTGATTGAGTGGATCACAGGGTCGCCGCCGTCACGTCGTCACCGACCGCTGCGGTCACCTCTGTTCGTTCACCAGCCCTGCTGGAGGGAATGTGTCCACACTGGACAGCGCCACCGGTCCCGCCGTCGAAGAACCCGCCGCTGATCCCGCGGCCGAGCAGCTCACCAGTCTGAGCACCCGCGCGGCACGCCAGCTCGCCACGACCACCAAGTCCGAACCGCAGATGCAGGCCATCACCTCGCGATGGCTGCTGAAGGCCCTGCCGTGGGTGGACGTCAAGGGCGGCACGTACCGGGTCAACCGGCGCCTCCAACTGCGCACGAACCGTGGCCGTGTGCACTTCGAGCACAACGGGAGCGACGACATCCGCGTCATCCCGCAGTCGCTCACGGAGCTGCCGATCCTGCGCGGCTACGCCGACACGGACGTCCTGCGGGAGATCGCCGGCCACTTCCGGCCCCAGGAGGTACGCGCCGGACAGGTGCTCTTCGAGGCCGGCCAGCCCGTGACGGAGGTGTACCTGGTCGTCCGCGGCCGGTTCACCCGCTACACCTGCGGCAAGTACGGTGACGAGGGGATCATCGGGGTCGTCACCGACGGCGACCAGCTGGGCGACGAGGCCGTGGGGCAGCCCGACCCGCTGTGGTCGGCCTCGGTGCGGGCCGAGACGGCCGGGGTGGTCCTCGCGATGCCCTGGGCCGCTGTGGAGGACCTCACGCAGCGGGCGCCCTCCCTCGGCGCGCATCTGCGCTCCTACGTCGACCGGCAGCACCGGCCGATGAACCGCAAGGGCGAGGCCGACGTCCCGGTGCAGGCCGGCCACGTGGGCGAGCCGACGCTGACGGGCGGCTTCGTGGACTACGACCTCGCCCCGCGCGAGTACCAGCTGTCCCTCACCCAGACCGTCCTGCGGCTCCACAGCCGCGTCGCCGACCTCTACAACGACCCGATGGACCAGACCGAGCAGCAACTGCGCCTGACCGTCGAGGAGATCCGCGAACGCCAGGAGTGGGAGCTGGTCAACAACCGGGAGTTCGGCCTCCTGCACAACGTCGACTACGGCCAGCGGGTCAGCACCTTCGCCGGCCCGCCGGCCCCGGACGACATGGACGAGCTGCTGTCGATGCGCCGCAAGACGAAGGTCTTCCTCGCCCACCCCAAGGCGATCGCCGCCTTCTTCCGGCAGTGCAACCGGCGCGGCCTGATGCCCGGCACCGCGAGCCTGGACGGCCACGATGTGCCGGCGTGGCGCGGGGTCCCGATCCTGCCCTGCGGCAAGATCCCGATCAGTGACGACCAGACCACCAGCATCATCGCGTTGCGCACCGGCGAGGCGGACCAGGGCGTCGTCGGCCTGCACCAGACCGGCATCCCGGAGGAGTACCAGCCGGGCCTGAACGTCCGGTTCATGGGCATCGACTCCGCCGCGATCATCAGCTACCTCGTCACCGCCTACTACTCGCTGGCCATCCTCGTGCCCGACGCGGCAGGGATCCTGGAGAACGTCCAGGTCGGCCGGCTCCCCGAATGACGGCCTGGAGCACCCCGTGACCACACACCCCACCGCCTTCACCCTGCCCGGACCCCCCAGCCCCGCCCGGAGCGCGAGAGCGCGGCGCCACGGCGCCATCCCCGGGCTGCTGTACCGGCCCGCGGTGCCCGCCGACCCGGAGAAGGTGCAGGAGGTCGACCTGCGCGTGGAGGCCTGGGCCCGCGCCAACGAGCTGTTCCCGGCGGCCTGGCAGGGCGACTTCGCCGGTTTCCAGTTCGGCCGTGCCGTCGTGCTCCAGCACCCGGGGGCCGCCGACCTGGAGCGCCTCACCGCCGCAGGCAAGCTGCTGCTCGCCGAGAACATCGTCGACTCCTGCTACTGCGAGGAGGACGAGGGCCGCGGGGGAGCGCGCAAGGGCCTCGGCGGACGGCTGGTCATCGCCCAGTCGGCACTCGACCCCTACCACGGCACCCCCGCACTGGAGGAGGAGTGGCGGCGCGGTGTCCGGGCGGACGGCCCGCTGCGCTCCTACCACCTCGCGCTGCGGGACTTCGCCGTCCTGGCCACACCGAGCCAGACCGACCGGTTCGTGCACGACGTCGCCCGGCTGCACCTGGGCTACCTGGCCGAGGCCGCCTGGGCGGAGACCCGGTACGTGCCGCAGGTCTGGGAGTACCTCGTGATGCGGCAGTTCAACAACTTCCGCCCCTGCCTGTCCATCGTGGACGCCGTGGACGGCTACGAGCTGCCCGAGCAGGCCTACGCCCGCCCCGAGATCCAGCGGATCACGGCGCTGGCCTGCAACGCCACGACGATCGTCAACGACCTGTACTCCTTCACCAAGGAACTGGCCAGCGACCCGTCACACCTCAACCTGCCCCAGGTCGTCGCCGCGAACGAGCGGCGCGGGCTGAAGGCCGCCTACCTGCGATCCGTCGAGATCCACAACACGATCATGGCGGCCTTCGAAGAGGAATCGGCGCTGCTCTCCGCCACCTCGCCCCTCGTGGAGCGCTACGCCCGGGGGCTCGCCGCCTGGGTGTCCGGCAACCACGAGTGGCACGCCACCAACAGCCACCGCTACCACCTGCCCGACTACTGGTAACCGCCGCCTGTGACCCACCGGCACATGGCACCTGCACATCGAGGAGCAACAGTTGACCCACGCCCCTGCCGCCCGGCCCGCGGTCCTTCCGGTCCCGGCCCAGTCCACCTACCAGAGCCGGATCGCGGACTACTGGAACGCCGAGGAGAACCCGGTCAACCTCGAACTCGGAAAGATCGACGACCTGTACCACCACCACTACGGCATCGGTGAGGCCGACACCTCGGTCCTCGACGAACCCGATCCCGGCCGGCGGCGCAAGCGCATCACCGCCGAACTGCACCGCCTGGAGCACGCCCAGGCCGAACTGCTCGCCTCCAACCTGGGGAACCTCTCCGCGGACGACCGCGTCTTCGACGCCGGCTGCGGCCGGGGCGGCGGCAGCGTCGTGGCGCACCTGCGCTACGGCTGCCACGCCGACGGGGTCACCCTCTCCACCAAACAGGCCGACTTCGCCAACGACCAGGCCCGTGCCCGGGGCATCGACGACAAGGTCCGCTACCACCACCGCAACATGCTCGACACGGGCTTCGAGACCGGCGGGTACGCGGCGTCCTGGAACAACGAGTCCACCATGTACGTCGAGCTGGACCTGCTGTTCGCCGAGCACGCCCGCCTGCTGCGCCGCGGCGGACGGTACGTGACGGTCACCGGCTGCTACAACGACACCTATGGTCAGGCCTCGCGCGAGGTGTCCCTGATCAACGCGCACTACATCTGCGACATCCACCCGCGCTCCGCGTACTTCCGGGCGATGGCGCGCCACCGTCTGGTACCGGTCCACGTGCAGGACCTGACCGAGGCCGCGATCCCCTACTGGGAGCTGCGCAAGCAGGCGGACCACCTGGTCACCGGCATCGAGGACACGTTCCTGACCGCCTACCGCAACGGCAGCTTCCAGTACCTGCTCATCGCGGCCGACCGGGTCTGACCCTCCTGCACGGCGACACCCACGGGCAACCGCCCCTGACCGGCGCGTGGCAATCGCGCCGGTGAGGGGCAGCCGTGTCGGCAGCGCGGCCCACGCTCCGACCCGGATGCCTCCGTTGCGGTCAGGTAGGCGATGGTTGCGCGTCCCGGTTCGTATCGGTGCCGGGAGCTACCGGATGGCCAGGGGTCAGGGAACGGATGCGTGGTACCGGCGAGGGCAGCAGCCAGAGCAGCGACAGCGCTCCGCCGACGGCGGCGACGAGGAGCGTCACCCGGAGGCCGATGAGGGTGGCGAGGAGGCCGCCGAGGACGGCGCCCACGGGGCGTACACCGTAGTTGATCGTGCTGTACGCGCCGGCGACCCGACTGCGCATGCCATCGGGGATCACCGCCGCCTGAAGGGAGTTGAGGTTGACGTCGAAGAGCATGACGCCGACACCGGAGAGGAACTGGGCCAGGGCCAAGGCTCCGGCGCGAGCCCACAGGGGTCCGCCCGCGGCGGCGGTGATGGCGATCGGTGCCGGGAACAGCACCGCGCCCACGGCGATGCTTCGGCCGACGCCGAGCCTTCGCGAGACCTTCGGCGCGATCACCGCGCCAAGGAGCGAGCCGGTGGCGCCGATCCCGAAGGCCATGCCGAGGACTCCGGCGGTCAGTGCGAGGTCCCGGTTGGCGAACAGCACGATCAGCCCGCTGCCCGCGACGAAGGTGAAGAAGTTGATGGTCGCCACGCACCCGAGGCTCGGCCGCAGCACCGGGTGACGGATGACGAACGCCAGTCCCTCCCTGGCCCGCCGCAGCAGCGGGGGTGTCGCCCGGTCAGGGACGGCCGGCGGTTCGTCCATCGAAACCCGACCGACCAGAAGCGCGGACGCCAGGAACGTCAGGGCGTCGACGACGACGGCGACGGGAGCGGTCAGCGCCTGGACGAGAGCACCACCGATCGCCGGGCCGGCGACGTATGACGCCGACCGGCTGGTACTGAGCTTGCTGTTCGCGTCCACGTAGGAGTACCGGGGCACCAGGTGGGCGAAGAACGGGGGATAGGCGGTGTTGAACAGCACCGCTGCGGCGCCGGTCAGTAACGCCACGGCGTACAACTGCCCCAGCGTCACCGCCTCCAGCAGATAGGCGGCCGGGAGGGAGAGCAGCACTGCGGCGCGCGCCAGGTCGGCGAGGACCATCAGGCGCCGCTTGTGGATGCGGTGGTCGACCCAGGCACCGAGGACGATCCCGAGCAGGTTCGGGGCCCAGATGAGCGCGGTCAGCCACGCCACCTGATGGGCCGAAGCGTGCAGCGCCCCCACCGCGATCAGCGGCAGGGCCAGTTCGGTGATCCGGTCGCCGAACTGCGAGACCGACTGGCCGGCCCAGAAACGACGGAACCGCTGGTCACGCCAGAGCGATATGGGTACGGCCTGGTCTGCGGCGCTCATGACGTCCCGCCGGTCCGCTGCTCGGCGCCCTCGGGCAGGGCGTAACGCAGCAGCCTGACGCCACGGGCGTCGGCCGGACGCGCGGCCTCGTCACGCATCACGTAGGGCGCCAGGACGCGTTCGATCGCGTCCTCGATGGCGGCGAGTTCGTCGGCGGAGACGACGACGCGGGTGTTGGCCAGCCCCGCACGCCGCAGCCACGCCGGTTCGAGGCCGGGTTCGACCTCGGCGGCCCACCGGTTCGCCAGGTCCGCGGAGCGCACGAACATCTCCCGGGACAGGACCCGCGCGGCCGTCCTGCCCTCCTCGTCCTCCGGGTCCTCCGGCGCCTCGAACCGGAAGCCGCGCGCCACCGCCTCCCACCGCCGCTGGCGACGGTCCGGGCCGGGCTCGGCATCGCGGACCAGCCCGAAGCCCGCCAGATGCCGCAGATGCCAGCTGGTCACCGACGGGGTCGCCCCCACATCGGGCGCGAGTTGCGTAGCCGTCGCCGGCCCGTGCCGCTGGAGGCGTTCGAGGATCGCCAGCCGCACCGGGTGCGCCAGCGCCCGCATCGCCCGCGGATCAGTGATCTCGACATCGCCCAGACGGTTATCGGCATCCATGACGTGAGAGTCTCCTCTCACATATTGTGAGAGTCAAGTCTCACATCTCCGTTCCGAGCCGCTGCCGGTGCCTGGGAGATCCAGGTACGGGTGCCGGAGGACAGGTCGCGCACGGGCGATGACTTTGCGCTGGAGCCGGAGTCTCCTTCGTGAATGCCGTTGCCGCAGAGCGCGACCCGTGACAGGAGACCTGGCCGTATGACCGATCCGGAAGTGACAGCAGACCGTAGCCGCGGGACCGGGGTCTGGCCCCTGATCCACGCCGAGCGAGCGGCGCTGGCGGCCGATCTCGCGGATCTGACGGACGAGCGCTGGGCAACGCCCTCGTTGTGTACCGGCTTGACGGTACGTGAGGTGCTGGCGCACGTGACCGCGGGCGCGAGCCTCAATGCCGTGCGCTGGATGGCGGGAGTGATCCGCTGCAGGCTCGACTTCGACAAGCAGGTGGCCATGCGGCTGGCCGAGCAGTTGGGCACGACTCCGGCCGAGACCCTCGAACGATTCCGGCATGTCATCCCGAGCACCACCAAGCCTCCCTTGCCCACCATCGCGATGCTGGGCGAAACGATCGTGCACGGAGAGGACATCCGGCGCCCGCTGGGCATCCGGCACGACCACCCGATCCAGGTCCTCACGCAGGTTGCCGAGTACTACCAGGGTTCGGACCTCGTGGTCCTTGCCAAGGGCCGCATCGGCGGACTGCGACTCGTCGCGGATGACGGCCCGTTCGCCACCGGTTCCGGGCCGCTCGTGTCCGGCCCCACCGTGGCCCTGATCATGGCCACGACCGGGCGCGCGACCTACTGCGACGACCTCGATGGCCCCGGTGTGGAACTCCTCCGCAGCCGCTGCGGCAGTGCGTGATCCGATGCCCAGGCCCTCCCACGTGAAGAGTGCTTCCAGCTCCGTACGTGGGCGCTGCGGGGACTTCACGAGCCCCCGCAGCGCTACCGGCCGCCGGGAGGGGAGGATCGCTCCTCACCCGCACACGGCCGGGTCAGCCGACGGGGGCCAGGGCCACCCCGCATGCCGGCCGGAGCATGCTCAGCCGCGGTAGGTCTCCAGCAGCCGCAGCCAGACTTCGCCGAGGGTCGGGAAGGCGGGGACGGCGTGCCAGAGCCGGTGGAGGGGCACCTCGCCCGCGACGGCGATGGTGGCCGAGTGCACCAGTTCCCCGACGCCGGGGCCGGCGAAGGTGACGCCCACCACGGTGTTGCGGTCGGTGTCGACGAGCATGCGGGCCTTGCCGCGGTAGTCCTCGCCGTACTGGTGGGCGCCGGCGACGTGGGCGAGGTCGTAGTCGACGACCTCGATGCGGCGCCCGCTCTGCTCGGCCTCGCGGCTGGTCAGGCCGACGGAGGCGACCTCGGGGGTGGTGAAGACGACCTGGGGGACGGCTGCGTGGTCGGCGGTGGCGACATGCGCGCCCCAGGGTGCGTCGTCGACGGGCTCGCCGTTGGCACGGGCGCCGATGACGGTGCCGGCGATCCGGGCCTGGTACTTGCCCTGATGCGTCATGAGCGCACGGCGGTTGACGTCGCCGACGGCGTAGAGCCAGCCGCCGTCGACGCCGGTGACACGGAAGGTGTCGTCGACGGTCAGCCAGTCGCCGGGGGTGAGACCGACGGTCTCCAGACCGAGGTCGCGGGTCTGCGGGGCGCGGCCGGTCGCCAGCAGGATCTCGTCCGCGGCCAGTTGTCCGCCGTCGGAGAGCGCGATCCGCACCTCGCCGTCTTCGCCGCCCTCGCGGGCCAGGGAGGTGACGGATGTGTTGAAGCGGATGTCGACGCCCGCTTCGCGCAGTCCGTCGGTGACCAGTTCGCCGGCGAACGGCTCCATCCGCTCGAGGAGTCCGTCGTCGAGGACGAGCATGGTGACCTGGGAACCGAGCGCCTGCCAGACGGTGGCCATCTCGACGGCGACCACACCGCCTCCGACGACGGCGAGGCGGCCGGGCACCTTGTCGGCGCTGGTGGCCTCGCGGCTGGTCCAGGGGCGGATGGTGTCGAGTCCGGGGATCGGGGGCAGGGCGGCGCGGGTGCCGGTGGAGACGGCGACGGCGTGCCGGGCGGTCAGGGCGACGGTGTCGCCCTCAGGGGTCCGCACGGCCACCTGCTTGGGGCCGGTGAGGCGGCCGTGGCCGCGTACGAGGTCGACGGAGACCGAGTTCAGCCAGTCGACCTGGTCCTCGTCCTTCCAGTACGAGGACATCTTGTCGCGGTGTGCGAGGACCGCCTCGACGTCCAGCGGGCCGGCCACCGCCGGGTCGAGTCCGGGTACGCGGCTCGCGTCGGCCCGCACCACCACCGGGCGGAGCAGCGCCTTGCTCGGGTCGCAGGCCCAGAACGAGCACTCGCCGCCGAGGAGTTCGCGTTCCACGATCACGGCGCTGAGCCCTGCGGCGCGGGCGCGTTCGGCCACGTTCTCGCCGACCGGCCCCCCACCGATGACGATCACGTCGTAGGTGCGGGTCGTCTCGTTCATCTCTGCTGCGTTCCTCACTGTTTGATTCCTCATTGCTTCGGTGACTCGGTCGGACACTCCGGAAGGGCGTCGGGGCCTCCGCCCCGCACGGGGTCGACGGGGGCGGTCCCGGGATGGGACGACCGTGGCGGCAAAGCCGTCTCACGGTGTCCGCGGCACCGGACCGCCGGGCGGCGGAGGGTAACCATCGCGCTCGCCCGGCGGTCCGGTGCCGGCCTGCGGCGGCTGTGTGGGCTGATCAGCGGCCGGGGAGGCGCTGCGAGACCTCCTGGAGCACCCATCCGTTGCCGTCCGGGTCGCTGAAGGTGAGGAAGGAGCCGTAGGAGGCGCGCTCGGGATGCAGGCCGGCCAGCTGCTTCTGGCCGACACGGTCGTAGGTGACATCCCCGCCCTCGTGGCCGTGGTACAGCAGCCCGCCGGCGTCGTGGAATATCTCGCTGACCTCGATGCCGCGGCCGACGAGCTCCGCGTGGGCCTCCTCGATGTCGGAGACGATGAGATACAGGCCTTGGAACGAGCCGGGTGCGATAGGAGTCATTCCCTCGCCGAAAATGATCGAGCACTCGGAGCCGGGCGGCGTGAAGTGCACGACCCGGAATTCCTCGTTGGCCGTGTAGTCGACGTCCAGGCGGAATCCGACCTTCTCGTAGAAGGCCTTGGCCCGGTCGGTGTCGGAGACGGGCAGCACGATCATTTCGAGCTTCAGGTTCATGGGGAGGTCCTTGGTTCTTGACGACTGCGTGCATCCCAGAGAACCAGCCCAAAAGGTGCCTCGGAGCGGTCCAGCAGGCCTGCCTTGGCCCTGGCCTGCTGGTCCAGGTACTGGCAGGTCCCCCCAGCGTCATCGCCGGGCAATGAGCGGCGGGTGCAGGTGCTGCGCGGGCGGAACCGGCGAAGAGGCTGCCGAAGCGGCCCCGGGAGGGCGCCCGGACGACGGGGGAGGCATGCGGCTCCTTGATCGGAGGCGCCTGCGGGCCGGACGGCGGTGGCCGGTAGGGGCAGCTCGAGGCGGCGACCGGCAACCCAGCCTCGGCTCGCAGATCCGTCAGCCCGAGTGAGGTGGAACACGAACGGAACTTCCTCGAGGGCCTTCTTTCGTGGCAATCCGGGGAGGCGAACATCGAATCCGTGACCTTTTGGGAGCCAGGATTATCGAAAAGCTTTTCGGCTACCGGCATCACTACGACGCGGGGCTGCGGCCGGCCCGCACGGGCGAACCCGAACGGACCGGAGCGCAGTGAAACGGCTCGTTCCTAAGCGACCGTGAGCACGATCTTCCCCTGGATGTGCCCTCGGGCGGCGCGTTCGTGCGCGGCTCGGGCATCCGTGAGCGCAAAGGTGCTGTCGATCGCGACGTGGACCGTGCCCGCGTCGAGCAGGCGTGCCAGCTCGGCGAGCTGCGCGCCGTTGGATCGGACCTGGGTGCCCGTGACGGTGACGCCCAGCTTCGCGGTCTCCTCTTCGTCGAATTCGCCGAAGAACACGGGGAACTGGGAGCCGCCGCGCTTGAGCGTGCGCAGGAAGCGCTTGCTGTGGGGGCCGCCGACGGCGTCGAGAACGAGGTCGACGTCGTGCACGAGTTCCTCGGGACGGCTCTTGGTGTAGTCGATGAACTCGTCGGCGCCGAGTTCGCGCAGGAAGGATTCGTGTGCGCCCGACGCCACCGCGATGACCCGTGCACCCTTCCATTTCGCCAGCTGAAGCGCGAAGTGTCCCACGCCGCCCGCGGCGCCGTTGACGAGCACCGTCGTGTCGGCGTCGAGTGGCACCGGACGGTGCTGCGCCGCCTGGAAGGGCGACGGGTGATCGTGTCCGAGCTCGATCAGGAACTGCCATGCCGTGAGCCCGGCCATGGGCGCCCCGGCGGCGTGCACGTGATCGATGCCGGCCGGCTTGAGCGCGAGGTCCGACGCGGGCGCGGCCACGTATTCGGCGTAGGTGCTGCCGTCGAAGCTGGGGAAGCGAAGGAGACCGAAGACCTCGTCCCCGACGGAGAAGCCGTCCACGTCCGCGGCGACGGCCTCGACGACGCCCGACAGGTCCGTCCCCGGAATCACGGGCAGGCTGAACTTCGGCCGCACCTCCGGAGGCAGGTTGGACATCCCGTCGCGCAGGTACCAGTCGGGGGGATTGACGCCGACCGCGTGCACGCGAACGAGCACCTCACCCGGCCCGGGCTTGGGCATCGGCACCTCGTCGTACCGCAGAACCTCCGGACCGCCGTGCTCATGGAGCCGGACCGCCCTCATCGTGTGTGTCGGCATCGGTTTCTCCTCCCCGCGCTGCGGGATAGACTCATTCGGATCAGCGATCCACATAAACGGACCACTGATCCGAATATATGGACCACTGATCCGGATAGTCAAGGGGGACAGATGCGGGCCGACGCCAGGAAGAACCGCGACCACCTGCTCGCAGTAGCGGGCACCGCCATCACCGAGCAAGGCGTCCACGTGTCACTGCGCGACATCGCGCGCAGGGCCGATGTGGGACTCGCGACGCTGCTGCGACACTTCCCGACGCGCGAGGCGCTGCTCGACGCCCTGCTCCGCACGAGCTTCGACGAGCTGACCGCCAAGGCAGACGCCCTCGAAACGTCCAACTCGCCCGGCGATGCTCTCGTTTCGTGGCTGCGCGACTGCGTCGCCTGGACAACCGAGTACCGGGGCGCCGTGGTGCTGATGGCAGCCGCCATCGAGGACACCGAGTCCGCACTCCACGCTTCGTGCGTCACTCTGCGCGCGGCCGGCGCGCGGCTCCTGACCCGTGCCCAGGCTGCGGGCACCGCGCGGACCGACATGGACGGCGCCGATGTGTTCGCCCTGGTAGCGGCGCTTGCCTGGCTCGGCGATCAACCCTCGCTCGCGCCACGCGCCGAGCACCTCTTCGACGTTGTCGCAAGTGCGATCCTCACCCGCACAGCGAGCAGCAATGCCGAGGAGGAACCCCGGCCGTAGCTGATCGTCGCGTACGCGAGCCAGTGAGGCGGGCCGCGACCGCTCAAACGCCTACGTCGCACGGTTGGCAGGCGAGCAGGGCGGAAGGCACGGTCCTGCCCCGGCCTGTTCCTACAGGTCGGCTACGAGAAGTCGGTAGCCGACGTCGAGCGTTTCGCGGTTGAGCAGGTCGGCGTGGCGCTCGTGCCACAGACCGGAAGACAGGTCGCCGGACAGCCGCGCCAGGCCCGGGCGGAGGACTTCCTCACCGGTCTGGGCGAGCATCGATATGCCGGCTCGCACTTTCGGGTTGAGGTACGCCTCAGGTCGGCGCCAGAAGGCGGCGCCGAATCCGTCGGTGCAGTCGTGCGGGACCGGGACCGTCTCGACGCGCGCGCCTCCGAGCAGCGCAACCAGCCGGTCGATCGGGACGGCCCTTGTGCCGTCGAACGCGGCCACCTCCGGCAGGTATTCGTCCAGCAGCCAGAACCTGCGGAAGACGGCCTGGTCCCACGTGAGGATGACGACGCGCTGCCGGGCGATCCGAAGGAGTTCCCCGACGCCGGCTTCCAGGTCGGTCCAGTGGTGCACGGTCAGCAGCGCCATCGCCGCGTCGGCCGAGCCGTCGGCGATGGGAATCGACTCGGCCGATGCCTGCAGGGCCCGCGCAGATCCGGTCGGACGTTGGGCGATCATCACCGAACTGGGCTCAACCGCCAGGACCGTTGCCGGTGGTTCGTAGGAACCGGCGCCGGCACCCACATTGATGACGGTGGTGGCATCGCCGAGCGCCTCGTGGATCCGGGCGGCGATCCGGGGATCCGGTCGTCGCGTGTGACTGTAGGTCGCACCGATGCGGTCATACGTCGCCACGACGGACAGTATGCCCCGCCGCTCAGTTCGCGGCGAAGCCGGAACGCATCGCCGTGTGCAGAGCGTCCTCCGACGCCCCGCTCGCCCGTGCGGCTGCGAGCGCCGTCCCTGATGCCTGGCGCCGCGGCGTCGCGTTCCTGCTCGACGGGGGGTGGGCCGGCGCAGCAAGCGTGGGGTCAGTTGCCCCGGCGGATGCGGGCGGCCTCACGGGCCGCGGCCATCTGGCGGGCCTCGGCCGTCTTGCGCGACTCCCGGCCGGGGCGCGTGCCCAGGCCGCGGAACGGGGCGCCACCGCGTGCCGGCGCCTGCGCGGCCGGTGCGCCGGCGACGGGAACGCCGGACGGGGCCTTGGCCCCGGTGATCCGGCTCAGCGCCGCATCGCCGGATCGTACCTGGGTGATCGTCGGCCGGATGCCCGCGTCGGACATGAGCCGGGTCATGTCGGGGCGTTGGTGCGTGGTCACGAGGGTCACCACCCGTCCGGACCGGCCGGCCCGCGCGGTCCGTCCGCCGCGGTGGAGGTAGTCCTTGGCGTCACCGGGGGGATCGACGTTGACCACGAGGTCCAGGTCGTCGATGTGGATGCCGCGGGCGGCGACGTTGGTGGCCACCAGGGTCGTCACCTCGCCGGTCTTGAACCGTGCGAGGGCCCGGGTGCGCTGCGGCTGGGACTTCCCGCTGTGCAGGCCCGCCACCGCGACACCGGAACCCTCGAGGTGCCTGGTGAACTGGTCGACCGCGTGCTTGGTGTCCAGGAACATGATCACCCGGCCGTCACGGGCGGCGATCTCGGTGGCGGTGGCGTACTTGTCGGCGGCGTGGACGTACAGCACGTGGTGCTCCATGGCGACGACGGTCGCGGCCGAGGGGTCGACCGAGTGGACCACCGGATCGGTCAGGTAGCGACGGACCAGGAGGTCGATGTTGTTGTCGAGGGTGGCCGAGAACAGCATCCGCTGGCCGCCCGCCCGCACCTGGTCCAGCAGCTCGGTGACCTGCGGCATGAACCCCAGGTCCGCCATCTGGTCCGCCTCGTCCAGGACCGTGATCCGCACGTGGTCCAGGTGGCAGTCACGGCGCGCGACGAGGTCGCTCAGACGTCCGGGCGTGGCCACGACGACCTCGGCCCCCGCCCGGATCGCTCCGACCTGCCGGCCGATCGAGAGGCCGCCGACCACGGTGGCGAGCCTGAGGTCCAGCGCCCGGGCGTAGGGGGTGAGCGATTCCGTGACCTGCTGCGCCAGTTCACGGGTGGGCACCAGGACCAGTGCGCGGGGCCGCTTGGGCTCGGCACGCTGCCCGGCTGTACGGGTCAGCAGCGGCAGGCCGAAAGCCAGGGTCTTGCCCGAACCGGTGCGTCCCCGGCCGAGCACGTCCCGGCCGGCCAGCGCGTCCGGCAGCGTGGCGGCCTGGATGGGGAACGGTTCGTCCACGCCGAGGTCGGTCAGCGTCTTCAGCAGGGCCGGCGGGAGCCGCAGCTCGGTGAACGCCGTCATCGGCGGCAGGGCCGGGGTCGTCGACACGGGTGCCGCGAACTCGCCCTGCGGGGTCGTGGGGCGTCCCTTGCCGCCGGAGCGGCCGGGAATGTGCGGACGGGAACGGCCGGACTGGCCGGAGCGCTGGTCGTTCCGGGGCGAACGGTTCATGGGCGAACCTTCCTCGACGGGCACGCATCGAGGGAATTCCCGGTGGATGCGCGGCCGGGGAGTCGCCAGAACGAGCCGAAGACAAGACGGTGACCGACAGCGGGTGGTCCCGTCCGTACGGCGTGGGGTCGAGCTGCGTCGTGCGTGCCGGCGCCGGGTACCGACGTGCGGATCACACTTCCCCACGAGTTTACCCGCCCGGTCCGGTTTCCCCGGCGGGTCCGCGGTCCCGCACGGGGCGGCGCCCTTCCGGATCGGCCGTGACGACGGCGTACCCAGGACCCGGTGGCGCCCGCGCAACGCGGGGTCGCCCCCTTCGGTGCTCGTCAACCCGTACCTGCGGGGGCCTGAGAAAACCGGTTGCGCGGTCTGCGGGGCTGGCTAGGATCGTGCCGATCTGGAGTGCCGGGCGTGAACAACGGCCCGGCGTAGTGGGAGAGGAGGTGCGTCTTCGTGGACGCCGCCGTGACGCGGCGCGCTCGTGTGTGCGCGCCAGACGCCTTTTCCCGCTACCTTCCCACCGGCTGATGACGCGCGTTCGCTGACGCTCCGCCCGGTGGGTCCTTCCACTGGAGATCATCACCATGCGTGAGCGCTTTGCCGACGGCGAGTCCTTCACCCGCATCCGCCCCAAGGGCACCAGACGACGCAGTCACCGCGACGCTGACGAGGCCTTCGAGGAGGCCTTCCCCGAGTACGCGGCACGCCGGCCCTCGGCGGTCGGGGATGCCCACAGCACCCAGGACCTCCGTTCCACCGTCTTCGATTCCGGAGCCGAAGACGACGAGGACACCCTCGAGGAACCAACGCCCGGCCAGTCGACCGACGGCCCTGCCGAGGGTGACCGCTGGTCCACCTGGGACCGGTCGACCCCGACCGAGAAGGGCCCCGAGCCGCGCCCCGCATGGGTGGTGACGGACCTGGCCGCCGTCGACTTCGAACTCGGGATTGTCAAGACCGGCAAAGAGGCCGACGTCTTCCTGATCGAACGGGCGGTGCCCGGAACCGACCGCCGCGCTCTGATGGCCGCCA
The DNA here is from genome assembly GCF_040613835.1 of Streptomyces sp. NPDC006207. Lineage (NCBI taxonomy): Bacteria > Bacillati > Actinomycetota > Actinomycetes > Kitasatosporales > Streptomycetaceae > Streptomyces > Streptomyces sp. NPDC006207. The sequence continues at coordinate 22,831 of NZ_JBEXSX010000066.1, read as the reverse complement.
AACGCTACCGCGACGGACAGCACCGCATGTTCCACCGCGATTCCGGATACCTGGAGGGGCGTGCCCACAAGGAGTCCCGGATCAGCCGGGCCATGGCCAAGCGCACGGCCTTCGGCAAGGAGGCCATCGCCGGCCAGTGGGCCGGCGCCGAGTTCGCGGCGTTGTCGCGGCTGTGGTCGGCGGGGGTGGCCGTGCCGTACCCCGTGCAGATCCTCGGGACCGAGATCCTCATGGAGTTCATCGGCGACCGGTCGGGGACGGCCGCGCCACGTCTCGCCCAGCTCCGCTCGGAAGAGGTCGATCTGGACGATCTGTGGGAGCAACTGGGCCGCAGCTTGTCGCTGCTCGCGCGTGACGGCTACGCGCACGGCGACCTGTCGGCCTACAACATCCTCGTCCACGAGGGCCGCCTGGTCGTCATCGACGTGCCTCAGATCGTCGACGTCGTCGCGAACCCGCGGGGTCTGTCCTTCCTGGAGCGCGATGTCCGCAACGTCGGTGCCTGGTTCGTCTCCAGGGGCCTGGCCGAGCGACGTGTAGAGGAACTGGCGCAGGCATTGGCCTTTGACGCACGGCTGGGCTGAACGTCTCCTGTGAATCGGCGTGTCCCCAGTCGCCGTGCACGCACGCCGACGCGCGACGCGGGCCCGGGAGCCGCTCCCGGGCCCGCGCGGGCGGGGATGGCGCGCCTTGCCCGGGACGGACGGGCGCACCTGACCGTGCGTGGGGGCCCATGCCTGCGGTCATTGGAAAAGGGGCTGCGTTGGGCTGGCGAGCCGGGCAGCATGGCGAGGTGGCTGATCTGCTGTGGGATGACGTGAGCAGTTTCTTCGACCCGGACTCGATGGGGTCGTTGCCGGACGTGCGTGTCCCGGACGTCTCGGTGGAGGGCTGGCAGGCCGTCCTCGATCTCGTCGCGGAGAAGGGTTGGGAGTGCCAGTACTCGGAGGGCGAGGCCGTGCTTCCGGTACCCCGGGCGGAGGCCGTGCTGTCCCGCCCCGCGGATGCGGAGTGTCCGAACTTCCTGGTCTGGCCGTCTGCCGATGTGCTGGCGATCTTCCGTTTCCTTGACGACGAGGTCGTCGACTTCGACGTCGATCTGCGGGAGTTGCAGGGGCAGGAACGACTCGATGTGTTGTGCGGCTTCTTCCGGGAGATCGGGCGGCGGTTGGGCAAGCCGGTGCTGATGGACGGGGAGGGCGCCGTTGGCCATCCGATCCTCGGCTTCGATGTCGAGGCTGATCGAGTCGTCCTGCTCATGGAGCCGTAGGCCGGTTGGTGGAAGGTTTCGTCGCGGAGCATGGGGAAGAGGACATCGGCCCGGCCCCCGGTCGAGAGGTCCCGCCGCGACCCTGTCGCTCGCGGCGGGAGCCGGTAGCTCAGCTGTGCGAGACCGTGAGGCCGTAGAAGGCGACGCGCGCGCCCCTGGTGGTGCTGTCGGAGGAGGACTGGTTGTACGAGCCCGCCTTGAAGTACTGCTTGTAGGCGTTGAACGACGACGGGATCGCGTAGTGCGTGGTGCTGCCGTTCACCGTCAGGTCGATGGTGTGGCCGCCGGAAACGCCGATCGTCTTGCCTACGGACACGTGGCCGACGGTGTGGAGCGTCTGGCCGCCGGAGGGCGAGTTCTCGGTGCCGAGGACGATGTCGCCGCTGGAGCGGTAGTACAGCTCCAGCAGCGGCTTGGTGGACGAGCCGCCGGAGCCGAGGTGGATCTGCCCGACACAGACGTTGGAGGTCACCGAGACCACGCGCAGCGTCGCGCTCATGCGATGGCTACCACTGAGCGGCCAGTCCGCGGCGCTGCCGCTGCGGTTCATCTCGCGCAGTTCGGAGCGGGCGTAGTTGGAGTTGGGCGTGGTGACGCCCTTCTCGGGCGCCCAGAAGGTCATCGCGCCGTCGCGGGTGTCGGTGTAGAAGTACGAGTCCTGGTAGCCGTTCGCCCCTTGGAGGCGGGACGAGGAGATGGTGGTCGGTGAGCCCGGGGAGCCGACCGGCTCCTGGAGCTGCCACACCGAGAGATCGAAGTTGCCGCCGGGGGCGACCTTGGGGTCGGCGGCGAAAGCGGGGCCGCTGCCGATGACGACGGTCGCGACGGCGAGGGAAGCGAGCAGCGTACGCACGCGCATGGGGGACCTCCTGTCGCATCACGGTTCACTTACCTGAACGCGGTGTGTGGATGTGAACACCGGTCAGCTCGAGACCGTAAGACCGTGGCGTGGCCGCGTCAAGGTCTGCACCAATCGCCGCGCTGTCCGGGCGTGAGGCCGTCGCAGGACGGAGCCATCAGGTCCGCAGTGGACGTTGCCCACAGCGGTGGCAACCACAGGAAGCACCCGGCGATGTCGGGCCGCGCCCAGCGCCTGGTGACCGGCTGCGGCCTCCCCGTCGCCGTCATCGACGCGCCCGGTCGCGGCGACCGGCCGCGCACGGCGCACGACGAAGCGGAGATCGCGGATTCTGTTCGGAGCGAGGGCGGCCGACGAGCTGGAAGGCCCGATCGTGTCCACGGGGTGCACCCGTGCCGGGGTGGGCCCTCGTACCGCCCGGACCGTCGGCGGGGCCGTGGTCCACGTGGACGCTCGCAGGGCGGTGGCGCCGGTTCAGGCCTGGAACTCGGTGAGGTCGATGGTGTGCACGCGCAGGGGGAAGCCGTACTTGGGGTGTGTGGTCTCGCGCTGCGGCGCCATGCCCAGCTTGCGCATCACGTTCTCCGAGGCGTTGTCGCCGATCCTCGCGATGCCGACCAGCCGTTCCAGGCCGCGGTCCTGGAGCGCGAACTCCATCGCGGCATGGGCGGCCTCCGAGGCGTAGCCCTGACCCCAGAACTGTCGGCCCAGCCGCCAGCACACGGACACCTCGGGCATCACCTCGGGCAGGAACTCCGGCAGGGACAGGCCGGTGAAACCGGCCAGTTCACCCGAGGCCAGCAACTCGACGGCGAAGAGGCCGAAGCCCTCCTCGTCCCACTCCTCCTCCCACCGTTCGATGGCCTCCGCCGTGTGTTCCAGGTCGCGTACGGAGCCGTCGCCGACCCAGCGCATCACCTGCGGGTCGCCGTTGATCTCGGCCATGGGCACCAGGTCGTCGTCCTGCCAGCGGCGCAGGAGCAGGCGGGGGGTCTGGATCTCGGTCATGGGTTCATCCTGTCGAAGGCGAAGCCGCAACGGTAATCGGCGTGGCGGCCGCTGCCGTCCGCCGGCGGGCATCCGCCGCCGTGCCTGCGTCGTCTTTGGGGCGTGTGCAGGAGCAGGCCCTCGCCCATGGCCCCAGGGCGGACCGGCGCGCGGAGCGTCGTCGCGGGGGCGTCGACCGCGACCCGGGCGATCAACGCGGTCAGGAGCAGGACGCCGCGTGGAGGGACGGGGTCGGTTCCGGAGGTGTGCTGCGGTAGGAGCGCCGAACCACTCGCGCCCTGGTTGTACTGGCGGTACCGTCAGTACATGCCGACTCCCAAGGGTATGAACGTCCCGTTCGCGGACGACGACGAACTGGACCAGGTGCGCCGCGCGGCCACGGCCGCGGGCCTGTCCACCCGCGAGTACATCCGCCGGGCCGCGCTCAGCTTCGCCAACGCCGTCCCGAACGAATTCCTGCAGGCTGCGGTGGAGGCGCACGCCCACGTCAAGGACGCGTTCGCCGAGATCCTGCCGGAGGACGGACGTCCGAACGAGGAGCGCCGCTCCGCGGAGGCGGAGGCCGGCCGCCGCCTGGCCGAGCTCGACGGCGACCAGGCACACGGGAGCGCCGCGTGAGCGCACCCCGCCCCGACGGGGTGATCTACGCGGAAGTGCCGATGCTGCTGCAGGTCGCCGAGCACATTCTCGGGGACCCGCAGGCCGACGACCTGGGGGTACTTCCCGCCGCGGTCGCCCGCCACCGCGCGGAGGCCATGGGCCAGGATGTCTACGGCTCGATCTGGCTCAAGGCTGCCGCGCTGCTCCACACCCTGGTGAGGCTCCCGGCCCTCGAGCACTCCAACGGCCAGTTCGGATGGCTCGCCGCAGTCGCGTTCCTCCGCGTGAACGGCCACACCCTGACCTACCCGCCGAAGGACGCCGCTGTCCTGGTCCGCGACGCCATCGCCGGCGAGAAGTCCGTCAAGGAGATCGCCCTGCAACTTCGCCAATGGGGTACCGCCTGAAAGAACTCCCCGGCGTGAGGGAGCACGGCACGCCCCTAGGGCGCGGCATCAAACCCCTGATCGTGCGACGCGGCGTCGCGCCCGAATCCGGCGCGGGCGAGATCCTCTGGTCGTCGAGCGACCCTTGCCCGGCTCCACAAGTCCAAGCGTCTTTGGGCCCGTGGCGGCGCCGCGCTGGCCTCCACCACGGCCTGATGGAACTCGCCCGCGGCATCATCTGCCTGCGACGACTCCCGTACGTCATTCCGAAACGATCAGTTAAACTTCAGGGCGGCCGCGGGGGCTGCGGCTCGTTGCCGTGTGGCGACCGCGGAACGGCCAGGTCGGCCGGTCGAGGAGAGCGGCCGGTGTCAGGGCCTGGGTCCGGACGGGGACGACACGACGCTGATCATGAAGATCCCGCGAATCGCGTGACCGCCGACGCGCGTCCAAGTGGTCTGGGGCGTCTTGCCCACCCGCCCGTGAACAGAAGACCCGCCACGGAGATGTGAGGTATGTCAGTGATCTGCGTCGGAGGCATGATCGGAATCGGCAAGACGAGTGTGGCCGAACTGCTCGCCAAGGAACTGGGCAGCGAAGTCTTCTACGAGAGCGTGGAAGACAATCCGATCCTTCCGCTCTTCTACACGGCGAGCCCCGAGGAGATCCAGGCCAAGCGGTACCCCTTCCTGCTCCAGCTCCACTTCCTGCAAACGCGGTTCGCCTCGATCAAGAAGGCGTACAAGCAGGGCGACAACGTGCTCGACCGGTCCATCTACGAGGACTGGTACTTCGCGAAGGTCAACCACGACCTGGGCCGGATCAGCTCCCTCGAGATGCGGGTGTACGAGGGGCTGCTCGACGAGATGATGCGCGAGATCGACGGTCTGCCGTACCGCAAGGCACCCGATCTCATGGTCTACCTCAAGGCGGACTTCGAGACGGTCCTGCACCGCATCGGGTTGCGGGGCCGGGACTTCGAGCAGGACGAGAGCCTCGTCGAGTACTACCGGACGCTGTGGTCCGGCTACGACGACTGGGTGCACAAGCACTATTCGGCCAGCGAGGTCCTCGTCGTCGACATGAATCACACCGATGTGGTGAACAACCCCGAGGACGCGGCCCGCGTGGCGCGCGAGGTCAAGGACGCCCTGGCGGCGGTCGGGCACCGGGCGAACGCCACCGGTGAGAGCGCCGAACGCGAGACGCCCACGGCGGTCCCCGCCTGAGCGGCGGACCCCCTCCATTCGCCCGACGTCCCGAAAGACCACGGATCCACCCCTGTGAGCAGGGGTGGATCCGTGGCCTTGTTCCGAGAGGGGGCTGCGTCAGTCCGCGGCGCGACCCCATTGAGCCTGGTGCAGCGTGAAGTTGCAGATCCGGGTCGGGTGTGAGTAGCGGTGGGAATGGTCGTGCCGGCCAGCCGGCGGTGGGCTGCGGTGGATGTGGCGGGGCCCTCCGGCATGGAGGGGCGTGGTGCCGGTGGCGTGCCGGGTGGCGTGTTGCCGCGCGGGAGCCGGACCGCCTGCCGGGACGGGCGGCAGCCGCACGTCGAAGGCAGCGTCTCTGCACGGGGGATGTGGGGGCGCCCTTCACCCAGCCCCGTCCTTGAACCAGGCGTTGGGGCAGCAACCACTCGCCAGGCGAAATGGACCAGCCAAGACCATTGCATACAGTATTCCAGCCGGTTAGGGTCGTTCCATGCTGCAGATGAAGCCCAAGGACCTGGCCCTCCCGGTGATCATGAGCTCGGCGGCACGTGGCGCGGAGCTCACCCGCGCACGGCGGTGCGGGGCATGACGACGTACGGCGACGACGCGACGATACGGCAGATACTCACCGCTGCCGGCGACACTTGGGCCGTTGTGGGCCTGTCCGACAACCCCGAACGGGCCGCTTACCGCGTGGCGGGGAAGCTGCAGCGCCTGGGCAAGAGGGTGGTACCCGTCCACCCGAAGGCCGAGACGGTGCACGGCGAGCCGGGCTACGCGTCCTTGACCGAGATCCCTTTCGCGGTGGATGTGGTGGACGTGTTCGTCAACTCCGCCCTCGCCGGGGGTATCGCCGACCAGGCCGTGGCGATCGGCGCGAAGGCGGTCTGGTTTCAGCTGGACGTCATTGACGAGGCCGCCTACGCAAGGACACGCGATGCGGGCCTGCTGATGGTGATGGACCGCTCCCCGGGACGGGAGATACCCCGGCTGGGGCTGGGCTGACGCTTACCGGCCGGCCACTGCGCGATGGTGTCGGCAGGTTGTGCCGTGGCCCCGTGGTCGATGGGCCAGAGCGTGTGCGCATTGACCGTGACGCCACCCTCGTGCGGAAACTCAGCTCGGGTTGCGAGGGGATTCGTTGCGCAGCCTCCAGATGTCCTTCCACTGCCGGGCGTGAGCGGCGGCCAGCAGCGGGTCGGGCTCGTCGGCCCGCTGCACCGCGAGGCTGACCCCGCATTCCCTGCACAATTGATGGATCCGGTAGAGGCCGTCGTGCCAAACGCTGGTGTTGCCCCGGTTTCCGCATACCCGGCACGTCAGGCCGCGAGCTTCATCGAGCGGGACCGACGAACGGAGCACCCGCTCGACGACCACCGGCAGCGGCTCGCCGGGATGGATCGTCGGCTCGGGGCAGTAGGCGATGTTCCCCCATCCACGCTGCCAGCCTCGCCATGAGTCGTCTGCTTTCGCCTGCCGAAAGCCGCGTGCTTTGTCCGCTCGGCGGCTGTGGGCATGAGCACGTTCGTCAGCGAGCCAGAGCTGTCGGGCGTGGCGCAGCTCCGCGACGGCGCGTATCAGTGAGCTCGGATCCTTCTCCAGATCCTTGGGAATTCCCGCGCTGAGGCAGAGGTGGTGATAGGTGGCTCGGAAGCCGTAAGGCGCGAAGTGGACAAGGCACGACCGCAGATTCGTATGCCGGACACGCGCGGACAGGCCCTCGTCGTAGACCCGTCTCTGGTGCGTGTTGAAGCTGCTCATCCCAGGACGCTATGGCCTGCCGAGCAGGATCGCACGTCACTTTGGCGGCCCAAGGTCTCGCCCGGGGCAGGGTCCTTTCACCAACTACTGCCAGAACCAAGTCAACGTGCCCTGTCAGCAGACCCGTCCCGGACGCGTCTTCCGGTCCAGGCACTGATGCGGCAGCACGTCGCTTGCCCGGTTGCCGAAGTTCGTGTTGCCGTTCTGGGTGTTGCCGGGCGGGGAGGGGCGGGTTGGTTTCCCTGTTGCTGCGAGTGCTGTGGGCCGCAAGGTTCCGGCCAGTTGTGTGTCCAAGTCGGTGGAGTTGTCCAGATGATGCGGCAGTTTGAGTTGTGCCGTGCGGCGTGTGGATACATTGGGGGTCTGCTGTTGGGGCGGGCCGGATGCGGGATCCGGCGAGGTTGAGGAGTTCTTGGTCATGGGGGAGTCCGGGTTCACGGAGCGCTGGTTGGAGACCGGCTCGGGGCCCGGTGCTGTGGTTCGGGCGCGTGTGGCGCAGGTGAACCAGGCGGTCCAGGCGGCGTACCGGGCATGGCTGGACCATGCCACCTCATGCCCCACGTGCCGGGATGGAGCTGCCCGCCAGTGCACGGTCGTGCAGCCGCTGTGGGACGCCTACCAAGCGGCGCAGCAGGCGGCCCCGTGACCGGATGCAGGGCAGAACCGGCATCCGGCTCGGGACCTGCTGCCGGATCCCGAATGGGGGGCGGAGGGCGGCGGATCCGGTTCGTCGCTGAAGGGGAACGACCCGTCGGAGTACCTGCCCATCTGGGTGCGGGGCTGGGCCATGCCACCAGAGTCGGTCGGGCCGTTCCTCACGGCGGTGGGCGGTAGCCCGGCCTCGGTGCGGTGGGACTTCAATGGGTGGCCCGAGGCCCCGGAGATCGGCCTGGGGATCGGAGGCACCAGGGGTGCGTTCGTGACGCTGTGCGTCAATGCGCGCGACCTCGAACTGGAGGAGCCCGCGACGGATCACACGGTTTTCGTGCACGTCAAGCAGATCGAGGCCGGGCGCGCGCCGTGGCTCGCAGCGCAGGCCGGGCTGCGGGTGATCGGTGATCTGGTGATGGCGCCCTACTGAGGACACCTCGCACACGGGCGGCGGGCCACCGCGGAATCGTCCGGCGGTGGCCCGCTGCGGAACGCGGATATCTCAGGCTCAGTTCCCCGCATTCGATTGCGGATGCCGCCGGTGTCCTTGGGGGGGCTCGACCAGTTCATGGAATCCGAAGGGGGCGATCGCGTCCTGGCTGATCTCCCACAGGCCGCGCCAGAAGCCGAAACTCTGGACGTAGCTGTTGGTCTGGGGGCGAAGGGCATCAGGTATTCGGCCATGCCGAAGACGCGGCCACGGATCCTGGGGCCCAGCAGCCCGTCCGGTTACGTGGTGAGGACCGGGCGGGTGCTCCGCGCGACCTCGTCGGCGTTCACCGCCCTGTCCACGGCGGGGTCGCCCCACAGTTGGGCGATTCGGGCGGGGCACTTCGTCGCCGAGTGGCTGTCACTGAAGGGGTGCCCCTCCGGCTCCGCTCGCTCAACCCACTGACCGCCGTTAGATTTGTCATGTGGGTGACCTGCCTCCTGATCTGGATGCCTTGCACGTGATCCGCCTCTACCTGCAGCTACAGATTGACGCGGTCGACGCCAAGATCCGCGAGACCGAAGAGTCAGGTGAGCCCTCCGCGCCTACGTCAGCAGAACGCGAGGGCTCCTTTGCAGTCGGCTTTCGCCTCCAGCACGTACCCAGGGGCGGGACGCTCCGTGGTGTGGTCCACCGCGGTGACTGCCCGGACGCAGCCGGCGACTGGCTCACCCCGCGTGAGGTTGAGATTGCGTTCCGTATGCCCGACGTGACGCCCTGCCCACGCTGTCACGCGAGCTTGAACGACTCGTAGCCGGTGCGTCCAGTCCGGGTCAGTATCCGCGGGCGCCTCCCGTGGTCCCGCAGGACGGACGCGCAGGCTTCCTTCGGCTTCGCCGTCGACGGCGTCCTCCCCGCGGTCCGGCCCGGCGCCGACGTCTGGATCGCGGCAATGCTTGGGCGCATCTATCGCGACTGATCAAGAGGCGAATACTTTCTGTAGTTCTGGGACTGCTCAGCGATGCTGTGGTCGCGCGTGGGCACCAGGGTGCCGTCCACGATGAGGACCGTGCCCTTGCGGAATCGCTGTCGCTGCTTGAGGGCGAGCAACGGGCCGGTGTGATCGATGATCCGGTCGGCGGCGGACTTGGAGACGCCGAACAGCGGGGCCAGCTGGCGCGGAGTGAGGTTGGTCCGCCAGTACGCGGCCACCAGCAGTACACGCTGTGGTCAGCCGGTCGGTACGGTGCGGCGGGAGCGGATCAGCGCCCGGCGGCCGAGGAGGATGGCGATCAGTCCCAATGGGATGGCGGCGATGGCTCCGACGAGGCCGTTGCCGGTGCCGGGACCGCCGCTGGAAGTGGCCAGGTGCAGCACTGCCAGGATCGTGCCGGCCAGCCCCGTCGCCATGGCGGACATGGCGCCGGTGCGCGCGTTGCCGGGGCTGATCCGTGCGGCGGCACGGGAGAGGGCCAGCCAGCCGATGGCCACGCCGACCAGCCCCACCCCGAGGGCCAGGTTGGCCCCCGTCCGCCCATCGCCGATGACTCCGCCCTCGGCAGCCGCCATCAAGACGTCTGATGCGCTCATGTCTCTCCCCTTCTGCACGGCAATGTCAAGGTGTCGCTGTGCCTTGAGCATGTCTGCCGACCGCACCGCCGGTCGTCCCGCATGCGCAGTTACTTTGCGATGCCGCCGAAGCCGCAGACGCCTGCTGCGGATGTGGCAGAAAACCGTGCGGATACTGCAGGCGCGGTAGCGTCCCGCTCGTCCACGAGCGGGACTTGCCCGCAGCGACACCCGGTTAAGGTGCGCGCATGACCAAAGGACGGTTCGGCGTCCCGGCCGGTGTCGGAGACTGGGCGATCGCTCTCGGTGTGGCGGCCCTGCTGCTGAGCACCGGGCTGCCCAAGGCGCACCCCGGCACGAACCCCGACGTGATCGGCTACGCGCTGCTGCCGGCCGGCGGCCTCGCGCTGGCCGCGCGTCGCCGCGCTCCGCTGACCGTCCTGGTCATTACCGGGCTGTGTGCGGTGGGGTATCAGGCGGCAGGCTTTGACGCGCTCTCCGTCCCGTACCTGGTCGCGGTGTACGGCGCGGTGCGGGCCGGGCACCGCGCCGTCACGGTGGCGGCGTCCGTGACCATGCTGGTCGCTCTTCAGCTGACTGCCCTGGTCTTCCATGATGGGCCTGCGGGCGAGGCGTTGGCACAGGCCCGCCACGTCCTCGAGGTTGCCTGGTTGATCGCCGCGTTCGCCGCGGGGGAGGCGCTGCGGCAGGCCGAGCGACGGGCGGACGAAGCCGAGCGCACCCGGGAGGAGACCGCGCGGCGCCGTGCGGATGAGGAGCGCCTGCACATCGCGCGGGAGCTGCATGATTCGCTCACCCACCAGATCTCGATCATCAAGGTGCAGGCGGAAGTCGCCGTTCACGTCGCCCGCAGGCGAGGTGAACAGGTATCCGAGGCCCTGCTGGCCATCCAGGAAGCCGGACGTGAGGCGACCCGGGAACTGCGCGCCACCTTGGAGGCGCTGCGCGATGACGACACCACCCCGCCCCGCGGGCTCGACCACATCCCGGAGCTGGTGGAGCAGGCAAACAGGGCGGGCCTTGAGACGACGCTGACGATCGAGGGACGGCGGACCGACCTGCCGGCCGCGGTGGGCCGGACCGCCTACCGGATCGTTCAGGAGGCGCTGACCAACATCGCCCGGCACGCCTCCGCCGCGACCGCGTCGGTCCGCATCGACTACCGGGCCGACTCACTCGCCATCCAGGTCGATGACGACGGCAAGGCCACGCCGGACACAGTACCGAAGCACGGCCTGGGTCTGCTCGGCATGCGTGAACGCGTCACCGCCCTCGGCGGCCGGCTCCTCGCGCAGCCGCGCAGCGAGCGCGGCTTCACAGTCCAAGCCGAACTCCCCCTGGACCACACCTCATGATCCGTGTCCTGCTGGTCGACGACCAGCCGCTCATTCGCAGCGGATTCCGCGCACTCCTCGACCTCGAAGACGACATCGAGGTGGTGGCCGAGGCCGCCGACGGCGCGGAAGGCCTGGCACTGACAAAGCAGCACCTGCCCGACGTCGTGCTGATTGATATCCAGATGCCGGTCGTCGACGGCATCGAGGCCACCCGGCGTATCGCCACGGACCCGGCCCTGGCTCAGGTGCACGTGGTCATCCTCACCAACTACGGGATGGACGAGTACATCCTGGACGCGCTGCGTGCCGGCGCCGCCGGATTCCTCGTGAAGGACATCGTGCCGGACGACTTCGTGCACGCTGTGCGCGTCGCCGCCCGCGGTGACGCGCTGCTCGCGCCGTCCATCACCCGCAAGCTGATCAACCGATACGTTACCCAGCCGATCCCCGCCGTCGCCGACACCGGCTTGGCAGAATTGACCGGCCGCGAACGCGAGGCCGTCGTCCTGGTCGCGCAAGGGCTGTCCAACGATCAGATCGCCGACCGAATGGTGATCAGCCCGCTGACGGCAAAGACCCACATCAACCGGGCCATGACCAAGCTCCACGCCCGCGACCGCGCCCAACTCGTGGTAGTGGCCTACGAATCCGGCCTCATTGCTCCGCGCAACTCCTGACGTGGAGGAGAGCATCCGGGCGGCGGCCAAACGCTAACGGGCCGAACCACCAGACGGGTTACCAGCCGGGACGGATGTCCCAGGGCGGTCCGCCGTGCTCGTAGCTCTGGCTTCCCGCCGGTGTCTGCCCGTTGTGCAGGTACGGAACGTCGGCCGTGCCTCCGGGGGAGCGGGCCTCGCGGATCCAGGAGTCGGCCAAGCTGGTGGCGGTGGAGACCGTCTGTGCCGGTCCAGGCTCCGGTGTCGGCGTGTGGACGGGTACCGAGAGACTGCCGTAGCGCTCCATGCGCTGCCAGCGCAGCCGCGATCCCGCGGTCGCGGTCACGACCGATTGGATGACCACGAGGTACATCAGTTGGCGGTAGACGAACTGCTGCAGGGGCAGGCTCCACAGCGGACGGGAGCTTTCGCCATCGAGGCGGAAGGCGTAGAAGCCCATCGCGGCCTGTAGGGCCAGGAACGCCAGCCACAGTCCGAGGATGCGGAACGGGTCGAGGAAGATCAGCCCGTATACGGCGAAGATGTCGACGACCGGTGCCAGCAGCGGTAGCAGGACCTGGAAGAGCAGCAGGTACACCAGGCCGCGTCGGCCCAGTTTGCCTGCCGCGCCGGACTGGACGAGGGCCCCCCGGTGCTTCCACATCGCCTGCAATGTTCCGTAGCACCAGCGGTAACGCTGCCGCCACAGCGCCCCGAGGGATGCGGGCGCCTCGGTCCAGGCGATCGCGTTCTCCTCATAGACCACCCGCCAGCCGTCCCGGCACAGTGCCATGGTCAGGTCGGTGTCCTCGGCGAGCGTGGCGTCACTGACGCCGCCGACCCGGAGCAGTGCTTCACGCCGGAACGCACCGACGGCGCCGGGGACGGTGGGCATGCACTCGGCGAGATCGAACAGCCGACGGTCGAGGTTGAAGCCGACGACGTACTCGATGTGCTGCCAACGGCCCAGCAGCCCCCCGCGGTTGATGACCTTGGCGTTGCCGGAGACGGCGCCCACCCGCGGGTCGGCGAGGGGTTGCACCAGCATGCGGACCGCATCGGGCTCGAAGACCGTGTCGCCGTCGACCATGACGAGCAGGTCGTGCGAGGCGGCGGCGATCCCGGTGTTCAGGGCTGCGGGTTTGCCGGCATTCGCCTGGCGGACGACGCGGACGTAGGGGAGACGCAGCGCTTCCACGAGGTCGGCCGTGCCGTCCGTGGAGCCGTCGTCCACCACGATGACCTCGACGGGGTGGTCGGAGGCGAGCAGCGAGCGGACCGCGGCCTCGATGCCTGCGCTCTCGTTGTAGGCGGGCACGATCACGCTGACGGGCGCGGTGACCGGGTGCCCCCACGCGGTGCCGCGCCGGCGGACGTGACGCCGGGCGGCGAACAGCACCGCACCGGCGCGCAACAGCGCGAGCGCTCCGGCCGCGTACAGCAGCCAGCCGAGAATGCGCAGTGCCCACGCACTGCCGTCGAGTGCCGCGATGAGTCCGAGGCCCAGCCAGTGGTCCTTGGCCGCGACCGGCTTGACGGCCGTCGGGACGTTCGCGGCCGCACCGACGGTCGTCACGGTGAAACCGCGGGCAGCGAGCTTCGGCAACAGCCGGTCGAGGGCGGCGACGGTCTGGGCTCGGTCGCCGCCGCCGTCGTGCATGAGCAGGATCTGGCCGGCGGTACCGTGAGGCAGGGAGTTGGACACGATCCGGTCCGCCCCCGGTCGCTGCCAGTCCTGGCTGTCGAGCGTGCTCAGTACGGTCAGGTAGCCGTCCGCTCCGGCCGCCCGGATCGCCTCCCAATCCTGGTTGTCCAGGGCTTCGTTGGTGGAGGAATACGGCGGGCGCAGGAGCGAGCTGGAGTTTCCGGTGGCTCCGGCCAGCATCAGCTGGGCCTCACGCAGCTCGAGCGAGCGCTGCCAGCGGGGGATGCCTGCGAGATCGGCGTGCGTGAAGGTGTGGACGCCGATCTGATGCCCCTCGGAGAGGATGCGTCGGACCACCTCCGGGTGCGCGGCGGCCTGGGTGCCGACGACGAAGAAGGTGGCGTGGACGTGGTGGCGTCGCAACACGTCCAGGATCCTCGGCGTCCACGTCGGGTCAGGGCCGTCGTCGAAGGTGAGGGCGATGGTGTGCGGCCGGGGCCGGGCGGTGCGGGCTGGGGACGCCGCGCTGTCGATCACCGGACCGCCGTGGGTGACGACGGCGGGCACGTGGTCGGAAGGGCCACCGGCCGATGCGGAGTCATCGCTGATTCCGAACATGTGCTGCGTGTAGCCCTGGATGAGCAGGGCCGCGCTGAGCGTCAGGACGAGCACCGTCAGCAGCAGCCAGTGGGTGCGCAGGGGCGTGTTGCGTGCGACTCCCCGACGGTCACCCCGCCTGCGGGAACGGGAGGTGGCGGCGCGGGTGTGGGCGTGCGACATCGGGGGACTCTCTTCGACGGCGGATCAGCTGCCCGGGTCAGGGGCGGCCGCCACCAGTGCTGTGGGCCGGGGCGGGGTGAGTGGCCGTGCTCTTGCCGTGGGTCGCCTGGGCAGCCGGTGGCGTCGTCGCGGCGGAGGGCTTGACGCTGGGCGCAGCGGCGGCCGGACGCGTGGTGACCGCCACCGCGGTCGCCGTGGCGGTGGGCGCCGGACGGGCATCGGCTGCGGTCGTGCTGGTCCCCGCACGGCTGGGTCGGGCGCTGGCCTGGCTGCTCCGCGGGGCTGGTGACCCCCGGCCGGGCCCGGAGACGCCGGGTTCCGAGACACCCGGGCGGTGGTCGGATTCGGGGAGCGGAAGATACGGCGCGGAGACCGTCGGACCCCCGAGTGCGGCGCTCAGCAGCAGGGCGACGTACGCGCCGGCGGGCACAGCCAGCAGCCAGCCGACTCGGCGCACCCGCCGTTGCCGCCGACCGGAGGGGTCGACGAAGACAGGTCGCGTGGCGGCGGTCTCGCGGGGCGCGCCGTGACGCGCCCGGGTTCGGGACGCCGCATCGGAACGGGGGCTGGTCTGCACGAACGCGGAGGATACAGCTACGCCGACCGCACTGCGACCGTCCTATTATTTCCGGAAAGTCATACCCGAAAGGAGAGGGTCTCTGCGTTGCCGAGTTGCCGGTCGTAAAGCCTCCCCGGCCCATCTCCCGTCTGCTGTAACGCCCGACGCCTGCTACGGCGCCACCTGGACGCTGGTGCATCGTCTGGGCGCAGAGCCCTAATACCCCCAACGGCCACAAAAGTCGCGCTACCGCTGAATGACGATCCCCCCGGGAACTCCGGGGCGTTGCCACCGCCCTTGCCGCAGTGACACGGTTGCGAGCGGGGCTGTGGAGAGAACGACGGCGGCTTCACCGTACGTCGGCACCCCACCGTGCCCACAGCAGTGGCCCTGGACAGAGCACAGACAGGATCGTCGTGATCGTGCTCAACGCGCGTTCGACACCGCGGGCCCGCGCCATCTGGAGACCGCCAACGTCTGGCCGGTACGGCACCACCCGCAACCGCCCGAAGCCCGCTCGGACTGGTTCGCCATCTTCCACACCGCATCCCGGTCCTGGAAGGGAATCTTCCGCTTCGGTGGTCTGGGGCACGCGACCCAGATCCTCGACGTCGGTGCAGTGCGGATGACCGACCGGATGTGGGACGTGCTGCAAAGCACCCGGACCATAGTCCTCTGCGGAGGCCTGCGCGGTGACCCGACAGGGCCCGAAATCGGGACCGCCATCGGGCAGCGACGCATGCGCGCCGTCCTGAGCCAGGCACTGTTCGAGTGAGCGCCAGGCTGGACCGGCAAAAGAAGCCAGGCAAAAGCCTTGCATCAGCGCTCAGTCGGCGGTCGCTTCTCGCAATCGACCATGATCAATAAACAATGGTAGGCATTTCGTCACTCTTATGGGGGTATCGAATGGCGGTTCCCTTCCGCCCCGCTCAGTCTGGTGGTCGTGCGTTCGATTCGTTGCGAATGCGCGAGCCACTCAAGGAGGTCGAACCATGACCCGCACCAAGCTCCTCGCCCTGGCCGCCGCCCCCGCGCTGGCTCTTGGCCTGGCGTCCCCTGCGCTGGCTGTGGAAGTGACCGCCTCGTCCCCCGACACCGTGAACAGTCCGGTCGGGTCGATTGCGGCCAACCAAATCAAGACCGTCACTGTCACCTGCCCTGCGGGCACCAATGCCGTCAGCGGTGGCTGGAAGGTGTCCTCCGCCAGCATCGACGTGACGGACAACCGTGCGATGAACGCCACACAGTGGCAGATCACATTCCAGAACGAGTCGAAGAACTCAGGCACTGTGCAGGTCTTCGCCCGTTGCGTGGCCTGATGGCGAGTGCTCGCCAGGGCAGGCTGGTCCGTTCACCGCACCGCCAGGCGCGGTGAACGGGAAGGCCGAGCAGCCCCAAGCGCCGTAACCGGCTGACAGCGAAGGACGACGAGGACGCTGCGGACGGATATGGACGGCTGTATTGCTCTGGACGGCACAAGGCCCAGGCCGGGAAGCCATCCTCCGGCCTGGGCCTTTCCTTCTGGAGCGCGTGACGAGAATCGTTGCGAGCGTGAGGACAACAAGGTTCCTCAGTCGGAGGTCGCGCGGGGCTGGGAGGGATGGACGGATCGGTCAGGCGCCGATCGGCTGACCGAGCTGGGTGACCAGGTCCGCTGTCGTGCTTCCGGCCGCGGCGATCGCCGCGGGAACCGCCGCTGCCCTCATCTGCTGCCAGACCCATCACCTCAGGCCGTGTCCGGTGCCCGGCCTTCCTGTGAGGCGGCGACCAGCTCCCCTCGATCACTTCGACTTCATCGATGAGGAGTTGAGCCGAGGCCATGCCGCCGTGCTGCTTGGCGCGCAGGGCCTGGAGAGCCGGAGACCACCTCGTCATCCAGGCGGCGCCGGCGCTGGCAAGACCACCGCCCTCACCCAGCTCGCCACCAGCACCCCACGGCGCGGCCTGTCCCATCGCGTTCAACCGGTCGATCGCCCAGGACGCTGCGATCCGCTTCACTCCGCGCAGGCGATCTA
Source organism: Streptomyces sp. NPDC006207 (assembly GCF_040613835.1). Classification (NCBI taxonomy): domain Bacteria; kingdom Bacillati; phylum Actinomycetota; class Actinomycetes; order Kitasatosporales; family Streptomycetaceae; genus Streptomyces; species Streptomyces sp. NPDC006207. The sequence goes on along the minus strand of NZ_JBEXSX010000066.1, from coordinate 6,073 downwards.
CGGCTGGCGCGGCGCCAAGGACGTCATGACCGGCTTCAACGGCACCGCCCGGTCCCTGATCCAGTCCCTTCGCTTCGGCCCGCAGTTGGCGGTGGAGGCCAACCGATGGCTGGCGATCGCCGACGCCCCGATCCGCCTGCAGTGCACCGACACCATCCCCACCGAAGGCAACCGAGCGTCCTGTACGGACTGTTCCCGCAGCTCAACCCGAACCAGTGACGAAGGGCCCGGGTCACCTCGGTGACCCGGGCCCTTCGACTTGTCGCATACGGAGACGGCGGCGCGCTCCCGCGCGGGCGGGTCTCGCCTCCGCTCCCGGTTTTCCGGACGCGGAGCGTCATGCGGCAGCCGCCCCTGCGTTCCGGTTCCGCCGCACCCCGGGCCGTAGTGAGTGGTGCCCGGAGGTCACCTGGTGAGGTGGACGGTCAGCCTGGCATGTGAGGAGTCGATGTTGACGCCGTCCATATAGCCACGGGCGTCGCGGTAGGCGCCGGTACCGCCGGTGATCGCGAGCGTGAACCTGGTCGGGAAGCTGACGATGAAAGGCGCGAAGCCTTGCAGGGTGATGTCACCCTGGGCCAGGCGGAGGGTGGATTCGCACTGCCGCAGACTCTTCTGGAGGCTGACGACGGTGCAGACGAAGCCGCCTGTGCCCACCTTGCGACCGTTCTGGAAGAAGTCCGAAAAGCCGATGGCCTCGTCACCGAGGCTCATGCCCGGGCCACCCACGTCGATGGCGGCGAATTCCCTCACGGAGTCGTCCAATTTGATGACCTTCTCGCCGTCACCATGCGGGCCGGGGTCGCGGTCCGGGGAGGTGGCCTGCGCGAGCGGTCCGTAGGCGAGGACCGCGGCGAGCGCCGTGGCCGCGACCGGCGCCATTGCCGTGAAACGACGCATCGTGCGTCTCCTTCGAGCTCGATGGAGTGACAAGCGGCAATTAATCCCACTTATCGCTTCATTCATGGCTCAATCGGAAGCCCGGTACATCAGGCGCGCATGGGCTGAGCAGAAAGACGACCCGATCGGACGCGGGGCCCGATCCGCGTCGGATCCTGACATACCCGTCTGTAGTACGGTATGTCGTCCGTCGAGGATCTCGGTGCGCACCAGGTACGGGGTCGAGGGTGTCGCGGTCCAGGGCCGTACGGCTACGGAATGAAGATCATCGCGGCGGCGATGAGCAGGTCGACGACGAAGCACCACTCCGCCCACGCCCGGGGGACAACCGCCTTGGTGCGGCGGTGGAGCAGATCCCAGGCGGCGTGCCCGAGCCAGCCGGTTGCCAGGACGCACCAGCCGAGGCCGTGATCCATTGCCAGCGCCACCATGGCCAGGGCACCGAAGCCGAGCAGCCCTGCCGTCTGGAGCACCAGCGCGCCTGCCGTGCGGAGCTCCCCGCGCAGCGCACCGAAGATCAGGTAGCAGACCGGCATGACGACGAGGAGCCACGCCAGGAACTCCAGAGCCGGGAGCCGCGCCACCACGCACTGGCGGTTCGCATCCCAGCTTGCCGCATGACACCCGAAGATCACCGTGGATTCCGACCCCATCTACTTCCGCGACGGGAACGTCTATACGGCGGCGGGCATCACCAGTGCCCTGGATCTCACGCTTGCCTTTATCGAGGAGGATCACGGTGCCGAGCTGGCTCGCCGAGTGGCGCGCGACCTGGTCACCTACCTGCAGCGGCCGGGAAACCAGGCACAGATGAGCCTGTTCACCGCATCCCCGCCGCCCAGGGACGACGTGGTCCGACAGCTCGTCGAGCACATAACGAGCCATCCGGACCACGACCTGAAGGTGACCGCCTTGGCGGCCCGCGCAGGTGTGACCACGCGCCACCTCACCCGGTTGTTCGTGGAACACCTCGAGCAGTCGCCGGCCCGGTTCGTACGCAAGGCCCGCACCGAGGCGGCCGCTCACCTGCTCTCGTCCACCGTGCTTCCGCTGGCAGGCGTGGCCACGCGGTGCGGGTTCGGTTCCACCGAGACGCTGCGCCAGGCCTTCACCAGCCGATACGGAGTCACCTCATCGTTCACAGCTCCTCTCCGCCGCCGGCCCGCCGGCCCGCCCGCCGGGTGGATCCGGAACTGGACCGACCAGCTCGGCGGCACCGTCACCTCGGACCCGACGATCGACGGGGGCTACGAGCGCGATCGCCGGACATCCACCGGCGGCCGCTGACCGAGGGGGCGGCTTCCGTGGGTGCTGGTTGGGGACAACTGGATGAGAAGCGGTGCGGGGACGGAAGCCGTCCGGGACGCCGTCCAGATGCGTACACGCTGCCATCTGGGGCCGATTCTGGAACTGCCGGCGAGTTTTCGCGGAGGGCCGCCGGTGTCACGCCCCGCCGCCGGGCTCGGGTACCCGGGTGCCCGGCGGTGTGAAGGCGGCGAGCACCGTGGCCGTGATGTGGCCGGCCGCACGGTCGGGGTTCAGACGGCCGGCGCGGATCTCTTCCGTCGCGCTGTGCATGACCGCCTGCAGGACATTGACCAGCCATGCGATGGGCAGGTCCGTACGGAAGGCCCCCTCGGCCCGTCCGCGGGCAACCAGCGCCTCGACCCGGGCGGCGGGCCCGGCGTGCAACTCCCGGATACGTCCCGCGGGAAGCTCCCGCTGGGCGGCGGCGAGCAGCGCCTGGGCCTGGTCCACCAGGTGCCAGCCGGCCTCGATGTAGCGCTCCAGGGCGAGCAGCGGATCACCGGTCAGGTCGACCGCGTCCAGCACCTCGTTGCCCCGGTCGAGGGCGCGGCTCATCGCCGCATCGACGACCTCCGCCCGGGAGGCGAAGTGCGCGTACAGCGTCACCCGGCCCACACCCGCGGCCCGCGCGATCTCGCTCAGGCTCGCGTCCGGGTTTCGCCCGAGGCATTCGGCCGCGGCCTGCACGATCGCCTCGATGCTGCGCAGAGCGTCGGCGCGCTTGGTGGTGCTCTTGCTGCTCATGCGCCCACCGTACCCCAGAACTCAAACAACCCTGTTTGGTTTGGACCCCTCACGTGTATAACCTGAACATCGCTGTACGGCTTAGTGATGAGGGGTTGAGCGTCATGAGAGACACGGAAACCACCACCAACGCACCGCAGACGCCGCACCCGATGCGCTGGCCGGCCCTGGGCCTGCTGGGCCTGGCCCAGTTGATGCTGATCCTCGACATCACCGTCGTCGCGATCGCACTTCCACACATGGGCGCCGAACTCGGCCTGGACCGCACGGCGCTGACCTGGGTGGTCAGCGGATACGCCCTCACCTTCGGCAGCCTGATGCTGCTCGGCGGACGGGCCGCCGACCTGTTCGGCCCCAAGCGGGTCGTCCTGGCCGGCCTTGCCATCTTCACCGCCGCATCCCTGGCCGCCGGACTCGCCACTGGCGCCCCGCTGCTGCTCACCGCCCGGATCGCCCAGGGGGCGGGCGCCGCGATGCTGTCGCCTGCCGCTCTGTCCGTGGTGGTACGGCTGTTCGACGGCGACGAACGCAACCGCGCGCTGGGCATCTGGTCGGCACTCGGTGGCGGGGGAGCCGCCCTCGGCGTGCTGATGGGCGGACTGATCACCGCAGGCCCTGGCTGGGCCTGGGTCTTCTTCGTCAACGTCCCCGTCGGCCTGATCGTCTTCGTCTTGCTCGCCCGGCTCCTGCCCCACCTGCCCCGCGCGGCCACCGGCCCGCTCGACATACCCGGCGCCGCCCTGGTGGCCGCCGCGACCGGCGCCCTCATCTACGCCCTCATTCGTGCCGGCGACCACGGCTGGGTCAACGCCGCCACCGTCCTCCTCATCGCCGCCGCAGCAGCCGCCTACGCCGCCTTCGCCACCTGGCAACGCCGGGCAGGCGCACCGCTGATGGACCTGCGCCTGCTCGGCCGGCGCCCGGTCGTGGCGGGCACCTTCGTGATCGCCGTCGCCACCGCGCTGATGGTGGGGGTCTTCTTCCTCGGCTCCTTCTACCTCCAGGACCGCCAAGGCCACGGCGCCCTGATGACCGGCGTGCTGTTCCTGCCGGTGGCACTGCTGACCATGGCCGCCGCCACCGTCGCCGGCACCCTGATCGGCCGGATGGGAGCACGACTGCTGGCTGTGGCCGCCCTGGCCGTGGCAGCGGCGGGGTTCCTCGTACCGGTGCTCTGGTCCGGGACCACCGCGATGGTCACCGGGGTGAGCGTGGCCGCGGCGGGACTGGGTGCGCTGTTCGTCGTCGCCTCCTCCACCGCGCTCGCCAGCGTCGCACCCCGCGAGGCCGGGGTCACGTCAGGCATCGTCAGCACCTTCCACGAGTTCGGCGCCTCGGTCGGAGCCGCGGCCGCCTCCACCGCCGCCGCCACGAGCATCGCCGTCCGCACCGGCGTGCAAGCCGCCTCCGGCTTCGACAACGCGTTCCTCGCCGCCACCGGCATGGCCGCAGCCTCCGCCGTCATCGCCCTGTGGCTGATCCCAGCCAAGAACCAGTAGGCCAAAGCCGACACCCGCCCGCACCAGAAAGGAGACCAGCGTGTACGACCCTTACGAGCTGAGCCCGGGTGTGCCCTCCGTCGAGGTCTTCCGCCGGCTGCGCACCGAGGCCGGCCTCTCGGACAAAGCCCCCGAGGCGGTTGAGCTTGCCCTGCCCAACACCTGGTACGGCGTACTCGTCCACCATGAGGAGCAGCCCATCGGCATGGGCCGCATCATCGGTGACGGCGGCACCGCGTTCCAGATCGTCGACGTCTGCGTTCACCCCGAACACCAAGGACGTGGCCTCGGCAGGCGCATCATGGCCGCTCTCACCGACGAACTGGATCGCCGGGCCCCCGCCACCGCCTACATCTCGCTGATCGCGGACGGCCCCGCCCGCCACCTCTACGAAAAGTTCGGCTTCGCCGCCACCACCACGCACGACTCCATCGGCATGTACCGGGTGAGGGGCAATGCCGCTGCGCCCAGAAGAGCACAGCCGAAACCGTAGCCGCGCAGGTACAAGGCACGTCGCCGAGAGCCTCCACTTCCTTCGCGAACCCCGCGGTCACCATCGGCCGCGCGTTCTCCGACCTACGCGGGCATCGCTCCCGGCTGGGTGCTTCATCGCCATGCAGATCGTCGTCGTCGGCCTGACCCTGCTCGCGCTGATCTTCGCCCGACCTGAGCAATCTCGCCGGCGCACGCGGTGGTCACCGGTGCGGATGCGTTGTGGGGCCCGAATGTCCCGGGCCCCACAACGTTTCGTACGACCGATCAGCAAAGCCGATACGCGCTACGTCGTGGGCGCGCATCTCACCGACGCCGTGTGCTCACCATCACCGATGCCAGCGGTGGCGAACGAGCCTCGGCCGCCTGACCGGTGGCCGACACTCCTCCGTTGGTCGTCGGTGCAGACGTGATCAGCGGGTTGTGCGCGCCCGTGCCAGTTGCGGTGACGTCATCGTCGACGGCGGCAACGCCCACCTTGCCGACACCGCCGTCGCGAGGCCGCCTGGACCGTTGCGGTCGACAGACTCGCCCGAGGCCCGGTGTACCTGCCAGGGCGGCCGGAACGGCCTCTCCAACTGTGACGGAGCGGCACCTCGCGACGTGGCTGCCAAGACCATCGCTGTCAACCGGCGCCCGATCAACTACAGCCGTGCCGGGACGGGCCACTGCGCGGAGCCCTGCGACATGTGTATTGCCAGGCGGCATGCCCGAAGCTGCCGCAGTCGTGTACGAGAAGAACGGTCTCCTCGTACGCCGCGGGCGTGTGCCTGGGGGCATCCTGCTCGCCCCACGCTCCCTGCTCGGCACCACCGTGGCGGGTGGTCGGCGCTACCGTATGGCTCACCGGCGCTTACGACGGCATGCACGAACCGCTGTCACGGCCGTTGCGCCCGCACCCCCATTGCCTCCGGCGGCGGGACTGCGGGCGTGGTTCACGTTGGCTGTCAGCGGGATCCCGTACCACGGCTCCGCTCTGAGTTCCCTTGTACGAGGTGTCCCAGAGGCCAGGTTGACAAGCGCCTTGTCCCGGGCCGGCATGACGGCATGACGGCATGACGCCGTGGGGGGGGGGGCGCGGGGCCCCGCGGGGTGGTTGCGGGTGGGGGTGTGGGGGTGTTCATGTGGGG